>JAEZCY010000306.1 GCA_023429845.1 Acidobacteriota bacterium
GCCCGGCACGACGCTGAGCCTGACGGTGGCGCGCAACCGGGGGTTCGTGACGGTCCCCGTTGCCGTCCGCGAGCGGCCGAGCCCGCCGGGCACCACGAGCGACGGCGGCAGCGGCACCTCGCCAGCATCGGCCGAGCGCCTGCTGGGCGTGACGTTTCGCGCGGTGCCCGGAAGTGGGAGCGAAGTGATCCGCGTACAACCGGGGTCGGCGGCCGATGCGGCGGGGCTGGTCGCGGGCGACCTCGTGGTCAGTGTCGGTCCGTCCCGCACGCCCTCGCCCGGTGACATCTCCAAGGCGTTCGACGCTGCCCCGACGGGCGGCGCCGTGTTTCTCTCGGTGGAACGCGAAGGCCAGCCTCGGCTGGTGGCCCTGCAGCGATGAGCGCCCGTGACGACTGGCGGGAAGTAGGCGGCGTCGACGCCCTCGACTCCGCCCTGAAGCGACCGTCCGGCACCGCGACGTCCTGGCTGCATGCGCTGCGCACACGCGCCGCGTTGGGCCTGGCTCCGGCCGTCGCACCCGCCGTGCTCTTCGTGCCCATCGGGGCCATGCTCGGGCCGTCGTTTGCCAACGTGCTCACACCGACCGCGCTCGGGTACCTCGACGCGGTGGTCACGGTGGCCCTGGCAGTGCTCGGCATCTTCGTCGGGCTCGCGCTGGATCTGCGTGGGGCGCGCGACGCCCGGCTGTTTGCGGCCGCGGGGGTCGAGGCCGTCACGACGATCGTGCTGGTGAGCGGGGCGTTCTGGTACCTGCTCAGCGCCTGGCACATCCCATTCACGCATCCGGCCGGGCTCGTGGCGATTGCGCTCGGGCTCTGTGCCGCCGCGTCGTCGGCCGCGGGCGGAGACGATCGCTTCGACGCGCACGGCGAGGCGGTCCGTATCGCCGACATGGACGACGTGCTGCCCGTGGTCGTGAGCGGCGTGCTCGTGGTGATGCTGGGGGCCCTGGAGCCGATGCCGCTGTGGCTGGCGACGGGCTGGCTGTTCCGCACCGTGATGCTCGGCATCGCCATCGGCACGGCCGGCTGGCTGCTGTTCGAGCGCGCGCACACGCGCGCGGAACGGAACGTCTTCATCGCCGGCACGGCCGCGCTCATCGGCGGCACGTCGGCATTCCTGGGGCTCTCGCCTCTGCTGGCGGGCCTCACCGCGGGGTTCCTGTGGGTGGTGATGCCCGGCGACGCCGACCGCGTCGTGGGTGAGGATCTCCAGCGCGTGCAGCATCCGCTGATCGTGGTGCTCCTGATCGTGGCGGGTGCCTCGTGCCAGTTCTCGCTCGAGGCCGTCTGGATCGCGGCACCCCTGGTGCTCTTCCGGCTGGCTGCCAAGCTGGCCGGGGGCTGGCTCGCCACCCGCCTGCAGGGGCATGTCAGTGCGGGGGAGCTCGGCACGCACCTCATCGCACCCGGCCTGCTCGGCATCGCCATCGCACTGCACCTGCTCCAGGTGATTCGCACCCCGGCGATGACCGCCGTGCTCACGGCCGTGGTGTTCGCCACGCTCGTGTCGGAGGCCCTGGCGCTGGCCCTCCGGCGACCAGAGGAGCCGCAGGCATGATTCGCTTACTCGCGCTGGTCATCATCCTCACCACGGCGGCGGTCGTCACGCGCGTGGACGAGACCATCGGACGCGCCGGTTCCGGGACGGCGCTTGCGGTGGGCTTTGCACTCATCGCGGCAGCGCTGACGGGCGAGCTGTTCGAGCGCTTCCGGTTGCCTCGCATCTCCGGCTACCTGTTCTTCGGCATCGCCTGCGGACCTTACGCCACGGCAATCCTGACGCCGTCGATGGCCCGCGAACTCCAGGTGGTCAACGGCGTGGCCATCGCGTTGATCGCCTTCATCGCCGGCCTGGAGATCAACTTCACGCGGCTCCGGCCGCAACTGCGCGCCATGCTGACGATGGGCGGCGTGATGATCGCGCTGATGTGGGTGACGCTCACCCTGCTGTTCTTCGCGACCTGGTCGTGGCTGCCCATTGCGCCGGAGGTGACTGGCCCGGCTCGACTGACGCTGGCCGCGCTGCTTGCGACGGTGACCGTCAGCTTCTCGCCCACCGTGAGCATCGCCGTGATCACCGAGAGTCGCGCGCGCGGGCCCTTGTCGGAACTCGTGCTCGCGCTCGTCGTGCTGGCCGACCTGATGCTCATCCTGCTCTTCACGCTGTCGATGGAGAGCGTGCGGTTCGTCACCGGCGTCGGGCAAGCCGGCCATGGCATCCTCTCCGGCCTCGCCTGGGAGATCTTCGGGTCCTTCGCATTCGGGGGGATCGTCGGCGCCTGCTTCGCCTTCTACCTGCGCTACGTCGGCCGCGAGCTCACGGTGATGCTGCTGGGTGTCAGCGTGCTCCTGAGCCAGGTCGGAGCGGCGCTGCACTTCGAGCCGCTGCTCGCGGCGCTCGGCGCCGGTCTGGTCGTGGAGAACGTGGCGCCGCCCGAGGGCGATGCGCTGCGGCACGCGGTGGAGCGTGGGGCGCTGCCGGTGCTGGTGCTGTTCTTCGCGGCGGCAGGCGCCAACCTGCACCTCGGGGCCCTCGCAGCCGTCGGCGGACTGGCGGTCGGGATCTCGGCCCTGCGGATGGTGTTGATCCGGATCACGGCGACGGTGGGATCGCGCATCGCCGGACTGCACGGACAGGCCCCGGCCCTCGCCTGGCGTGGTCTGGTCTCTCAGGCGGGCGTGACGCTCGGCCTCGCCATCCTCATCAACGCCGAGTTCCCCGACTGGGGCGGACGGATGTACGCGCTGATCGTCTCGATGATCGCGCTGCACGAGACCATCGGCCCGATCCTGTTCCGCAGTGCGCTGGAACGGGCGGGCGAAGTGGGCCGTCTCGACGTGAACGAGGCGCCTCGCGACGAAAGCCTCGAAGCCGCGCCAGCGCCTAGCTGAGGGTGAAGGACGTGCCGCAGCCGCAGGTGCCCTTGGCCTGGGGGTTGTTGACCACGAAGCCCTTGCTGATGAGATTGGTGTCGAAGTCGAGCTGCGTGCCGTCGAGGAACTTGATGCTCTTCGGGTCCACGTAGACCCGGGAGTCGTCAGGTCCTTCGAAGACCTGGTCCTGCTCGCGGGGTGCGCCTTCCCACGAGAACACGTAACTCAGGCCGCTGCAGCCCCCGGCCTTCACGCCGACCCGCAGTCCGCCCTGGGGCAGGCCCTGCTTCTCCAGGAGTTTGCGGATCTGCCGACCCGCATCGAGGGTGATGTACATCATGGCTCTGTAGGGCGACGGCCGTCCGCCGCCTCTCTCATGGTAGCGCGGCTCTCTGCTTCCTGAGCGCCGCCACCGTTGCGACGACCCGTGCCGCGATCTCGTCCACCTCGGTCTCGGTGACGGTCCGCAGCAGGCCGAAGCGCAGCGAACTCCGCGCCTCCGCCTCCGTGAGGCCGAGGGACATGAGCACGTGCGACGGCGCAGCCGACGTGGACGCGCACGCGGCGCCCGGCGACAGGGCAATGCCTGACAGGCCCAGCACCAGGTCACGCCCGGTCAGGCCGTCGATGCCGACATTGAGGTTGTTCGGCAGGCGCGGGCTCATCGCCCCGCGCAGGTGGACGTCGTCGAGCGCCTCGCTGAGCCGGGCCCAGAGGCGGTCGCGCAGCGGTGCCACGCGTGCCGCATCGCCAGCGCGCCGCTCACGCGCAAGGCGAGCCGCTTGTCCGAAGCCGACGATGCCCGGCACGTTTGCGGTGCCGGATCGCAGCCCGCGCTCGTGACCGCCGCCGAGCTGTTGCGCCATGAGCGGCACCTTCGATGCGCGCCGCACGACGAGGGCGCCGACACCCTTCGGCCCATACAGCTTGTGCGCCGACAGCGACAGCATGTCGATGCCCGTGGCGGCCATGTCGATCGGGAGCAGGCCCGCGGCCTGCGTGGCATCGGTATGGAAGAACGCACCAGCCGCGTGCGCCAGCGTCGCGATCGCGGCGATCGGCTGGATGACGCCGATCTCGTTGTTGGCGGTCATCACCGTCACAAGCGTCGTACCAGGCGTGATCGCCCTGCCCACATCGCCGACGTCGATCAGGCCGCTTGGCTGCACCGGCACGCGCGTGACCCGCACGCCCTCCGACTCGAGACGGGCCACGGGGTCGAGCACAGCGGGGTGTTCGGTGACGACGGTGACGATGTGGAGATCCGCGGTACGCGGGCGGGCGCCTGGCATCGCGCCGGTCGCGCCTGCCGACGCGGCCGAGACGTCGCCGTGGATGCTGGCGTCCACGACGCCACGCAGCGCCAGGTTGTTGGCCTCGGTGGCGCCGCTGGTGAAGACAACGTCGCGCAGCTTCGCGCCGACGAGGTTCGCCACGTGCTGACGCGCCGTCTCCACGGCCTCGTGGGCCTGCCACCCGTATGAATGCTGCTGGCTCGCCGCGTTGCCGAACCGCTCGGTGAAGAACGGCAGCATCGCCTCGACGACAAGTGGATCGCAGGGCGTGGTCGCGTGCGCGTCGGCGTAGATGGAGGCCACCGGGGACCTGGTGCTGCTTGGCGCCGCCTGTGTCAGGCCGTGACGGACGTGCGGCGCGAGAGCGTGACGGGCGCGGTCGGGACGCTCGTCTCGTCAGCGATCTCGGCAAGCGTGAAGCCGGCAAGCGCCATCAGGATGCGGTCCTTGATGCGCCACAGCGGGTCGCGCACGTTGCACCTGGTGAACTGCTCGCACCCCTGATCGTCGGTCGAGCACGCCGTCACGGTGAGCGGGCCGTCCACGGCCTGGATCACATCCGCCACAGAGATCAGCGACGCGGGCCGCCCGAGCTGGTAGCCGCCGCGCGTTCCCTGATGCGAGACGAGCAGCCCGCGCCGCACGAGACGCTGCAGTACCTTGGCCATCAGTTCGGCGGGAATGGCGTACTGCTCGGCGATCTCCCTCGCGCTCGCAGCGCCCCTATCGCCGTGCAGTGCCAGGTGCTTCATGGCCATCAGGGCGTAGTCGGTCTTCTTCGAGAGGCGGAGCATGGGTCCATTCTAGCCCTCGCGGCCCGCTTTCCCGCGCACGCCCCCACGCCAGCCCTCTGCATCATCGCGCTGTGTCGGCCGCTGCCCCGGGCGCCACCGGGTCCGGCACTCTGTTCTTCACCGCCGGCACCGTCTTCAGATAGGCGAAGACGGCTTTCAGGTCCGCGTCCGTCATCTGCCCGAACATCTGCCATGGCATTGGCGGGAGCAGCTGTCGGCCGCGCCCCTGGTGCCGGCCGTTGCGGAGCGAGTCGATGAACTGCTGTTCCGTCCAGCTGCCGATGCCCGTCTCGGAATCGGGCGTGATGTTGGCGGCGAAGCTGATGCCCCACGCGCCGGCATACACAGGCTCGAGCGCGAGGACCTGCGCGACGCCCGCCACAGGCGGCATCGGTGGCACCTTCCCGCGCCCGTCGAACCCTGACAGCTGCCGCGCGTCGTCATAGACCGGCCCCCGGGCGCCCATCGTCATCGGGGTGTGGCAGTCGCCGCAGCCCTTGGCGATAACGAGGTATTTGCCGCGCGCCACCGGATCCTCATGGCCTGGCGCCATCGTCATCGCGGTGAGCGCCGGCGGTGCCGGCGGTTCCGGCCCGGGCGCCACCACGGGAGGCGGAACCTTGTTGACGATTGCCGGAATGGTCTGCAGGTACGCGAACATGGCCGCAAGGTCAGCGTCGGCAAAATGCCGGAACGCCGGCCACGGCATCGGAGGCAGCAGAGGCCGACCGTTGCCGAGGTGCCGCCCGTTGCGGATGGTGTCGATGAACTGCTGCTCGGTCCAGTTGCCGATCCCGGTCGCCTTGTCGGGGGTCAGGTTCGCGGTATAGCTGCGCCCCCACGGCCCGGACCACGAAGTCACCGTCGCGCTGGCACTCCCGAGCCAAGGCGGCGCGAGGCCCGGCGGATCCGTGGCCTCGATCTCGGCCGGGTGCCCCATCAACGCCCGGGTCATATCGGGTTCGGGGCCGTTGTCGCCCATCGCCCACGGCGTGTGGCAGTCGTGACACCCACCCGTGCGGACGAGGTACTCCCCGTGCGCGACCCGATCGGGCGGCGCGGCTCGAACGCTCCCGGCACCGAGCGTGCTCGACGCGGAGAGGTCGGCGGCGCGATGCGCGATGCTTGCCGCCGTCAGCACCGCGCATGAGGCGACCGCGACGTGGAGCCTAGTCCTGATGCTTGCGCTGCGCATGGGTGTCCTCCCGTCTCGGCGACGCAGCTGTCGCCATCGGCTTACGTGTGTCGACCGCGATCCAGCGGCGCAGCAAGTTCACGGCGTCCTCGTCGGCGATGCGGGTGCCGAGCGGGGGCATCTGCAGCACGGGGTGTCGTGAGGCCATGCGGGCGAGGAGCATGCTCGCGTCGGGGTCGCCCGGGGCGATGCGGTCGCGCAGGAAGGGATGCGCGGCGGTCCTGAAGTGGCTCGGCTGCGCCACGGTCGTGTCGAGCACCGGTACGGAGTGGCTCGCGTGTCTCTCGAACGTGTACTGCAGCACGAAGCCGAGCGAGGCCATCTCGCCCGTGCGCGTGTGGCACATGCCGCAATTGCCGTGCAGGTAGCCGAGCGCAGCGCGAGCCGCGGGCGTCGCGGCGTCGATGCGGGGCGGCGTCTCGACGAGGGACGCCGGCAGGTTCCGCACGAGCCGTCGGTCGAGCAGGGTCTGCAGCGTGACGCCCCCCGCCGGCACGGGCTCGGCGTGAGGCGCGAGCGGATCCCGATCGGACGAAAGTTGCAGCGCGCTTACGCCCAGCAGCCGGGACGGTCCGGCTTCGTGGCAGGCGACGCAGTCGTTGCGGGACGGGATGGCATGCCGGATGCCGTCGCGGATCTCGACGCTGTTGAGGATGCCGCGGGCCGGCACGAGCGTCGCGCGGCCGTCGGCACGCCAGGCGTAGCTCGCGTAGCGCCAGCCTTTCGCCGTGCGCTCGATCAGCCGCGTCTCGGCAGGCAGTCCGTTGAAACGGAACTCCTTCCACACCTTCGTCCCGACCGGGAACTCCCAGGCATCAGGATTGGTCGCGTCGATCCACGAGTGTTCGGGCAGGAACAGCCACCGCGACTTCGCGGCGCCGTCGGTCCAGAGCGGGTACTGCGGCGCGTAGGGCAGGTTCGTCGCCGCCACCGTGCGCGTGTCCCAGTCGCTGTAGAGGCCGGTATCCCGGAGATCGTCGGCGAGCGGCGGCGCCCCGGGCGCGTCCGTCCGGGCCAGCGGCGCGACGACCAGCCCGGCCAGGAGCGACACGAGCCAGGCAGCGCGAGCGCGGCACATGCCACTCCTAACGGGCAGGACGTGGGCGAGCGAACGGAAGGGGGTACTAGTACTTGCTCTTGGTCGGCTCGATCTTGTCCACCCAGGCGAGGATGCCGCCCGTGAGGTTGGTGGCGCGATCGAAGCCGTGTTCGCGCAGGAGGGTGACGGCCTTGGCGCTGCGGCCGCCCATCTTGCAGTGCACGACGAGGTCGCGCGAGCGGTCGAGTTCGTCCAGGCGGTTGGGCAGATCGCCGAGCGGAATCACCGTGCTGCCCTCGATGCGCACGATGTCCACCTCGTGCGGCTCGCGGACGTCGAGCACCACGAGATCGTCCTTGCGGTCGAGGCGCTGCTTGAGTTCCTCGACAGTGGTCGTCGGGATCTCCGCGGCCGCCGTCGCGGACTGTCCGACGGCGGGCTTGAGCCCGCAGAACTGCTCGTAATCGATCAGGGTCGTGACGGTCGGGTTGTCGCCGCACACCGGGCACTCGGGATCACGTCGCAGCTTCAGTTCGCGGAACTTCATCCGGAGGGCGTCGTAGATCAGGAACCGGCCGACCAGCGGCTCGCCGGCGCCGAGCACGATCTTGATGGCCTCGGTGGCCTGGATGACGCCGATGATGCCGGGCAGCACGCCGAGCACTCCCCCTTCCGCACAGCTCGGTACCAGCCCGGGCGGCGGCGGCTCAGGGTAGAGGCAGCGATAGCACGGCCCGCCCTTGGTGGCGAACACGGACGCCTGCCCCTCGAACCGGAAGATCGATCCGTAAGCATTCGGCTTCCCGAGGAGCACGCACGCGTCGTTCACCAGGTAGCGCGTCGGGAAGTTGTCCGTGCCGTCGATGATGACGTCGTACGGTGCGAACAGCTCGAGGGCGTTCTGCGAGGTGAGCGCCGTCGAGTGGAGTTCGACTTCGACGTGCGGATTGATCGCCTTGACGGCATCGCGCGCCGACTCCAGCTTCGTGCGGCCGATATCGGCCGTGCCGTGCACGACCTGGCGCTGCAGGTTGCTCAGGTCCACGACGTCGAAGTCGACGATGCCGATGCGGCCGATGCCGGCGGCGGCCAGGTACAGGAGCACCGGGGCACCGAGCCCGCCGGCGCCGACGCACAGGACACTCGCGGCCTTGAGCTTCCGCTGCCCCTCCATGCCGACCTCCGGCAGGATCAGGTGGCGGCTGTAGCGCGCCACCTCCTCCTGCCCGAGCGTCGGCAGGTCCGTCGCGACTGCCGCGCCGCTGCCGCCGGCCACCGACGGGATGATGCTGATCGTGTCGCTGTCGCCGAGCGCGGTCTGCTCCTTCTGCAGGTAGCGGATGTCCTCGTCGTTGACATAGATGTTGACGAAGTGCCGGAGCTTGCCCTGCTCGTTGTACAGGTGCTTCTTCAACTCCGGGTACGTCGTCGTCAACTGCGCGAGCAGATCGCCGACCGTCGCGCCATCGACCTGCACGGTGTCGTGCTTGTCCGTGTACTGGCGCAACGGTGTCGGGATGTGAACGGTATGGGCCACGGGTACTCCTTCAACGGGCGTCTCGGTGAGACGTCCCTGCCTGACTCGGATGCGTCGCGTGATGCGGACGGCGCCGCGAAGCGGCTCGTCCCATCCCGAGGATCATAGCGAACGCCCCCGCAGCAGCCGTGCCGCTTGTGTCATATCCCAGCCACGGCCGGCAGCCGCGATGCCTGTCCGGCTTGGACGTCTGTCCGCCTCACCCGGACGTTTGTCACCCGGACATCGCGGCGTCGCATCGCGGTTTCTCCTGCATTCGCCCATCCCGGGCATGGCATCGGCCTTGCCCTCATTGCGGCCGTGATAACCGGCACCTCGTCCATGGATCGCACGGTCGCCCGGTCGGCGGCATCGCGGCGCACCTGGATCGCCGTGGCCGCGGCGGTGCTCTGCATCACGGCAATCGTCGCCGCATGGCCGGCATGGCGGCGGCTCTCCTCGGTGGACCGCGCCATCGACGCGGCGCGGCTGCAGATTGCTCCCGTCACCGTCGCCGATCTGGTGCGCGATGCCGCTGCGGATGGACGCATCGTGTCGGCCAACGCGCCGACGTTGTTTGCCGCCACGGGCGGCATCGTGGCGCTGCGCGTGCGGGCCGGCGACCCGGTGCGGCGCGGCGACGTGCTCGCCACCATCGACAGCCCGGAACTGCGCAGCCGCAACACGCAGGAGCAGGCCTCGCTGCAGTCGCTCGACGTCGCGCTCGGGCGTGCCCGCATCGCCGCACGCCAGAGCGATACCCGCAACGCCAGCGCCATCGAACTCGCGCAGGTGCGCCTGCAGTCGGCGCGGCGCAACCTCGAACGCGCCCGGCAGACGTACGAACAGGGACTGCTGAACGAGGTGGACTACGAGCGGGCCCAGGACGACGTGCAGCTGGCCGAGGTGGAGCTGAAGACGGCGCAGGCGGCTCGAGGTCTCGAGCGCGAAACCGCGGAGTACGAGATCCAGACGCACCAGCTCGCACGCGCCAGGCAGGCCTCCCTGGCCGAGGAGGTGGTGCGGCAGGTGGAGCGGCTCGCCATCGTGTCGCCCTTCGACGGTCTCGTCGGTGCCGTGAGCGTCCGCGATCGCGATGCCGTCGCCGCCAACCAGCCGGTGCTGACGGTCGTCAACCTCGACGCCTACGAAATCGAGTTCAGCCTGCCCGAGAACGAGGCCGCCGAAGCGGGGCCCGGCACCCCGGTCCGCGTGCTGTACGAAGGACGCGAGTACGACGGCAGGGTCACGGCCATCTCACCGTCGGTTGCCGACAGCCTCGTGACGGGCCGTGCCGTGTTCGCCGGCGCGACGCCGGCCGCGCTGCGGCAGAACCAGCGCGTGTCGTTGCGGCTGCTGTTCGAAACGCGGCCACGCGTGCTGACGCTGCCGCGGGGCGCCTTCCTCCAGAGCGGCGGAGGACGCCTCGCGTACGTCGTGCACGGCGACGTCGCCACGCGCATGGCGATCACCACGGGGGCGCGGAGCCTGTCGCATGTCGAGATCACCGACGGCGTGCGTGCTGGGGACCAGGTGATCGTCTCCGACACCAGCGACTTCAGCGGCGCGCAACGGGTGCTGCTGCGAAACAGACCGTAGGACTCAGGGAGCGATCTCGGGGAGCGGCGACAGGGTCGGGCGCAGGAGCGCACCGTTGCGGCCTGGAGCCTGCAGCCTGCCGACGGAGTCCGAGAGTGCGAGGCCGACGGCCGATTGCCGACGCCGATTGACGAGCGCCGCCTTGCCGACGGCCAGCCCCCGAAGGCCCAAGGCCCATTGACGAAGACCGAGGAGCATCGATGCTGTCCATGTCGCGCATTCGCAAGGTGTATCGCACGCAACTCGTCGAGACCTATGCGCTCGACGACATCACGCTCGAGGTCGAGCCCGGCGAATTCGTCGCGGTCATGGGCCGCTCGGGATCGGGCAAGACAACCTTCCTCAACGTCGCCGGCCTGCTCGACACGTTCGACGACGGCACCTACCTCCTCGACGGCAAGGACGTGAGCCGGCTGTCGGACCGCGAGATGTCGCGCATCCGCAACGAGAAGATCGGCTTCATCTTCCAGTCGTTCAACCTGATTCCCGATCTCGACGTGTTCGACAACGTCGACGTGCCGCTCCGCTACCGGCGCCTGCCCGGCAGAGAGCGCAAGGCGCGGGTCGAACGCGCCGTGGAGATGGTCGGCCTCTCTTCGCGGCTGCGTCACCTCCCGTCACAGCTCTCCGGTGGGCAGCAGCAGCGCGTCGCGATCGCACGCGTGCTGGCCGGCGATCCGAAACTGATCCTGGCCGACGAGCCGACCGGCAACCTCGACACGTTGATGTCGCGTGAAGTGATGGATCTGCTCGAGCGCATCCACGAGCAGGGGACCACCATCATCATGGTCACGCATGCGCCGGAATGCGCGGCTCGTGCGCCCCGTCACATTCACCTCCTCGACGGACGCGTCCTCGACACGAACGCCGACCTGTTCGCCGAGCGCACGCTGCCGGGCCTCGCCGCAGCGATCCAGTAGGAGGACGCGCATGCTGCTGCACAACATATGGATTGCCTGCAAGAGCCTGCGGCGCAGCCCGACCCTCTCGGTGCTGATCGTGGCCTGCATCGCGCTCGGCATCGCCTTCGCCACGACGTTCGCCACCGTGCGGCATGCGTTCACGAAGCACCCGCTGCCCGACAAGGAGGCGGTGCTCCGCTACATCCGTCTCGACAACTGGGACCCGCGGCAGCCCTACCCAGGCGACAGGCCCGACTCGCTGCCGCCGCAGGTCACCTATCGCGACGCCATGGAGCTGCGGCGATCGACCCTTCCCGCGCGGCAGACCGCCGCCTTTCGCGCCCGGCTCACGATCATTCCGGACCCGAAGGTGGCGCGCCCGTCGCGCGAGGAGGTCCGCATGGCCGAATCGGACTTCTTCGAGATGTTCCAGGCGCCGTTCCGCTACGGCGGGCCCTGGACGCGAGAGGCCGACGCCAGGCCCGAACAGGTCGTGGTGCTGTCGGAAGGGCTGAACGAACGCCTGTTCGGCGGCCGCAACAGCGTCGGAGAAACGCTCCGCATCGAGACGCGCGACTTCCGCGTCATCGGCGTGCTGGCGGGCTGGCAGCCCACCGTCCGGATGTACGACCTGACCGGGAATGCCCTGAGCGAACCGGAAGCGCTGTTCATGCCGTTCGGCCTGATGGTGCCGATGGAGATCCGCACCGCGGGCAACAGCGACGGGTGGACGCGGCAGGCAGGCAGCGGTTTCAAGGCGTCGCTCGCCTCCGAGCAGGCATACCTGCAGTACTGGGTCGAGCTGCGGTCGCCGGCCGACGAGGCGGCGTACCGCTCGTTCGTCGAGAGCTACATCGCCGAGCAGAAGCGCCTCGGTCGCTTCGCCCGGCCGATGAACTATCGCGTCTCGAGCATCACGGCGCTGATGGACGACTTCGAGGTCGCGCCGAAGGAAACCTTCGCGCTGCTGATGGTCGGCCTGCTGTTCCTCGCTGTCGCTGCCGTCAACCTCATCGGCCTGCTGTTGGGGAAGTTCCTCGCACGCGCCAACGAAGTCGGAGTGCGCCGGGCGCTCGGCGCCTCGCGCCGCGACGTATTCCTCCAACACCTGGTCGAGTGCCAGGTGGTGGCGATCATCGGCGGCGCCATCGGCGTGGGCATGGCCGCCGTCGGACTGCGGGTGCTGAACTCCTTCATGCTCGACACGGTGAACCGGGCCAACGTGTTCGCGCTGGACGCGCGCATGCTGCTGCTGGCCCTGTTGCTGTCGATCGTGGCCGGGCTGATCTCGGGCGCCTACCCTGCCTGGCGCATCTGCCGGCTGGCGCCCGCCAACCATTTGAAGGCCTGAGGTCCGCCATGCATCTCGGTCCCATCTTCCGCTCCATGCTGCGCAACAAGGTGCGCTTCGGGCTGCTCGCGCTCGAGGTGGCGTTGACACTCGCCATCGTGGCCAACTGCGTCAGCCTGATTCTCGACGCACGGCGCGAACTGACGAGGCCCTCCGGGTTCGGGGACGATCAGCTGATCTCCATCACGGCCACGCCCTTCACCGAAGCGTTTCGCGAAGACGTCCATCGCGACGCCGTCACCGACGGCGACCTCGCCGCCCTCCGCGCGCACCCCGCCGTGGAAACCGCGACCAACACGCAGTTCCTGCCGTGGCAGGGCGGCGGGAGCTCCACGCAGTTCCGTCGCGATCGACGCGCCGAGCAGATCCGGACCCAGATCTACCCCGCCGACGAGCGGATGCTCGACACGCTCGGCCTGCGGCTCGTCGAGGGCCGCGGCTTCACCCGCGACGACGTGCTGAACAATACGGCGCAACTGCGCGCGGTCAATGCCGCGCAGCGCGACCGTGATGCCGCCGGCCTGGTCAAGAGCACGGTGACGGTGCCGGCAATCATCTCGCGGTCGTACGCGGCGCTGATGTTCCCGGAGGGCAGCCCACTCGGCAAGACGTTCGAGGACGGCGACGGCGACCAGTGGCGGGTGATCGGCGTCATCGACACCTTCTACAACCCGTACGCCTGGAACATCGGCGAGTACGTCACCTTCTATCCGCAGCGGCAGGGCAGCTACAGCGGCGGCACGTCGTACCTGGTGCGGGTGAGGCCGGGTCAGCTTGCGGCCGTCGAGAAGGGCGCCGAGGCCATCCTGGCCGGTGTCGACGCCAACCGCACCTATCGCTCGCGGACGATTCCCGACGTGAAGCGCGGCTTCCTCGGGGCCCAGACGATGATGGTGCGCCTGCTGTCCCTGGTGATCGTCGTGCTGGTCTTCGTGACCGCGCTCGGCATCATGGGCCTGACCTCGTTCTCTGTGGCCGAGCGCACACGGCAGATCGGCACACGCCGCGCGCTCGGCGCGGCGCGGGGCGACATCCTCCGCCACTTCCTCCTGGAGAACTGGGTCACGACCACCGTCGGCATCGTCGTCGGCATCGGGCTCGCCGTCACGCTGAACCTGACGCTCCTGCGGCAGATCGACGGTCCGCGGCTGACGGCCGGGCTGCTCGCGACCGGCGCCGTCCTGCTGTGGACGGCCGGGCTGCTCGCGACACTCTGGCCCGCCTTGCGCGGCGCCCGGGTGGCGCCTGCGGAAGCCACGCGGAACATCTGAGTCTGCGCGGCGTACTTCAGCGCGTGCCCTCCAGTCCGCTGGCCTGCCTGATCGTCGAGGATCAGGCTCCGGTCGCCCAGGCACTCGACGTGCTGTTCTCGTTGCACGACGTGCCCACCCGTATCGCTGCCGATGCCGCGAGCGCCCTTGCGGAACTGCGCGCCGGCGGCATCGGCGTGGTGCTCCAGGACATGAACTTCGCGCCCGGCGCGACCACAGGCGACGAAGGCGCTGCGCTCTTCCACGCGATCCGCAGCCTGGAGCCTGCGATGCCGGTGCTGCTGATGACGGCGTTCACGTCGCTCGAGCGCGCGGTCGCGCTCGTCAAGGCCGGCGCCACGGACTACTTCGGCAAACCCTGGGACGATGCGCGGCTCGTGGCGAGCGTGCGCGAGCTGCTGGCGGTGCGCGCGCGTTCGGACGCACACGCGACGGCCACGATGGCGGCGACTCGAGGCCACGAGCGCGCGAAGGAGCTGTGCGGCCTCGTGTTCAGGAGCGCCGCCATGCGACGAGTCGTGGACCTCGCGCTGCACGTGGCGGCCGCGGACGTGCCGGTGCTCATCACCGGACCAAACGGCGTCGGCAAGGAGAAGCTGGCCGAGATCATCCAGGCGAACTCCACACGATCGGCGCGTCCGTTCGTGACGGTGCATGTCGGCGCATTGCCGGAAACGCTGCTCGAGGCAGAGCTCTTCGGCGCCGAGGCAGGCGCGTTCACCGGCGCGCAGCGGCGACGGATCGGCCGCTTCGAGGCCGCGCACGGCGGCACGCTGTTCCTCGACGAAATCGGCACATTGTCGCTGGCTGGCCAGGCGAAGCTGCTGCGCGTGCTGCAGACGGGTGAGTTCGAGCGGCTCGGGTCGAGCACGTCGCTGCACAGCGACGTGCGGCTCCTGTGCGCGACGAACGTCCGGCTGCCGGAGGCCATCGCGGCGGGACAGTTCAGGGAGGACCTCTACTTCCGGCTGAACGTCATCGAGATCCCCGTGCCCGCCCTGCGCGAACGCCCCGAGGACATCCTGCCGATCGCGCACCACCTGCTCGCGCACGCGGCAACTCAGGGTCCCGCGCGCTCGTTGAGCGCGGCGGCCGAACGGGCGCTCCTCGCCCACCCGTGGCCGGGCAACGTCCGCGAACTGCAGAACCGGCTGCAGCGGGCGCGGCTCGTCGCGTCTGCCGACACGATCGTTCCGGAGGACCTCGGCCTCGCCGTCGCGCCGACGCTGGCCGACGAGGCCTGGCGCGAGGAAGCCGTGGGCGAGCGCCAGGCTCTCGAGGACCTGCTGCGCACGCATCAGGGCAGCGTGTCGCGGGTTGCCCAGGCGCTCGGCCTGTCGCGGCAGGCGCTCTATCGGCGCATGGAACGGCTCGGTGTCTCGTTAGAGCGGCGCCCGCGGAGCTGACGTGTTCCGCCTCCAGACCCGCGTGCTGCTGGCCAACGTGCTGTGCGCTGCCGCAGCCACTGGCGGCGCGGCGCTGCTCTGGACGCTCGGGGCTTCGCCGCTGGCCGTCGTGCCCGGCACCTGCGCCGTTGTGCTGGTTGCAGGCATCGTCGCGGCCAGGCTCGCCACCGCGCCGGCCCGACAGGCGCTGCGGGCGCTCCACGACGGCGTGCTCGGTTTTGCCGAAAGTGACTTCGCGACGCGGCTGTCGCTGCCGTCGCCTGACGAAGTCGGCGATCTCGTCAGCGTGTTCAATCGCATGGGTGCCGTCCTGCGCGACGAGCGCGCCGAGTTGATCCAGCGCGAACTCCTGCTCGACACGCTGCTGCAGGGGGCGCCGATGGCCATCCTGCTCCTCGATCAGCGACAGCGCATCGTCTTTGCCAACGCCGGCTGTCGTCGGGTCTTCCAGGGCGTCACCCGGCTCAACGGCCGGGCCCTTGCCGACATCGTCACGCTGGCGCCCGTCGCCTTGCAGGGACCCTTGCGGCGCGGCGAGGACAGCCTCGTCACCTGGGACCACGACGGACAGGAGGAGAGCTACCGTGTGCTCGTGCGCGCGTTCCACCTCAACACGGTGGCGCACCGGTTGATCGTCGTCGAGCGCATCACGCACGAGCTCGCGCGGCAGGAGACCGCGACGTGGAAGAAGGCGATCCGGGTGATGAGCCACGAGTTGAACAACTCGCTCGCGCCGGTGAGCTCGCTCGCACACTCGGCGCGGGTCGCCGCTGAACGTCCCGATGCCGCGACACGGCTGCCGCCGCTGCTGGACACGATCTCCGAGCGCGTGTCCCACGTCACGGCGTTTCTCGAGGGGTACGCGCGGTTCGCGCGGCTTCCGAGCCCGCGTCCGGAGACCGTGCCGCTCGCGCAATTCCTCGAGGGCGTCGCCCGGTTGTTTCCATTCACGCGGGAAGGCGTCGCCGACGGGCACAGTGGCTGGTTCGACCCGGGACAGATTCAGCAGGTGCTCATCAACCTGTTGAAGAACGCCGAGGAGTCGGGCAGCCCGACCGAGGACATCCGCGTGCAAGTCGAACCGCTCCCTGACGGCGTGTGGCTGCGTGTCGTCGATCGCGGCGGCGGCATGGACGAGGACACGATGCGCAAGGCGCTGCTGCCGTTCCACTCGTCAAAGAAGGCCGGCGCGGGGTTGGGGCTGTCGCTCTGCTCCGAGATCGTCGATGCGCACGGCGGACGACTCCACCTCGCGCGGCGTGCCGAAGGCGGCATGGCGATCGGCGTGTGGCTCCCCGCCCGCGCGCGCTGACACCGCCGTTGCGGACCCGGCCTACGCTCCATTTCCCTTCACCCCTCGGCGACGTACTCGCGCTCGCGCGCACGGACGCCTTGTAGCGCCGGAACGCATCGCGCGTGCTCTCCAGGCCCAGGAGCGAGCGCCATGTCGAACCACGGAACGTGTGGGCGAACAGTGTCGGCGCGTTGCGGAGCACGAATCCCGGGCGCCGCCGCAACACGGCGGGAATGTGGCGCACCTTCATCCAGCGTTCCGCCTTCCACCTCAGGAACTCGATTTCGTCGGCGGTCAGGTGCGCGCTGCGCACCACCGCCGTCGTACCGTCGTACTCCTCGAGCCGCTCGTTCACCACGAGATTCCGCTGGCGAAACTCCGCGTTCATCGGAGTGCGCGGGTACGGCGTCGGGTGCTGAATGTACGGCCAGTCCACGTGCTGGCGCGCGAACGCGAGATTGGCCTCGATCGACGCGGGCGTGTCGTCGGGATTGCCGACGATGAGGCCGCCCACCACGAACAGGCCGTGTCGATGTAGCAGGTCCACGGCGGCGAGCGACGCGTTGCCGACGCGTCGCCCGCCACTCCGCTGCGCGTTCTTGGCGGTCGCCTTGAGGAACGCCAGGTCGTCCTCCAGCACGTTCTCGATGCCGAGGAACACGTACTCGAAGCCCGCACGCTTCATGAGCGGGGCGAGCCGCTCGCCATGGGCGGCAAACGCCGACGTCATGCCCTGGATGATGTAACGACACTCGTTCAGGCCGGCGGCGATGATCGCCTCGCACAGCACCGCGAAGCGCCGCACGTCCAGCGTGATGTTGTCGTCAACCAGGAAGATGACCCGGGCACCGTTGTCGCGGGCATCGGTGATGTCGGCGATGACGCGGGCGATCGCGCGCGTGTGGAAGTTCCGCCCGCGCATCTCGATGATCGAGCAGAAGCTGCAGTCGTACGTGCAGCCCCGCGACGTCTCGACGACGTCCACGGGATCGCCGAGGAAGGTGTAGCCCCGCAACACGCGGGCGCGGCGGTCGGGCAGCTGCAGCGTGTCGTCGAGTCGATGCGACGCCGGCCGGTCCGGATTCGTGACGACATCGCCGCTGGCCGTTCGCCAGGTCAGGCCGGCAATGACGCGCAGCGCCGCGTCGCCGCGCCCGAGCTCCAGCGCCCGCAGCAGTTCGCGGAACGTTGTTTCGCCCTCGCCGCGCACCACGGCGTCTACACCCTCCTGTCCCATCCACGCGTCGGTCGCAAGACTGGGATCGTAACCACCGGCGACGATGGTGGCGCGCGGACACCACTTGCGCAGGCGCCGCACGAGGCGCAGCGCCGTGCGTCGCTGGAACGTCATCGCCGAGAGCCCGATCACGTCTGGCGGCCGGTCGTGCACGAGCCGCTCCACGGTCTCGACCACCGCATGCGGCACGAGGACGAGATCGGCGATGGCGACGGTATGGTGCGCGTCGATGTTGCCGGCGAGCGACGCGAGTGCGCCGTTGGGCATGCACATGCCCACCGTCGGCGTGTGCTCGAACGCATCCGGCATGGAGAGGAGCAGCACGTGCATGGGCGCCCTCGCTGTCGTGGGTAACGGGGCTACAGCCTACACCCTGCGGAACCTCCACTGCACCCGCAAGGGACACCACGGCCGGGCGGCCGTTCCCGGTCCTACTCCAGGTCCACTTCGAGGAGCGCCGGCTGTCGAACCTGCACGTCCACGGGAGCCGGGTCGGTGCGTGGCTTGCGGCTCGACACGCCGAGCTCGTCGAAGCGCCGCACCGCAGGCAGGACGCGGGTCTCGAGTGACGCCACCGTCTCGTTGTAGGCGCGCACCGCACGACCGAGCTGATGCCCGGTGCTGGCGAGCCTGCTCACCATCGTCGCGAGACGGTCGTGCAGGTCGCGACCGAGGTCGCTGATCCGCTGCGCGTTCTCGGCAAGCTTCTCCTGCCGCCAGCCGTAGGCAACGGCTCGCAGCAGCGCGATGAGCGTTGACGGCGTGGCAATCACCACCTGCTTCTCGAGCGCCTGCTCGATGAGCAGCGGGTCGACCTCGGCGGCCGCGGCGAGGAACGTGTCGCCGGGTATGAAGAGCACGACGAACTCGGCACTGTCGCGGAGCTGGCCGGCGTAGCCCCGCTCGGCGAGCTTGTTCACGTGCGTGCGCACCTGCGTGGCGTGCCGCTGCACGTGCAGGCGACGCTCGTCCTCGGTCGTTGCCGCAAGCGCATCGAGATACGCCGTGAGTGCGACCTTCGCGTCGATGATGATCGTGCGTCCGGCGGGCAGCCGCACGATGACGTCGGGGCGCAGTCGCCCTTCGTCGCCCTCGTGCGTGCTCTGCTCGAAGAAGTCGCAGTGCGGGCTCATGCCGGCCAGTTCGGCCACGCGGCGCAGTGCGACCTCGCCCCAGCGCCCGCGCACGTGGGGCGTGCGCAGCGCGGTGACGAGTCGGGCGGTCTCCTGCTGCAGCGTGCCGGTCGCCGCGACCACGTCCTTGAGCTGCTGACCCACCTCGCCGAAGCCGCGCTGGCTGGATTCGGCGAACGCCTGGGTCTGCCGCTGGTACTCGACGAGTTTCTCGGAAAGCGGCGCCACGACGGCGTTGATCGCGTCGGCGCGCGCCCGCAACTCTCCGGATGCCTGCTCCTGGATGGTGCGGAACCGCTCTTCGGCAAGGGTGAGGAAGCGCGCGGTGCTCGTATCGAGGGCCTCGGCTGCCAGCGTCTTGAACGCATCCTGCAGCTGCTTGTGTGCGGCAGCCAGCTCGCGCAGGTGTTCGCGGCTCCGCACCTCGATCTCCTCGGCGCGAGTCTCTGCAACCGCCCTGCCCCGCTGTGCGACCGACAGTTCGCGCTGCAGGTCATCGAGCCGCTCCTGCGTCGCGGCCAGGGCTTCAGCAGACGCCTCTGCGCGGGCGTTGGCGCCTGCGGCCTCGGCATGCAGCGCGCGGGCCTCCGCTGAGGACACATGCGACGTCCGCAGCGCGAGCCACGTGACGAAGGCGCCGCCCAGCGCCGCCAGCAGCGGAAGGAGGATGTCACCCACGTGTGAGTGGAACGGGGGTCTGCCGGCGCGTCAACGCAGCGACGCGTGCAGGGTGACGGTCACGCGCACTTCCACCTCGCCTGCCGTGACCGGCGTCTGCGGCACGTCGGCGGCTTCCGATGCCATGGCCCGCATCATCGGCATGGGCCGGGGCGGCGGCATCACGTCGCCGCCGGCTTCGTCGAGACGAACAACCTTGTCCACGGTGCGCCCGACGCCTTCAGCCATGGCACGCGCCCTTGCGAGTGCCGCTGCCGAGGCGAGCTTCAGCGCCTCCTGTTCGACGGCGGCCATGTCCTTGAGCGTGAACCGTACGCCCGTCACGCGCGTGGCGCCGGCGGCGATCGCCGTGTCCACGACGTCACCGACGCGCGCCACGTCGTCCAGACGGACCTCGATCACGTTCGAAGCCAGGTACCCTCGCAGCGTCTGCTTGCCGTCGGCCCAGTCGAATTCGGGCTGCATGTCCACCGACAGGGTGCGGATGGCGTCGGCTGGCAGGCCCATCGACGCGAGGCGCTCGCGGATGGCGGTCGCCACCCTGGCGTTCTGGCGCTGCGCCTCCTGAGGCTGTCGCGACCTGGCCTCGGCGGCAACCGTGACAAACGCCCGATCCGGCGCGCGCTTGATGAGGCCTTCACCGGTCGCGATGACGAGATCGTGGGCAGGCACGTGGGTCATGGTCGCCTGGGCAAACGCGGGAAGTGACGGCGCGGCCGTCAGCAGGAGAACGGCAAGCAGCGACTGACGCAAGGGGATACCTCCAGTTCGTTCCCGCGGGGCGTCCCGAAGACCGGCGTCCCATGGAACCTCCCGGCACGATGCGCCGGTCCTACCAAGACGACACGAGGCGATGCTCGGCCGGACGCGCGTGGCGTCAGCGCTCGACGAACGGTTCGAGCACGTCCAGCAGCACGGCCAGCACCCGTTGGGCGTCGAGCGCGGCGATGGCGTCGCCGCCCTCCGCGAGCGTCCGCTCGGTTTCGACCTGCCTGCGTCCCCTCGTGAACGAACTGCGTGCGACAACCGTGGGCTGGGGCAGGCCGAGTTCCAGCACGATGTCGATGACGTTCTCGCTCGAACGGTCTGACACCATCCGCACCATCGACGCGGGAGTCTGGACGGCGAATGTGAAGCCTTCGGCCTTCAACGCCTGTGCGAGCTGGCGCACCGTCGGCGCAATCTCGCGCTCCAATGCCGCCTCGAAAGCCGTGCGCGCCGCGTCGCTCGCGCTGCGCCGCTGAGCCTGCGCCTTCTTCAGCTCCGCGAGTCGATGAGTCAGTTGCCTGCGGACCTCTGCCGTTTCGAGCATAGTCCACAAGAGTAGCAGCCCCGGTGGGGCGGTCAGCGACGCACGTGGCCGACGTTGATGGCCATCAGCCCGCCGAGCAGCGGCCACCACGAGACCTGCGTGAAGCCGGCGCGGCGCATCTCCTCGGCCACGCCTGCCGCGCCCGGGTAGCGCTCGAGGCTTTCGGGAATGTATCGGTACGTGTCGGGATCGCGGTGCAGCCACTGGCCCACGACGCCACCCACCGCTCGCAGGTACGTGAGATAGGCGCTGCGCACCACAGGGTGAGCGGGAAGCGTGAAGTCGAGGGAGAGGCAGCGGCCGCCCGGCGCGAGCACCCGCCGGATCTCCTGGAGCGCGCGCGGCAGATCCGGCACGTTCCGAAGGCCATAGCCCGCCGTGCACACGTCGAACGACGCGTCCGGCACCGGAAGGTCGAGCATGTCGCCGCATACCCAGGCGGTCTGGCGAGCAGCAGGCTTGGTGGCGGCCAGGCAGAGCATGCGGTGCGTGAGGTCGAGGCCACAGACACGCGCCCCGGCATCGCGCAGGCGCACCGCGATGTCGCCCGTCCCGCAGGCCAGGTCGAGCGCTCGCTCGCCGGGCCGCACCGCCGCCATGCCGACGAGGGTGTCCTTCCAGCGAGCGTCCCTGCCGAACGACAGCCATACCGTGATGTCGTCGTACCGCGGGGCGATCTCGTGGAAGAGGTTGCGCACGTAGGCGGCCTTGCCGGCCGGAGTCGAGAGCGCCTCGCGCAGCGGACCGGGCGCCACCCGCCGCACGACCGCGCCCTCGTGATCGGTTCCGCTGGTCATCGTCTCGACTCCTGCCGGTGCTCCGTGCGCGCTACCATAGCAGTCCACCCGCATGCTGCCATCGAGCACCGTCGAGAACTACCTGAAGGCGATCTACTCGGCCCAGCGCACGCTCGGCGAGTCGGCACTCGTTCCCATGGGCCAACTCGCCTCGGCACTGGCAGTGGTGCCCGGCACGGCGACGACGATGGTCAAGGCGCTCGCCGAGTCGGGACTCGTGCGCTACGAGCCGTATGCGGGCGTGCGGCTCACGCCAGCGGGCGACAAGCTGGCGGCGCTCGTGCTGCGTCGCCATCGGCTCATCGAGTTGTTCCTCGTGCAGGTGATGGGCATGAGCTGGGCCGAGGTGCACGACGAAGCCGAGCACCTCGAGCACGCGGTGTCGGAACGGCTCATCGGCCGGATGGACGAGATGCTCGGGTATCCGTCGGTGGACCCGCACGGCGACCCCATTCCGAACGCCGACGGCGGCGTACACGAGCATGCCTACCACACGCTGCTCGACTGCCCGGTCGGACAACCCGTCCGCGTGGCGCGCGTCGCCGACCAGGATGCGGACTTCCTGCGGTTCATCGAGCAGAGTGCGCTGATGCCGGGTCAGGCCATCACGGTGATCGAACGCGACCCGGCGGCCGACAGCGTGGCCGTGCAGGGTCCGGACACGCGCCGCGTGGTGCTCGGCGCGCGGGCAGCCTCGAAGGTGCTCGTCGATGCCGCTGCGGTCAGCGCCGACTCGTCGGCGCCAGGCGCGTGAGTTCGTCGAAGGCCGCGATCGTCACGCGTGCCGCCTCGCGATGCGGCTGGTCCACCGCGTCGTACCCGAACCCGTAAGACACAAGACACGCATCCACGCCGCCGGCACGAGCCGTCGCGACGTCTACCCACGAATCGCCGACCAGCAGCGTCGCCGCCGCTGGCACGCCGCTCCTGGCGAGGAGCGTCGTCAGGGCGCCGGGCGATGGCTTGCGCCCGTGCGGCGTGTCGCCACCGATCGCGGCATGGACGTGCGGCGCGATGCCGAGCGCGTCCAGCACCCGGTCGGTGGCACGCTGAGGCTTGTTGGTCAGCACCGACACGTGGGCCACGGCGTGCAAGTGTGCGAGAGTGTCGAGCACGCCGGGGTACGGCATCGTCGTTGCCGCCAGGCGAGCATCGTAGGCGTCGAGAAACTGCGGCAGTGCGTCGTCCGGGTCCACGGCAACGCCGGCGCGCTGCAGGGCACGCTCGACGAGCACGCGGGCGCCCTCCCCGACCATCGCCACGACGTCGGCGACGGGGAGCGGCGGCGCACCATGGGCGGCCAGCATCGCGTTGGCGGCGTCGGCCAGATCCTGGCGGGAGTCGATCAGGGTGCCATCGAGGTCGAATACGAAGTGCCGGTAGATCACTCTTCCACCTTACACGGCGACCGCGTCGCCGTGCTGTGCTCCGGCGGTCTCGACAGCGTCGTCCTCGCGGCGGACCTCGCCACGACGACCTGCGTGCAGCCCCTCTACGTGGCGTCCGGCCTCGCCTGGGAGCCCGAGGAGCGGGCAACGCTCGTGCGGGCGCTGCAGGCCTTTCCCCCCGGCGCCCGCACCTTGCCGCTGCACGTCATCGAGGCGTCGGTGCGCGACGTGTATCCGCCCACGCACTGGTCGCTCACCGGCACGCCGCCCGCCTACGACACGCCCGACGAGGACGTCTATCTCGTGGGCCGCAACGTCGTGCTGCTCGGCAAGGCCGCGGTGTATTGCGCGACGCGCGGCATCCACAGGCTTTGCCTCGGACCGCTCGCCGACAATCCGTTTCCGGACGCGACACCCGAGTTCTTCGAGGCGATGTCCCGCGCGCTGTCGCTCGGCCTCGCGCACACGATCGAGATCGGGACGCCGTATCGCACGTGGCACAAGCCCGAGGTCATCCGCCGGGGTCGGCAGATCGGCGCGCCCATGGAGCTGACCATGTCGTGCATGCAGCCGGTGGACGGCGCCCACTGCGGCGCCTGCAGCAAGTGTCGTGAACGCCACGACGCGTTCATCGACGCAATCGGAGAGGACCCGACCACGTACAGGGAAGAGCGACGCTAGCAGCTCCTCTACAAGGCCGGTGGCGCGGGCGGTGGCGGCGGTGCGGGCGGTGCAGGGGGGGCGGGCGGCTGCGGGACGTGCGCGCGCTTGAGGGTGATCGAGCCATCGCCGGTGCGGATGCGCAAGGCATGCGTGCCGGCGCCGAGAACGGCCTGCAGGCTGCGCGCCTCGCCGTCGCGTTCGATTGGCAGCTCGGGCAGGCCGTTCAGCGAGATGCGGCCGTCGTTGGTGCGGGCATCGAGACGGGCGTCCAGCTGCTCGGGCAGTGTGAGCATCACGCCGCCGTCGCCGGTCTCGATGTCCCAGGCCTCGGAGAGCTCACTGCCGACCGAAGCGCGCACGGTCACCGAGCCGTCCCCGCTGCTTGCCTTGAGCCCGCCTCGCAGGCGGCCGCTCACCAGGACGCTGCCGTCGCGAGTGCTCACGAGGCAGCGGCCATCCACGTCTTCCACCTGGATGCTCCCGTCGCCAGTGTCGGCCACGACGTCCCCGGTGACCTGGCGCATCACGATGCGGCCATCGCCGGTGTGCGCGTCGATGCGCCCGCGCACCCGCTCCACATGGATCGAGCCGTCACCACTTCTCAGCCGGATCGTGCTGTCGGCCGGCACGGACGCGACGAGTCGAGCCGAGCGACTCATGCCGCCGGTGGAGAGGTCCCATCCACCGCCCTCGCTCGCCACCGCCTTCACGGTGACCTGAGACCCGCTCTGCTCCATCTGCACGTCTATGCTCTCCAGCAGCGCCTTCGACGACGCGCGTGTCTCGACCCGCACGAGAACGTCGCCTTCGTCCCAGGCCCGCACCTCGATGGCGCCATCGAACGTGTCGAGGTCCACGATCGGGGCGCCCTCGACGCTGAACCGTTGTTCCTTGCGGGACGAGAACCCGCCTGAATCGACGTGTACCACGCAGGCGGCCAGGAGCGGGACGATGCCGAGACAAGCGGCGAGAGGGAGGACGCGCGCGACGGGCATGGCTGAGAACAGTAGACGAACCGGCTCGGGGACGGGTTCAGGCGACCGGGCGGGGCATCAGTTCGCCTGGTCCCGGTCGTGCACGACGACACCGCCGATGACCGTCTGCCGGACGTACCACCCGGCATCGAGAACGGCGACGTCTGCCAACTGGCCCTGGACGATGCGTCCGCGGTCCTGCAGCCCCAGCTCGCGTGCCTGCACCGTGGCGCACATCATCGCCGCCTCGACCGGCGACACCCCCACCATTTCGACGAGGTTGGCAAACACCCTGTCCATCGTCAGTCGGCTGCCGGCGAGTGTGCCGTCGTCCAGGAAGCAGGCCTGCTCGCGCACGGTCACGCCGCGGCCGCCGAGTTCGAACCTGGAGCCCACCGGCAGACCCGCCCCGGCGAGGCCGTCCGAGATGGCCATCACACGCTCCGGTCGCTTGGCGCGAATCGCCATCCGCATCGCCACGGGGTGCACGTGATAGCCGTCGCAGACGATCTCCACCGCTACCCGCTCGTCGTCCAGCACGGCGCCGACCAAGCCGGGGGCGCGATGGGTGAGCGGCGGCATGCGGTTGAACAGGTGCGTGGCCTGTCGCGCACCGGCCTCGATGCCGGCCCGCGCCTCCTCGAGCGTGGCGGCCGAGTGTCCGAGCGACACGCGATGCCCCTGCATCACGAGGGATCGGATCAGCGCGAGGGCCTGCGGTAGTTCCGGGGCAAGCGTGAGCTTGCCGATCGCGCGGCGATGCGCGGCGATCACGGCCAGGATGTCGTCGGCGCCGAATTCCGTGGCCATCCCGTCCACCACCGCTTCGGGGGTGGCGCCCGGCGGAGGACATAACTCCGACAGCGGCTGCGCCCCACGATAGTCGGGCGCCATGAAGTTGCTCTCGAGATGGGCCGGGAGCACTCGTGCCGACCCCGGCGCGGGAGCGTCCATCGCCTGCTCGACGGCGGAGGCAAGCATCGCCAGCTTGGCGGGCGGGCAGGCAAAGGTCGTCGGCGTGAACGACGTGCATCCGAACCGCGGCAGGTGCGCGGCAATCGCCGTGACGCTCCCGGGCGCGTCGAGCGCATCGTCGCCGAGCAGGCCGTGCACGTGGACGTCGATGAATCCCGGGACGATCCACGATCCGGCGAACGGCCCGCCCTGCGAGCCCGGACCGACGTCGGCGATCCGCTCCCCGTCGATGACGAGGCGCCCTGGCGAGAGAATGCGATCGGGGAGGACAATGTTGGCGCCGTCGATGATGAGCATGGAGTGTAGGACCAGGAGAAGGACTGGCAACGTGCGTTCACGCGCCGCCGCTGCCGTAAGTGGATGTCAACGCGTTGCGTTCACGGCCGACCGGACGTCTCGGCCCCTGCCGTCCACCCGGGATCGACGCACAGCTTCCGACCCGCGAGTGGCGCTACGACGGGAAGCCCTCGCAGGTACGTGTCGAGCCGACCGAGAAGCGTCCGCAGGCGCCGCTCGTCCGGAGCCGAGATGACGATAACCCCCGGGCTGTCCTCCGGCGCGAATCGCCGGTCCTCGAGGAAGTCGCGGTCGAGCGTGACCAGCGTGCGCCGCAGGTCGCGCGCCCGATGGTAGTGCGCGACATCGGTGGCACGCCGCCACGACGGTTCGTCCACGACGTGGAGGACATCCCATGCGAGGCGATCGCGCATGAAGGCCACAAGGGGCGCCGGCACGTTGGCATCGGCGTAGACCAACGGCCCTCGGGCCTGCGCCGCTCGCAAGGGACCCAGTTCGGAGAACAGCGTGCCCATGGCCTGTCTCCGCCCACTGTAGCGCAACGTGCCGTCGTGGAGGCTTCGCGGGTCTGCCCAGGCGCTACCCGTTCCCGTTTGCCGGTTGCCGTTGGTTCCGGTTCCGGTTCCGGTTCCGGGTACTATCGACAGTGGGCGCCCTTCCGTCGCCGTTGAAGCGCCCACTCCGATCACGTGCCTGACGCTCTCACACTGACCGTTCGTTCGATCGACGCGCCGACACCCACGTTGCGCCGAATCGTGCTCGACCTCGGTTCGGTGCCGTTCGCCTACGACGCGGGTCAGGCGGCCTCGCTCGGGCTGCACGGCCAGCGTGAGCGACGTCCGTACTCGATCGCGTCCGCACCGGCCGACACCTGCCGCGACGGCGCCGTCGAATTCCTGATACGGACGAACCCAGCCGGGGGACTCGGCCGGCACCTCGACGACATCGCCGTCGGCTCTCGCGTGGACTTCGAAGGGCCATTCGGCGCGTTCCGCCTGCCCGACCCGTTGCCCGAGGCGCCGTTGGTCTTCGTCGGAGGTGGGACGGGGATTGCGCCGCTGCGGTCGCTGGCGCGAGAAGCCCGGGCGCGCGGCCCCGCGGCCCCACGGCACATCCTGTACGCCGTGCGGGCGGCAGACGACGTCGCGTATGCCGACGAACTCTCCCGGTGGACGGACGATCACGGCGGCAGGGCGATCGTGACCGTGTCTCGCGAGTGCCCGCCAGACTGGCCCGGGCGCCGCGGTCGCGTCGACCTGGAGCTGCTGCGCGAGACGATCGGCGCGACATCGCCCGTGTGCTTCATCTGCGGACCGCCGCTGATGGTCGAGGTCCTCACCCGCGCCCTCTCGCAGCTCGGGGTGCCGGCGGGGCACGTCCACACCGAGCAATGGGCGCCTACCGCCTGACAGGTGCACGGCGGGTTACTTAAGTTTGAACTTTGAAATTCGAAATTTCGAACTGGTCCGATCTCACATGCCCATGGGCCTGTAGCCGCCGTCCACGTACACCACTTCCCCAGTCACGCCCTTGCTCCAATCCGAGAGCAGGAACAGTGCGGCGCCGGCAACGTCGCTGCCGTCGATGTTCCGCTTGAGCGCGGCGCGGTCGCGGTAAACCTGCAGGATGCCCGAGAAGCCGGACACGCCCGAGGCCGCGAGGGTCTTCACAGGGCCGGCCGACACGGTGTTCACGCGGATGTTCTGCGCGCCGAGATCGCCGGCGAGATAGCGCACCGTGGACTCGAGGGCCGCCTTGGCCACGCCCATCACGTTGTAGTTGGGAAAGACGCGGTCGGCGCCCAGGTACGAGAGGGTCACGATGCTGCCGCCGCCCTTTTTCGCCATCAGCGGCGCCGCACCGCGTGCGAGCGCGATCAGCGAGTACGCACTGACGTCGAGCGCCACGCGGAACGCATCGCGTGACGTCTCGACGAACGGAGCCGACAGGGCCTCGCGCGGCGCGAACGCGGCGCCGTGGACCAGGAAGTCGATGCCATCCACCTGCGCTCCGAGCGACTGGTACAGGCGTTCGATGTCGTCGTCGCGGCTGACGTCACACGGCAGGAGGATCGGCGGAGTCTTCAGCGACGGCACGAGCTCGTCGAGGTTCTCCTTGAGCCGGTCGCTCTGGTACGTGAGGACCAGACGCGCGCCGGCGGCATCGGCCTGCTGCGCGATGGCCCAGGCCAGCGAGCGCTTGTTGGCGACACCGACGATCAGCCCGGTGCGTCCTGCGAAATCCGACATGCGAACGATCTCCGTACGGGGCGGCGCGCCCCCCGGCCCGGCCGTGCACGGCACGGGCGTCCGGCCGGCAGACACACGTCCACCGGCATCAAACACTCACTGCTGACTTACGCAAATCGACGGCATGCGGGGCGCCGACGGACGGCCGCGCGCCCCCGCGGGTCTAGCGACCGCGGCGGTGATTCTGGCGCGACTTGCCCTGCCCGTGCTGCTGCGGCTGCTGCGACCCCTTCCCGGAAGGGTGGCCGTTGGCATAGGGCGAATAGCCGCTGCCCCAGTTGGAGCCGGCGGCCTGAGGCTGCCGGGGACGCCCACGCCGCCCCTGCGGCTGCCTCGCGACGTTCCACAGCGTGAAGTCGGTCGGCTTGCGCTCGGGCACCTGGCCGTCGACCTTGGGCAGCGTCGCGCGAATCAGCCGGTGGCGATGGACCGGCTCCTCGCGTCCGGGGGGTGTTGCCGCGTCTGCGGCCACATCCTCCTCGACGTCCGGGACGGCAGCCACGGCTGGAGCGGGGGCTGCCGCTACAGTCGCCGGCGGACGCGGCGGTGCCGCGGCGACGACCGGCTCGATCACCGGATCGCCTCCTGGAGGCGGCGAGGCCGCACCCGTTTCGGCGTCGCGTCCCGTGATGTTCTCGAGCACCGTCTTGAACAGGGCAGCCTGCGGTTCGGCTTTCCTGCGGCGAGGAGGAACCTTGCCTTCCTTGTAGACGTGCTCGGTATCGCAGGTCGCACACCGGGTCGTGCGTACCTCGTCACCCACGAGGGCGACGATGACATGATTCGTGAGGCGTTTCTCGCGCGGACAGTAGTCGTCCAGCACATCACCCAGCCGAAGCCGGCGCTCTTGCATCAACAGCTCCCGGAAGTACGTCCCAGGGGGGTCGGGATCTCCGCGACAGACCCAACGGAAAGGAGGTCACTGGATACTAGCACATCATCCTCGCGACTCAACCCATTCCTGCATCTCTGCCAACCGTGCGGCCACGGCCGGCGGTGCAGTGCTCTGCGGTGTCTGTCGGGCCCGGATGGACGCCAGGGGCGTGATGGCGTCCACCACATCTTCTTCGAACAGCGGCGAGAAGCGCCGCCATTGGTCAACGGTCAGTGACTCGATCGACCGCTGCTCCTCGAGCAAGGTCCGCACCATGCCGCCCACCAGTTCGTGAGCATCACGGAAGGGCAGGCCCTTGCGCACGAGGTAGTCGGCCACGTCGGTGGCCAGCATGAAGCCGCCGGCCGCCCGCTGCGTGGCATCGCGCCGCACGCGCAGGGTGCGGACCACAGCCTCGCACGACATCAGGCTGCCGGCCACCGTGTCCTCGGCATCGAACACGGCTTCCTTGTCCTCCTGCAGGTCCTTGTTGTACCCACTCGGCAGACCCTTCATCGACACGAGCCAGCCCGTGTGCCGACCGATGACACGGCCCGTCTTCCCACGTACGAGTTCCATCGGGTCGGGGTTCTTCTTCTGCGGCATCAGGCTGCTGCCCGTCGTCACCGCATCGTCCAGCTCGAAGAAGCCGAACTCCTCCGACCCGTAGATGATCACGTCCTCGGCCAGCCGGCTGACGTGGATCATCGTCAACGCACACGCGTGCAGGAAGCTCGAGACGAAGTCGCGATCGGCCACCGCGTCCATGCTGTTGGCGACGATGCGCGAGAAGCCGAGTCGTGCGCGGAGGAACTCCACGTCCACCGGGAACGAGTTGCCGGCGATCGCTCCCGAGCCGAGCGGCAAGGCGTCGGCTTCTGCATGCACCGCCTCGAACCGCTCGCACGCACGTCGGAACGCCGCCGCATGCGCCAGCCAGTAGTGCGCCTCGAGCACGGGCTGCGCCCTGCGCAGGTGCGTGTAGGCGGGCAATGCCGCATCACCCGCGTCCACGGCGCGGGCGCACAGGGCGGCCACGAAGGCCCGCAACTGGTCCTGCAGGACGCGTACCCGGCGGCGCAGGTACAACCGGAGGTCGAGCGCGACCTGCTCGTTGCGCGATCGACCCGTATGCAGACGCTTGCCGGTGGCGCCGACGCGTGCCACGAGCTGGCGCTCCACGAACGAATGCACGTCCTCGTCGTCGCCGGAAACGAACGCCGGATCTGCAGAGGCGAGCTCGCGCAGTTCCGTGAGTGCACGGTCGATGGCGTGCTGCTCGTCGGCCGAGAGCACGCCGGCGCGCAGCAGCGCTTCCGCCCATGCCCGACTGCCTTCGACGTCGTCCTCGAAGAGGCGGCAATCGAAGGCAAAAGACGCACCGAAGGCGAACACGGCCTGATCGGGCGCGGCTGCGAATCTACCAGACCAAAGGGTGGACATGGGAAATTTGAAATTTGAAATCTGAAATTCGGATGGTGCGCGTTCTCAGTTGCGCTCGCGCCCGACGACGTGCACGCTGCCCTTGAAGAGGCGCAGGTGAATGGTGGCCGAGGCGTCGCGCAGGGCACGGTCGGCAAGCGCGTCAACCGACATCCGTGTCAGCCCGTGCCATTCCCCCGCGCGCAGGAGATCCACGTAGCTCTCCGCCAGACGGCGACGGAGTGTGCGCAGCGACCACGGCAGCGCGAGTGCTTCGAGTTCGCGCAGAGCCATCTGCAGCACGGTCGCCGCCGGTGCTTCGGCGACCTCCCGGCGCACACCCTGCCCCTCGGGCACGAGCACGTCCACGCGCCCAACCCCGTGCGCGCCGGCGATCGTGTCGAGACTGCTCAGGAGCTCGACGAGCGGCATGCTGACGCCATTGACGCGACGCGGCGTGCCGGCCTCGAACCCGATATCCAGAATCGCCGGCGTCTCGGGTCCGCGTGTCGTGGCCCGCGTCTGCGTGAAGAGCGACTCCTCCACGACCGCGTCGAGAGAGGCCTGCACCGGCAGCGAACGTCCCCAGAGGGTCGCACGCACGGCTCGCGACCCGTCGCCGTCGATCTGCAGCGAGGCCCTCGCCGCCGCCAGCGCGTCGGCCGGCATCGTCTCGACGCTGGGCAGCACGGGCACGCCCGAGACCGATTGCAGGAGGCGCGTCATGCGGACGGTCGCCTGCCCCGAGCCGCCGTGCGCCAGCGCGGTGGCCTGCTCCATCGCCGCCACCCGCCCCACCTGGGCCGCCACACAGGGTAACGCCAGGATGGAGGCGTGCGTATCGCCATCGAACCCCACGGCGCCAGCACGGAGGGCGGGCAGGACGTACTCATGGGCGAACACATCGCGCGCATCGAGCACGTGCGCCCGCGCCGCGCCGGCTTCGAGCGCGCGTTCCCTGACCGCGAGCAGGCTCTCGCCCTGGCCGACGTCCACCGTGACGGTGACGACCTCGGCCCGACGGGCAAGCCAAGGGATCGCGCAGAGTGTGGCCGCGTCGCCCGCGTGGGCGAGCACCACTCGTTCCGTGAGCATGAGTACCTGAGGTCCTTCCCTAGACCAGGACTGCGGCGGGGAGCACCGCGGGCCGCCAGCCCTCGATTCGCGTGACGAAGACCTGAGCGGCCTCCGCGTCGCGGCAGATGACGAGAACGGTGTCGTCGCCGGCGACGGTGCCGAGCACTTCGGACGGCGCGGCGCGGTCGATGGCGATGGCCAGCAGGGCCGCCTGACCCGAATCAGTGCGCAGCACCACGAGCTGTTGCGAGCGATCCACCCGCTGGACGAACCCGGCAACGGACCGCTGCAGGTGACCGAGCGCGTCCGGCGGTGCCGTGACACCCGGCGCGGCGGGCTGGTAGGCGCTGTCGCTGGCCCGCTTCACGACCCCGAGCTCCTTGAGGTCGCGCGACAGCGTAGCCTGGGTGACGTCGAAACCCAGCGCCTGAAGACGCTGCCTCAACATCTCCTGACTCGAGATGCTCTGCCGTCTGATGACGTCGAGAATCGCGCCGTGCCGTGTTCGCTTCATGTTTATACAGACGTATGCATGGTAACACCACATCGAAGCCCCGGAGCAACGTGATTATTTGCTCTTGCGCCGCTTGGCAACATTCTGCATACTGTCCGTTCTTTCGCATAACTATTCACATGACAGAGGGTACGCAACGCATCGGGGTAGGGGTGGTCGGCGCAACGGGATACGGCGGGCAAGAGCTCGTCCGGCTTCTCGCGCGGCATCCGCGGGCGGAACTGAAGGTCGCGCTGGGATCGAGCCAGCAGGACCAGCCACGCCGCCTGCCGGGACTGGCCCGGATCTGGGACGGCGAGGTCACCGCCTATGCGCCGGACGCCCTGGCTGGATGTGACGTCGTCTTCCTCGGCACACCGGAGGCGTTCGCGGCGTCGAGCGCGGTCGAGCTGTTGGCGCGCGGGCATCGCGTCATCGACATGTCGGGCGCCTTCCGCCTGAAGGATGCGGCGCAGCGCAGCCGGTACTACCCCGCCACGCCGGATCCCCTCCCGGACGGCACCGTGTATGCGCTGCCGGAGTTCGGGGCGGCGCAGGTGCGTGACGCCCGCCTGGTGTCGTGTCCCGGCTGCTACCCGACCGCGGCGATGCTGTCCCTGCTTCCGTTGACCATGCGCGGCCTCCTGCAGGGCGACGTCATCGTCGACGCCAAGTCGGGCATCTCCGGAGCCGGCAAGGGCGCCAGCGAGCGGACGCACTTTTCGGAGAACCACGGCAGCGTGGCGGCCTATGCGCTGTTCGGTCACAGGCACACGCCCGAGATGGAACAGGCGCTGGGGCTGCCGGTGACGTTCACCCCGCACCTCGTTCCGCTCGATCGCGGCATCCTGGCCACCACGTACGCGCGGCTCGCGCCAGGCACGACGACGGCTCAGGTGAACGCCGCATTCGATGCCGCCTATGCCGACGCGTTCTTCGTGCGGCTGACCGGCGAGCGGCTGCCCGAGATCAAGCACGTCGCGCATACGAACTTCTGCGACATCGGCTGGCGCGTGGATGAGGCGAGCGGTCGACTGATCGTCGTCTCCGTGCTCGACAACCTGCTCAAGGGCGCCGCGGGCCAGGCGATCCAGCACTTCAACCTGCTCTGCGGATTCCCCGAGCAGGAGGGCCTGCTGTGAGCCAACCGCCGGTGCTGGTGAAGTTCGGCGGCGAACTCGTCGAAACGCCCGAACGCCTGGCTGCCGCCGGCGAGGCACTCGCCGGGCTCGCGGCCGCTGGACCGCTCGTTGTCGTGCACGGCGGCGGTCGGGAGATCGACGCAGAGCTGGCGCGGCGCGGTGTGGCCAAGCAGGCCGTGGACGGCCTGCGGGTCACCGATGCGGCGACGCTCGATGCCGTTGTCGCGACGCTCGGCGGGACGATCAACACGCGTCTGGTGGCTCACCTGGTCGCCTCCGGTCTGAAAGCCGTCGGGCTCACGGGCGTCGATGCTGGGCTGGCGACGTCGGCACGTGCCGCGGCCCATACGACGGCCGCCGGCGCGCAGGTCGATCTCGGGTTGGTGGGCGAACCGCTCGCGGATGCCGACCTCGGTCTCGTTCGCCACCTGCTCGCAGGCGGCTACGTGCCGGTGATTGCGAGCCTCGGCATCGCGGCGGACGGCCACGTGCTCAATGTCAACGCCGACACGCTGGCCGCGCACGTCGCGGCAGGCGTGGGCGCCAGACAACTGCTGCTGGCCGGCGGGACGGCCGGGGTGCTGGACACCGGGGGGCAGACCATCGCGGAGCTGTCAGCGGCGCAGGCCGACGCGCTGATGCAGGACGGCACGGCATCGGCGGGGATGATTGCCAAGCTTCGCGCCGCCACCACGGCCCGCACACGCGGCGTGGCCGACGTGTGGATCGTGGACGGCCGTTCCGTGTCGTCGTTGACCGCCAGGGTCGGAACCCGGATCGCGTAATCACAATTTGAAATTGTCGATTTGAAATTGTCAGGAGCCCCGATGCCCATCGCCACAGACTCCCCGCTCACGACCGTGCAGGCCGCCGAGGCCGCACACGTCCTGCAGACGTACAAGCGCCAGCCGGTCGTCTTCGTCCGCGGCGAGGGCGTGTGGCTCGTCGATGATCAGGGTCGGCGATACCTCGACTTCCTCTCGGGCATCGGCGTCAACGTGCTCGGCCACGCACACCCGGCCCTCGTGGACGTCGTGCGTGAGCAGGTCGGCACGCTCGTGCACACGTCCAACCTGTTCTTCCATCCGTATCAGGCTCCGCTCGCCGAGCGCCTGACGACGGCGTCGGGCCTGCCTCGCGCGTTCTTCTGCAACAGCGGCGCGGAAGCAGTCGAAGGCTGCCTGAAGTTCGCGCGACGGTTCTGGTACACCGCGGGCACGCCTCGCCGGCAGTTCATCGCCTTCGAGCGCGGCTTCTCCGGGCGGACGATGGGCGCGCTGTCCACGACCTGGGACGCGCATTATCGGGATCCGTTCGGCCCGCTGGTGCCCGACGTCCGCTTCGTCTCCAACGAGGATCCCGCGGACCTGCTCTCGGCCGTGAGCGAGAACACGGCCGCGATCATCGCCGAGCCGATCCAGGGCGAGGGCGGCGTGCGGCCGCTGCCGCCGCAGATCGTCGCGGCGATCAACGAGGCGTGCGAGAAGACCGGCGCCCTCTACATCGCCGACGAAGTGCAGTCGGGTCTCGGTCGCACCGGTCAGCTGTTCCACTTCGAGGCGCTCGGCCTGAAGCCGGATCTGATCGCCATCGGCAAGGCGCTCGGCGCCGGCATCCCGATCGGTGCGGTGCTCCTCTCCGAGCGGGTCGCAGCATCGATAAGCGCGGGCGATCACGGGACGACGTATGGCGGCAACGCGCTCGCGTGCCGCGCAGGCATTGCCGTGATGGACACCCTCGCGCAGGGGCTGCTCGACCACGTGCGCACGGTGAGTCGGGCGTTCGAGGCCGCCTTGCGCGCGCTCGCCGAGAAGCACCCGATGGTCGTCGAAGTGCGCGGTGCTGGCCTGATGCAGGGGCTCGTGCTCGATCGCGACGCGGCTCCGGTCGTGCCGGCCGCGCTCGAGCGGGGGTTGATCGTCAATCGCACCGCCGAACGCGTCGTGCGGATGCTGCCGCCCTATGTGATCACCGAGTCGGAGATTGCCGAAGGGCTCACCCGCCTCGACGCGGCGCTCACCGCCGTGGAAGGAGCCTGACCATGACGCCGAGCCTCTCCGTCGTCGAGGCGGCGCACGCGCGCGACCTGCCCGACGGCTATGCCATCCAGCGTGGCCGGCCCGACCAGGCCGAGGCCATGCACGCGCTGATCACCGGCGCGCTCGAGGAAGGGCACCTGCTGCCGCGGTCACTCGACGACCTGCGACGCCACGCCTCTCGCTTCCTCGTCATCATGGCGGCCGACGTGCTCGTCGGCTGCGCCGAACTGGCGCCGCTGAGCGGCAGCGTGGCCGAAGTGCGCTCACTGGTGATCGACGCGGCGCATCGCGGCAAGCGGCTGGGCCCGGCCCTGATCGAGTCGCTCGGCGCGACCGCCCGGCGGGAGCAGTTCGGCACCCTTTGCGCCTTCACTCACGAGCCGACGCACTTCGTCCGGCTCGGCTTCACGCTCGTCCCGCATACCTGGCTGCCTGAGAAGATCGCCACCGACTGCGTGGGATGCCCGAAGTTCCGCACCTGCGGCCAGTACGCCGTCGCGCTGCCCCTGCGTGGCACGCAGATCGGCAGCATGGCCGCAGTCCGCACCAGCCGACGTGCCGGGCAACCGCGCACGGCCGAGTCCTCCGTCCTCGTTCTGCATCGATGATCACGACCGTCGAAGGTGGCGTCACCGCCCCGGCCGGCTTCCAGGCCGCCGGGGTTCACTGCGGCATCAAAGCCAACCCCGAGAAGCTCGATCTCGCGCTCGTCGTCTCGGATCGGCCGGCGACGGCCGCTGCCGTGTTCACCACGAACCTGGCGGTTGCGCCGCCGATCGTCGTGTCGCGCGAGCACCTGCAGAGCACGGGCGGGCACGCACGCGTCGTGGTCATCAACTCGGGCTGCGCCAACGCGTGCACGGGCGATCAGGGCCGGCAGGTCGCGCACCTGATGGCCGCGGAAACGGCGCGCGCCGTGGACTGCGACCTCGAGGACGTGCTCGTCATGTCAACGGGCGTGATCGGCGTGCAGCTCGATCCGCGGACGGTGACGCAAGGGGTGATCGACGCCGCCGACGCGTTGGCCGTGGACGGGCACATGCGTGCCGCGATGGCGATCATGACCACCGACCCGTTCCCCAAGGAGCGCGCGGTTGAAGTCGCGACGCCGCGCGGCGCCTTCCGGATCGGTGGCATCTGCAAGGGGTCCGGGATGATCGAACCGCGCATGGCGACCATGCTCGGTGTCCTCACCTGTGACGCGGCGGTGCCGCCGGCCTTGCTGCAGCGGGCGCTGTCGGAAGTCACCGAGCACACCTTCAACGCCATCTCGGTGGACGGCGAGTGCTCGACCAACGACTGCGTGGCCCTGCTCGCCAACGGCGCCAGCGGCGTGTCGCTCGCCGAGGCGGATCTGCCGCTGCTCGAGGACGCGCTGTACGAGGTGTGCCGGTTCCTGGCCACCGAGATCGTGCGCGGCGGCGAAGGCGCCACCAAGCTCGTGACCGTGCACGTCACGGGCGGGCGATCGTACGAGGAAGCCAAGCAGGCGGCCCGCGCCATCGCCAACTCTCTGCTGGTCAAGACGGCGATCCACGGCGGCGATCCCAACTGGGGACGGCTCGTGGCCGTTGCCGGGCGCGCCGGCGTGGCCTTCGACCTGCAGAACGCCGCCGTGCGGATCGGCGACGTGGTGCTGTTCGAGTCGGGCCGACCGTACGACGAACGCGCGCCGCAGGCCGCGGCGTACCTGCAGGGCAAGGACATCGCGGTGGCAGTGGACCTCGGAACCGGCGGACGCGAAGAGGCCACGATGTGGACGTGCGACCTGAGCAAGGAGTACGTGCAGATCAACGCGGAGTACAGGACGTAGGTCGGGACTCGGGATCGGGATTCGGGATCGGGATTCGGGATTCGGGATTCGGATACCCGGGGAGGTTCGTGGCCGTCGATCTCCACGGCGACGATGGGCTGCCGGAGAACACTCCGGCACGTGTAGCCGTCGGGCCTTGCCCGACGGGCAGGAACAGATCGAATGCCAACTCGTGTCACTCGCACGTCCAGGAACCCGATCGCCAAGCGGTCGCTCCGCACCCAGCACTTCCTCTCGGTGCTCGACCTGACGCCCGGCGAGCTCGCCGACGTGCTCACGGCGGCGCAGCATCTGAAGAAGGATCGCGGCCGTGGGGCGCGCGCATTCGGCGCCAGCGCGCTCGCGGGTCAGCACGTGGCCTTGTTGTTCGAGAAGCCCTCGCTGCGCACGCGCTGCACGTTCGAGATCGCGGTCCGGGAACTCGGCGGCGACGTGATCGCCCCGCCGCAGGACGTCGCGATGGGCGAACGCGAGCCGATCGCCGACGTGGCGCGCAACCTCGAACGCTGGGTGTCGGCCGTGGTGATCCGCACCTTCGCGCAGGAACGGCTCGTCGAGTTCGCGGCGGCGGCGCCGCGCCTGCACGTCGTCAACGCCCTGACCGACGAGGAGCATCCGTGCCAGGCGCTTGCCGACCTCCTGACGCTGCAGGAGCAGCTCGGCGACGTGAAGGGACACACGGTCGCCTTCGTCGGCGACGGCAACAACGTGGCCCTGTCGCTCGCTCAGGGCGCGCTCATGCTGGGCATGCACGTGAACATCGCCTCGCCCGAAGGCTACGAGTTCCCGGAGGACGTCGTAGCGCAGCTGCAGAGCCTCGCGCGGCACGGCGCAGCGCTCCGGACGTTCCACGAGGCACGACAAGCCGTGGACGGCGTCGCGGCGGTCTACACCGACGCGTGGACGTCGATGGGCCAGGAAGCCGAGGCCCAACAGCGGCGCAAGGTGTTCGCGCCGTTCCAGGTGAACGACGCGCTGATGCAGGCGGCCGGAGATGCCGTGTTCATGCACTGCCTGCCGGCACATCGCGGCGAGGAGGCCACCGACGAGGTGATGGACGGGCCCGCGTCGATCATCTTCGACCAGGCCGAGAACCGCCTGCACGCGCAGAAGGCGCTGCTCATGCTCCTCATGGGCGCGTCACAATAGGTCATGCTCCGCGGCACGCAGGTCGGCGTCCTCACGAAGCTGCAACCCGTCAGCATCCACGGGCAGCTGTTCTACGACGTGCACTACGTGCGGGTGGACGACGAGGAGCGGTTGCCACAGATGGCGCGCGTTGGCGGGGAGGACGTGGACACCGGGCTGCACGCCGGCGACCGCATCCGCCTCCACGTCCTCCTGAACCAGGTGACGAAAGTCGAGCGCGACGGCTAGCCCGGGACGCGTGCGTCCTATATCCACCCCGCCCCCATCGCCACGGCCATGGCCAGCAGCAGCACCGCGACCACGGTGCGCACGCCTTCCATGGTGAGACGTTCGAGGTAGCGCCGGCCGACCAGCGCGCCGGCGAACGCGGCACTCACCGCTGCCACGAGCAGCCGCATGTCGAGGTCGGCGCGGTGCCGCACGAACATCGACGCGTACACGCCGAGGCGCGAGACGTCGACAAGGCACGCAATCGCCACGCCGGTGGCGACGAACACGTCCCGCGACAGCCCCGCCCGCGCGAGGAATGCCGACCGCAGCGCACCCTGCATGCCCGACACGCCGCCTGCCAGGCCGCTGAGCACGCCGCCGAGCGGCATCCACGACGGTCCGAACGCGAGCGACTTCCAGCGCGGTACCCACTCGACGAGGACGAACAGCAGCAGCAGCCCGCTGATCAGGAGCCGCGCCGTCGTCACCTGGAACTCGCGACCCGCCAGCGTGTAAGAGAAGAGTGGCGGCTGGCCCGCAAGCTGTACGAGCCACCACGCGCCGAGCAGCGACGCGACGAGCGCCGGGAGTCCGAAGCGCAGCACCACCGACCAGTCGGCAAGGCGCCCGATCAACCAGAACTTGAACAGGCTGTTGAGGAAGTGCACCACGCCGGTGAGCGCGATCGCCTGCTCGATCGGCATGAAGATCGCCATCACGGGCATCAGCAGCGTGCCGAGTCCGAAGCCGGCGACGAACGTCAGCGCCGAGGCCGCGAAGGCCACGGCCGCGATCACCGCGACGGTCATGCGATGCGGCGGTGCTGGCCCCCGTCGATGGGCACGCAGGCGCCGGTCACCCATCGCGCCCGATCGGACACCAGGAACACGGCGACGTCGGCGATCTCCTCCGGCGAGCCCATGCGGCCCCATGGGATCGAGTTGCGAATCGCGTTGTAGAGCGCAGGCTGGTGCTGATGCACCTGGTCCCAGACGCCGCCCGGGAAGTCCACCGAGCCCGGCGCAATCGCGTTGACCCGGATGCCATGTCCGGCCTGCGTCACCGCGAGCTTCTTGGCGTAGGCCAGCATGGCCGCCTTCGCCGCCGAATAGCCGTAGTCCTCCATCGGGCTCGCCTCCAGGCCGGAGATCGACGACACGAGGAGGATTGCCCCTCGACGCGCGCCGCGCATCCAGGGAAGGACGATGTCGCAGGCGTGCACGCCGGCCATCAGATCGACGTCGAGACTGGCCTGCCAATCGTCCTGGCTGGCACCGCGCGCGAGCGCCGATGCGTTGTGCACGAGGACGTCGAGCCCGCCGAGCGCCGTGTGGGCGCCTTCGAGAAACCCGCGCAGCGCCACGCGATCAGTGATGTCGCACGTCGCCACGTGACATGTGCCGCCCGCGTCCCGCAGCGTCCTTGCGACGGCGCCGAGCGCCTCCGGCTCGCGTGCGCACATCGCGACGGCCGCGCCCTCCGCCGCAAGGCCCAGGGCAATGGCCCGCCCGATGCCGCGGCTGCCCCCGAGTACCACGCATCGCCGACCTGTCAGTCCCAGATCCATCCGCGCCTCCGTGCCTACTCTGCGCCAGGCTCAGCGGTAACGCCAACTTTCTGCGTGCGAGGCCTGGTGCGCCGGGCACCGATCGGGCGATGTCGGCGCAGCGCCGGTCAGGCGGGATTGTAGAAGGTGGGGCCGTTTGGCGGTCAGGCGCCGGCCCTTGCCGTGCTGCGCCGGGAGGCGTCCGCAAAGGCCGCGGGAACGTTCGCGAGAAGGGCGCGGGGCCGGCACGGGTGCCGGAACGGCCCGGGGCGCGTTCGGCAGGACGTCACCGGTGCGCGGGCAGGCGATGACTGCCGCAAGGCGGGCAG
>JAEZCY010000314.1 GCA_023429845.1 Acidobacteriota bacterium
CGCATTCCCGCATTCCCGCATTCCCGGTTCCCGGTTCCCGGTTCCGCCTTCCCGCATTCCTGTTCCCCCGTTCGCGACTCTACAGGCCCGTGCGGGTAGGTCCGATACCCCTCACGAGCCCGCATGACCGCCCTTGGCCCTCTCGCCGACTTGTTCCACCGCCTCAACAACCACCTGGGCATCGTCCTCGTGAATTCAGAGCTCATCGAATCGCGCTGCCCCGACGCAGCAACCCGAACACGCGCGGCGGACGTCGTCACGGCGGCTGTCAGCGCGCTCGATGCGGTGAAAGAGATACGACGAATGTTGCCGGAAGAGCTTCTTGAAGCGCGCGAGTCGTCAAGAGATTGACATTCAGATCTGTAGTTTCCGTCATAAACTTGACGAAGCTGTCCGGGCACAGTTCGGGTCCGGCTGGTAGCATGGTAATTAAGTCCTTTTGATAGAGTCACTTATATAGCCTTAACAGCGTTGCTTTGTGCGCGTCATCACGTTGGCACCGACGTTGCTCGCTGTGCAAGCGGACGCGGTGCAAGTCCCGTCCAGCCGAATCCCAGCCGGCAACCGAGTGACAGGAGACCGACGTGTTGCAGCCTCTTCGGGAAGACCAGCAGTGCCGCGTGATCGCCAGCCGTGGGTTCGTCGAGGCACTGGCGCGCCGGGTGGCAGCGTCCATGCCCTCTGGCGTGGACGTGGGTGACCTCGTGCAGGACGGCATGCTTGGCCTCATCGACGCGGTGCATCGTTACGACGAGGATCGCGGCATCCGTTTCGAGACCTTTGCCGAGCGCCGGGTGCGTGGCGCGATGATCGACGCGCTGCGTCGCGACGCGTGGCCTCGCGGGGTGCGTCGCGTGCGTCGCGAGATCGAGGCTGCCCGCGAGTCATTGCGTGAGTCGCTCGGCGCGGAACCGTCGCTTGCGGATCTGGCCGTTCACCTCGGCACCGACGAAGAGCGCCTCGGGCGCACCATCCTCCGCATCACGACCATCGAGGCGACCTCCGCCGCGTCGGGTGGCGACAGCGAGGACGCGAACCTCCCGCCCGGATGCGTGCCTACCGCTCCGCCCTCTCCGGACGAACGCTACGTCTCGGTGGAGCGCCGTGAGCGCCTGCGTGAGGCGATGGGCCGCCTCGACGCGCGCGACCGTCGCCTGCTCGCGCTCTACTACTTCCGCGACGCGACGATGAAGCAGATCGGCCAGGCTCTCGGGGTGAACGAGTCGCGGATCTCGCAGCTGCACGCTCGGGCGCTGACACGCTTGAAGGACGCGCTCGTGGCCGGCGGGTACGGCGGCGACTCGCGCGGCATGGCCGCACTCGTGGACCTGCAGCACGCCCGCGACCAGCGACCGTCGCGGAAGGACGAGGTGCTCGACGCTGCCTCGCCGAAAGGGAAGCTCCTCGCTTACCCGACGACGTCGCGGACGACGCGCAGGAGCTCGGCGAGCCGGAAGGGCTTGGCAAGCCAGCGGCAGCCGCTTTCGTCGAGGAAGCGGGCGGCTTCCGTGCCGGTGACGTCGCCGGTCACGAAGATGACGCGGCGCGCCTGAGGCGGCGAGATCTCGGCGATCGCGCGGTAGAACGTCGGCCCGTCGACGCGCGGCATCCGCAGGTCGCAGATGACGGCGTCGAACGTCTGCGCGCGGGCGCGCGCCAGCGCCTCCTCGCCGTCTCCCGCCAGCACCACGTCGAAGCCGGCATCGCGCAGCGTGTCGGCCACGGCGCCGGCCAGTGCGGGCTCGTCGTCGGCGAGCAGTACGCGCAGGCCCTCGCCGAACGCGTCCGGTGCATCTGCGCCCGGCGTGGTGGCGCGCGGCGCCTGCACGGTTGCGCCCGCGGCTGGCAGCACGATCGCGAACATGGCGCCGGCGCCGACCTGAGATTCAGCGGAGAGGCGGCCGCCGTGCTCCGAGATGATCGCCTGTGCGACGGCGAGTCCCAGCCCGGTGCCTTCGCCGACGTCCTTCGTGGTGAAGAACGGGTCGAAGATGCGGCCCAGCACCTCCTCGCTCATCCCCGGCCCATCGTCGCGCACCTCGACACGGACGGTGTCGGCCTCCTCGAGCGCGGTCCTCAACTCGATCGTGCTGCCGACGCCCGCTCGTGACATGGCGTGCTCGGCGTTGATCAGCAGGTTGAGGACGACCTGCTGCAACTGGTGGGGATCGGCGAAGACGTCCGGAAGGTCGTCGGCAAGGCCCATCGTCACCCGGATGCCTGCGCGGTGGAGATCGGTCTCTCTGAGACGAACCGTTTCGGCCACCACCTCGTTGACCGGCACCATCAGTCGCGTCGTGTGGCGCTTGCGCGCGGCCGTGAGCAACTGGCGCGCGATTCTCGCAGCGCGCTCGGCCTCCTTGTGCAGGGTCTGGAGTCCGGCGGCGAGCGGGGTGCGCGCGCCCTGGAGGCGAAGCCGCTCGGCGAGCGCGAGGATGGCGCCGAGCGGGTTGTTCAACTCGTGAGCCACACCGGACATCGTCTGTCCGAGCGCGGCCATCTTCTCGGCCTGCAGCAGTTGTTGGTACAGGTCGCGCGATTGCTCTTCGCGTCGTCGCCGTTCGCCGACATCGCGCACGAGCAGATACACCATCCTCGGCTCGGGTAGGGACGGCTCTCCGAGCCGTCCGTCTGCGAGCCGTCCGTCTGCCCTACGCGCTTCAACAATGGTTGCGGTGATCTCGACGTGCGCCACGGTGCCGTCGGCGCGACGCAGCCGCGCCGGCACGTCGGCGACGGCCTGCGACTCACGGATGGCGTCGCGAAGCCGATTGCGATCGTCGGGGGAGACCCAGGTGGACTCCGCGAACAGGTCGGCTGGTGTGCCGGAGGCGCCGCGAAGTATGGCGCGCATGGCAGGATTGGTGGCGACGGTGCGTCCGCGACCGTCCTCGTACACCATCCAGACGACAAGTCCGACGGCCAGTGCGTTGGCGAGCGCCAGCCACGGCTGTTCGTCCGGCGGGTGACCGTCCGTTTCGATCAGTGCGGCCATGAACGCGGGGTCACGATAGCACGTGGTCCGCGTTGCCCGGGGGAGGTGCCTCCCCGCCGCCGACAGCTCCGGAGGTGCCGGAGCCGGTTCCGGGCGTTCGTTCAGAAAGGGTCATGGAGAGGTTCATGCGTACTTTGCTTCGTTCGTTCGTGGCCGCTGGCGCGGTGGCCCTCACCGCGGCGGCGCCCCTTCCCGCCCTGGCGCAGTCAGCACGGGCGTCACGTCCGACCGTGGCCGTCCTCGACCTCGACTTCGGCAGCGTGCAGCAGTGGTGGTCGGGTAACTGGGACATCGGCAAGGGCGTTGCCGACCTGCTCGTAGACGAACTCGTGAACGACGGGTCGTTCCGCGTGATCGAGCGCAAGCGGCTCGATGCGATCCTTGCCGAGCAGAACTTCTCGAACAGCGAGCGCGCCGATCCGACGGCCGCCTCGGTGGCCAAGATCGGCAAGGCGCTCGGCGTGAAGTACCTCGTGGTCGGGTCGATCACGAAGTTCGGCACCGAGAACCGGAACGTCGGCGTGGGCGGCGGCGGCTTTGGCGGCGGCAAGTTCGGTCTGGGCCGGGTCGGCACGTCGAAGGGCAAGGCCACCGTGGCGCTGACCGTTCGCATGATCGACACGTCAACCGGCGAGATCCTGATCAGCTCGAAGGGGCAGGCCGAGTCGTCGCGCAGCGGCTTGCTGCTCGGCGGCGGTGGTGGCGGGCGAGGTGGCGGTGCCGGCGAGGTGGAGATGGGCTCGTCCGACTTCCGCGAGACCATCCTCGGAGAGGCGACCGAAAAGGCCGTCACGCAGGTGACGACCAACCTCGTGGCCAGAAAGGCGAACCTCGAGCCGTAAGGCTGCGGCGGCGTGGGGCGGCGCGCTCTGCGAGCGCGCCGCAATCCGCACGTCCTGCGCCCGTCGGGCGAGGCCCGACGCGCGGCGCCACGTTGCCCGGCGCGTTTACCCGGGCTCCCCGCGCGCTTCGTTGCGGGGGCCCAGCGCGAACGTCATCGTGCCTTCCGCAACGACCTTGTCGCCGACCCGCGCGACACCCTTGAGCACACCCATGCGACTGCGCAGGCGTCCGACCCGCGCCTCGATGACCACCGTGTCGCCGGGGTAGACGGATTGGCGGTAGCGTACCCGCTCGATGCCCATGAAATAGATGAGCTTTTCCCGGTTCTCCGGCTTGGCCAGGATCAGGATCGCGCCAACCTGGGCCACCGCTTCCGTCAGGATCGTCGGTGGCAGGACCGGGGGCTGCCCGTGCACTCGCGACAGCAGCGGATCGTCGGCCGAGACGTTCTTCACGCCGACGACGCGCTTGTCCACCTCGAACTCGACGATGCGGTCCACGAGCAGGAAGGGATACCGGTGCGGCAGAATCCGCTCGATGGCCTGGTAGTCGAAGGGGACGGTCAGTTCCATGCGCGTCACGCAGTATAATCCGCGCATCACCGCGGTAACCGACCGCCCGTCCCGCCACCTGGGTGGCGCGCGCCTTTATTGACCCGATACCCCATGTCCAGCGACCTTGCGCCGCCCGCACGGTCGATCAGCGACCAGGACACGCTCAGGACGCTCTTCGACCTCGGCCGCAGGGTCATGTCGGTCCTGTCGCTGGAGGAGCTCCTCGAGACCATCCCCCGACTCATCGAGCGCCTCATCCAGTTCGACGCGTTCGCAATCTACATGCTGGACGCGGCCGGCACGTCGCTCCACATCGACTACGCGATCGGCTACCCCGACGGCGTCGCCGATGCAATCAGGCTGCCGCTCGGCGAGGGGCTGGTCGGCACCTCGGTGCAGGACCGTCGCGCCGTCCTGGTCAACGACCTCGAGCACGACCCGCACTACAAGGGCTTCGTCTCCGGCATGCGCGCGGCCATCGTGGTGCCGCTGGTCTACCGCACCAGGACCATCGGCGCGCTCAACATCCTGAGCGGGCAGAAGCACGCGTTCAGCGAGAAGGACCTGGCGATCGTCCGCCAGTTCGGCGTCCACGCGGCGACGGCCCTCGAGAACGCCAGGCTCTACTCGCAGGCCGCCCGTGACGCGCGCATCTTCGAGACGCTGCTCGAGATCAGCAGCGAGGTCTCGTCGATCCTCGACACCAAGCAGCTGTTCGAGCGGATTGCCGTTGCCACGCGAAAGGTCATCGACTACAAGGCGTTCGCGATCATGCTGACCAATCCGCAGACGCAGCGGTTGGAGGTGGAGCACCTGGCGTCGCCCTACGACGTGAACGAGAAGATCACGTCCATCGCGATAGGCGAGGGGCTCACCGGGTATGCGGCCCTGCACCGGGAGGTCGTCGTCTCGGGGGACGTGCACAAGGACCCGCGCTACATCGAGCTGTTCGACTCCATCACGTCCGAGATGGCGGTGCCGCTGATGTACCAGGGCGACTGCATCGGCGTGCTCGACCTGAGTACGGAGGAACCCGACGCCTTCGACGCGGGCGAAGTGGAGTTCGCGACGCTGCTCGCCGGCCAGTTCGCCATCGCGATCCAGAACGCGCGGCTGTACCACGAGCTCGCGTCGAACCAGGCGCGGATCGAGCGTGAACTGCGGTTCGCCCAGCGGGTGCAGGCAGCATTGCTGCCGCAGGAGGTCCCGGCGCGCATCCGTGGGCTGGACATCGCTGCGCGCTTCGACGCCGCACGCGAGGTCGGCGGCGACTTCCACGACTACCTCGACCCGCTCGCCAACCAGCTCGTCGTCGCGCTCGGTGACGTTTCGGGGAAAGGCGTGCCGGCGGCGCTCTACGGCGCGTTCGCCGCGGAGCTCGTGCGATCCCGCACCTACCGCAAGCGGTACATGCCCAAGGAGGTGACGCCAGCGACGGTACTGCAGGTGATCAACACCATCCTGCACGAACGGCAGCTCGAGGAGATGTACTGCACGCTCTGCTACGGCCTCTTCGACGTCAAGAAGCGAACCGTGACGATCGCCAATTCCGGCGTGCCGTACCCGCTGCACATGACGGGCGAGGGCGAGGTGCGGTGGCTGGACGTGGCAGGCGTGCCGCTCGGGTCGTTCCCCGGCATCGAGTACGAGGAGCGGGTGGTTCCATACGCGAAGGGTGACGTGTTCCTCTTCTACTCGGATGGTGTGTCCGAAGCGATGAACGCCAGCGGCGACGAGTTCGGGGGCGAGAGGATTGCCGCAGTGATGCTCGAGCAGCGCGGCGCACCCGCCAACCAGATCGTCGACGCCATCTTCGTCGCACTCGAAGCGTTTCGCGGCGACGCGGCGCAGAACGACGACATCACGGCGGTGGCGGTCCGCGCGGTGTGATCGTCGCCTTGCTCCTCGCCGCCACGCTTCTCCAAGGGTCAGGTAGGGACCGCTCTCCGAGCGGTCCGTCTGCCTCTCCGAGCCGTCCGCCTGCGCATGGGATTCACACGTCGGGTAGGGACGGCTCTCCCCGCCGTCCGTCTGCCGCGATCGCTGAGATGGACGCGTCGGCGACGCGTCCCTACCAGCTCCAATCGAAGGCGGACGAACTCGCGGCGCGCTTCACGAAGGATCTCGAGGCGATCGCCGACGCGGTGGACGGCAGCGTCGGCTACCTTGTCGTGGACCTCACGACGGGCCAGCGCTTCGAGCGTCGCGCCGACGAGGCGTTCCCGACGGCATCGGCCATCAAGATCGGCATCCTGTACGAGTTGTTCGCCCAGGCCGACGCCGGCACGGTGGCACTCGATGCGCCGCGCCCGCTGCCAGACGCCGCGCGCGTCGGCGGCGCCGGCATCCTCCAGCGCCTGACGTCGCCGATCATCTCGCTGCGCGACCACGCGCTGCTGATGATCCTGCTCAGCGACAACACCGCCACCAACGTGCTCATCGACACGCTCGGGCGCGATGCGATCAACGCGCGCATGCGCCTGCTCGGCGCGACGCACTTCCAGTTGCGGCGCCGCATGATGGACGGCGAGGCGGCCGGCCGGGGCGACGAGAACGTGGCGACGCCGTCCGACCTCGTCACGGTGATGGACGCGCTGCGCGCCGGTCGCGGGCTGACGCCGGCCAGTCACGACGCCGGGCTGGCGATCCTGCGCGAGTACGGCCCCACCGCGGTGCGTGCCGGCATACCGGCCAGCGTCTCCGTTGCGACAAAGCCGGGCTCACTGACCGGCGTGCGAGCTGAGGTGGCGTTCGTGGACCTGAAAGGGCGGCCTTACCTGCTCTGCGTCATGGCCAGCTTCCTGGCAGACGATGCAGCAGGTGGGACGCTGATCACTGGCATTTCGCGATCCGCTTACGCGTACTTCTCGCGTCTCTCTCGCGCGGGTGTCGAAGGGCGACTGCTGGATCGCTGACGAGTCGCGCGCCGTCGATGCGTCAGCGGGCGGCTACACGTGAACGGGCTCCGGACCGGTCGGAAAGAGCCGGGCAGACTTCCGTTGGCACAGCTCATTGAAGTCGTCTACGGAGGCGACATTTGTCTCTGCTATCTGGTAATTGCCCCTTTGGGACGTAGGGAAGTTCCAATCCACGGATCTCCCCCTAAACGACACAAAAATCACAACTTGCACGGCTCGGATCTGTGGTAGGTTCGTTGCCGCGCAGGCCGCCTGCCCTTTCCACACACGATCGCGCGAGTACGAGTGCGACGCGTCCTGATTCAACCAGGAGCGACGTACCGCCGATTGGGAAAGCGTCAGGCGATGCCAAGGGTCCGGGCAGGGGTGCCCGGGGTCGTCGCGCGACTCGTCAGTTGCTCAATGCGTGCAGACGGCGGCAGCCGCCGATCAGCAGTCCCGAAATCCGAAGGATGGGACTGATGGGGCGGTAGCCTGTCCGACGCTCGGGATTGTACGTAGCCGTCGATGGCCGGGAACGGCCTGCAGGCGGTTCTCGTAAGTAGGCGTCGGGCCTTGGCCGACGCGCAGGCGCCGCCGCGGTGCGGGGACGCCGCGGCTTCGACGTTCAGGCAAGTGCACATGGCTCACGATCTCGAGTGGTTCGCCCTCCGCGTCAAGCCGCGCACCGAACGCATCGTCGCAGATGCGCTGCAGGGCAAGGGTTACGAGCAGTTGCTGCCCCTGCACAAGGAGCGGCGCCGGTGGTCGGACCGCATCACGACGCTCGAGTCGCCGCTCTTCACGGGATACGTGTTCTGCAGGTTCGACGTCGAGCACCGGTTGCCGATTCTGAAGACTCCGGGCGTGCTGCAGGTGGTCGGCATCGGCAAGACGCCCTATCCGATCGATGACGCCGAGATCGACGCGCTCAAGGTGCTTGCCGGATCAGGGCTGCCGGTGGAGCCCTGGCCTTTCCTGTACATCGGGCAGCGCATCGAGATCGTCGGCGGCCCACTTGCCGGCGCAAGCGGCATTCTGCTCAACGTCAAGGGGCAGGACCGCCTCGTGGTGTCGATCTCGCTCCTGCAGCGGTCTGTGTCCGTCGAAGTGCCGCAATCATGCGCCTGGCCGGCGTCGGCCTGACGGAACGCCGAACGTCCAACGTCGAGTTCCGAAGGCCGACGGCCGAATGCCGGAATCCACAGGCTCCACTCTGATGTCAAGCATCCCCTTCCTGCGATTGCTGAGCGCGCTGGTGTTGACCTGCGCCGTGTTTGCGCCCGCGGCGCACGCGCAACCATCGGACGCCGAGGTCGGCGTGTCGGTGCCGACGGCGCCCGGCTTCACCATCGGTCCGGAAGATGTCCTGGGCGTGCTCGTCTGGCGCGAGGCCGAAGTCTCCGGTGACGTCACCGTGCGGGCCGACGGCATGATCACGCTGCCCCTGGTCCGCGACGTCCGGGCGGCAGGCCTCACGCCGAACGAACTCGCCGAGCAGGTCGAGACGTCGCTTCGCGAGTACATCACCGACGCATCGGTCACGGTTGTCGTTCGTCAGATGAACAGCAGGCGGGCCTTCATCACGGGCGAGGTCGCCAAGCCCGGCGCCTACCCGCTGACCGCCCCTACGACCGTCATGCAGTTGATCGCCTTGGCTGGGGGTCTCACGGAGTTCGCCCAGGCCAACAGCATCGCCGTGATGCGCGTCGAGGACGGCCGCGCACAGGTGCTGAAATTTGCCTACAAGGACGTGGCAAAGGGCAAGAAGGCGGATCAGAACATCGTGCTTCGTCCCGGCGACACCGTCGTCGTTCCCGAGAAGTAGGGCCAGGCGGTGCATCCTTCTCTAGCGGGTCCGTGCATGGTGCTGCTGCTCGCATACGGGCAAGCCGGCCAGGATCCTTCAGCGCCGCCAGCAACGACGCAGGAAGGCGCCCCGACGCCGGCGCCCCCGAGCACGAGAGCACCAGCGACGGAGACCCCGCCGCCCGAGCGCCAGGGGCGGGAGGGACGACAGGGCCGCGAGTCGAAGCGGCGGCGGGCTGATGTGCCCCAAACCGCCGTTCGCACCGGCAGGTTGCCAACCCGGACCACGCGCAGCGCAGGTCTCGTCACCCAAACGCTCGTGCTGGACGTCAACCTGCAAGGTGGGTACGACGACAACCTGTCAGCGGGCACTGCCAGCGGTTTCGAGAACCCGACGGCGATGGCGAGCGGATCAGCGGGCACGTTCGACGCGGGCTTCACGTTCGCGCGCCACAACCTCAGACACGCATTGACGCTCAACTCGAGGGGCACTGCGTACGCATACCCGGCCCATCTAGCTGGGCCGGTAGTCGGGGCGGACGCCGCGCTTGGCGGACAAACCACGCTGGGACGGAACACCACGCTCGACGGCTCGCAGATGGTCGGGTACGAGCCCTTCTTCAGTCCTTTCGACACGACTGGGACGATGCCGTCTGCCCAGTTGGAGCAGGCCGTCCCGTCGACAGGTCTGTTCGAGCGCCGCTCCATCGTGGGACGGAGTGCGCTCTCGATCACACAGCAGTGGGGCGTCCGTCAGTCGGCGACCGGCCGCTACGAGTACGGGAGCCGGCGGTTCGCAGACGCGGCAGTCGGCGACACTCGTGTTCATTCCGCGAATGCGGCTTACCGCGTGACGGTTTCGGGTGCGCTGGCCGTTCGCGGCGACTACCGCTACATGAACTTCGCCGCAACCGAGCCAGGTGGCGGGGTCCGCCCGAACCGGACCCACCGCATCGAGGGTGGTCTGCAAGGCGACGTGCCGACATCACGGACGCAGAAGGTGTCCTGGTCGGTGGTCGGCGGCGCCAACAAGCTGTCGTCGGAGGGCAGCACGCTCGCACAGCCGTTCGTCTCCTGGGTGCCGGTTGGTTCGGCGACCATGAAGCTGCCGGTGTCCGACACATGGGCGGTCGATGCGAGTTACTTGCGTGAGTTCTCGCTGCTGCAGGGCTTGACCGATGCGGTCTATGCCAACGACACGGCGATGCTCACCCTTGGCGGGCTGGCGGGACGACGCACGAACCTGCAGATTGGCGGGTCGTTTGCGACCTGGCGTACGCCGGCGCCGTCGGGGATCGCCAGCACCTTCAAGGTTTACGGCTTCACGCTGCAGGTGCGTCACGCGCTGACGCGGACGGTCGGCATGATCGCCAGCTACAGCTACTACCATCACCGGTTCGCCGATGGCGGCGAACTGCCTGAGGGCTTCCCCACTCAGTACGATCGGAATGCGTTGAGGATGGGTGTGAGTGTCAGATTCCCGCTTGCCGGACGCAGCGCCGCGCCGCAGCCGCTTGGAGGCAGGTGACATGCTGCCTGGTCGCCAGTTGACGCTGGACACGGTACGGAGCGCGCTGCTGCGCTGGCGGTGGCTGGTTATCGTGCCGCTCTTCGTCGGGTTGGTCGGCGGTCTCCTGGCCTCGCGGTTCCTGCCCAGCCGGTACCGTTCAGACGCGCTGATCCAGATCGTCCCGCAGCGTGTGCCCGAGACGTACGTGAGCGCCACGGTCACCGAGCGCGTCGAGGACCGTCTGCGAGCCATAAGCCAGCAGGTCCTGAGTCGCACGCAGCTCGAGAAGCTGATCGTCGAACACGCTCTGTTCTCCGAAGAGCGGCGCGCCGCGCCGATGGAAGACGTCGTACAGCTCATGCATCGTCGCGTGACGATCGAGCCTGTCGTGACGGCTCGGACCTCGTCGAGAGACAACGGCGCGGACGCGTTCCGGGTGTCTTTCGAGTACGAGGACCCGGTCATCGCGCAGAGGGTCGTGGAGCGCCTTGCCAGCTTCTACATCGACACGAACGCGCGCGAGCGCGGCACTCAAGCCGAGCAGACGAGCGCCTTTCTCGAGGCGCAGCTTGCCGACGCCCGCACACGCCTAGAGGCCCAGGAACTCCGCTTGAAGGTGTTTCGCGAGCAGAACGCCGGGCGGCTGCCGACGCAGATGCAAGCGAACATGCAGGCGATACAGAACGCGCAACTGGCACTCCAGGCGACTGTCGAGTCCGTGGCCCGCGATCGTGACCGCAAGCTGATTCTCGAGCGTCTCTACGCGGAAGCAAGTGCCGAGAGCGATCCAGCCGTGTCGGCGAGCGCAGGGCCGGCGGGCGCGGGCGCAGACCCGATTGCCTCGCTGCCGACCGACGTGAGTCCTTCACAGCGGCTCGCGGTGGCCGAGCGCACTCTTGCGCAGATGGAGTCCCGTCTCAGTGCGAAGCATCCGGACGTGCTCCGACTGCGGCGCATGATCGAGGAACTGCGGCAGCAGGTCGAGACCGTCGCACAGCAGCGCCCGCTCTCGGCCGACGAGGTGCCCGAGCGTCCGATCACGCCTGAGGACTCCAGACGACGCGCCAAGCTACGGGAGCAGCTGGCCGAGATCGAAAGTCTGGACCGGCAGATTGCGTTCAAGGTGGAGGGCGAGCGGAGGCTTCGTGCACAGATCATCGGTTACCAGAACCGGCTCGAGGCCGTACCCGGCATCGAGTCGGAGTGGGTGGCCTTGACTCGCGACTACGACACACTGCAAGCCACGTATCGTGATCTGCTGGCCAAGAGCGAGAACTCGCGCATGGCCGCGAGCCTCGAGCAGCGCCAGATCGGCGAGCAGTTCCGCATCCTTGATCCACCGCACGTGCCCGAGCGGCCGTACAGTCCCAATCGCGCACGGATCAATCTCAGCGCATCGGCCATGGGGCTCGGCCTGGGTCTGGCGCTTGTCGTCCTCGCCTTCCTGCACGACTCGACGATGCGCACGGAGGCCGACGTGCTGAACGCGAGCGCCTTGCCCGTGCTGGCTCTGGTGCCGTACGTGACGACGGATGCCGACAAGCGGCGTGATCGCCGCCGGCGCCATGTGGAACTCCTTGCCGGGTCGGGGATTCTGGCGACACTCGGAGTGCTCGTCGTGACGTTGCGCCTCTGGAGATACATCCTGTGACCTCGGCCTTTCTCACTGAGCCGACGGCGACCGCGGAGATCGCAAGTAGCGCCGGCCATTCCGACCGTCTCGTCACGTCAGCCAGCGCGAGCCCGATCCTCATCGAGCAGTTCCGCAACCTCGCGGCCTCTCTCAATCGGATGCAGCGCGAGCGCACTCTCCAGAGCCTCGTCGTGACTTCCCCGTCGCCCGGTGACGGCAAGAGCCACGTCGCGGCGAACCTTGCGCTCACTCTCAGCGGCTCGTACAGACGGCGGGTCCTGTTGATTGACGCGGACCTGCGTCGCCCGACGCTGCATGCGCTGTTCGGAGTGAAGGGCGCGCCCGGCCTGCTGACGACCTTGCGCGGCACGGAAGACGGCGTTCTCGCGGTGGTTCCCGTGAGCGAATCGCTGTCGCTTCTGCCCGCAGGTGGCGTCCTGGCCAATCCGATTGGCGAACTGTCTTCCGGGCGGATGGCCCGCCTCATCTCCATGGTCTCGTCGCGCTACGACTGGGTCATCGTCGACACCCCCCCGGCGGCGGGTCTTGCTGACGCTCGCATCGTGTCCGAAACGGTCGATGGCGTCGTTCTTGTAGTTCGGGCAGGCGTGACGCAGTTTCCCGATCTGGAAGCATCCGCTCACGCGCTTGGAGCCGACCGCGTGCTCGGCATCGTGCTGAACGCTGTCGAGCCCCGCGAGATCCGGCGAGACGACTACTACAGCCACTACTACTAGCGCGCAGGGGTGACTCTTGTCGCCCTGCGCGAGGTCTGCGGCGCGCGGACGGCCGCGCCCGGCCGCCTTGACGCTCATCGCGGCGCGCTCCTCGCCGCCGAGAAAGCGCGGTTCATCGCTACTGTTCACGGCTCTGCGGCCATGCCCCACCGCACCGGGTGTGCTGGCCCGACGTTTGCTGTCGAGTTAAGCGCGCCCGCCGCTGGAACGAGAGACCTTCGATGCCTACGCAGAACACGCCCGAGGTGCCCCGCCTGCTCGAGTGCCCGGCCGGCACCGAGTACGACGAACAGGCGTTTCAGTACTTCGTGTCGCTCGAAGCGGCGCGTGCCGCGCGCGCCGGTCAGCACGTGCGCCTGCTGCTTGCCGCCATCGAGCCGACCACGAACCTGCCGATGCCGTTCTCGCGTGTCGTCGCCCGCAGCGTCTTCGAGGGCTTGCGGTCGGCGATGAGGGAGACGGACATCATCGGCTGGCACCGGCAAGGCCTGGTGGCCGGTGTCGTGCTGACGGCCTGGCCCGAGACCTTGGCCGGAGGATTGTCCGTCTTCGAGCGCCGCATCGAACACGGCTTGCGTCGGCGCCTGCCGGTGGGACTGGCAAGGAGCCTGCGGGTGCGCGTAGTGACGCATGGACCGGCCAACGACAGGAGTGGGATGTGAACGCAACACTGGCGATGCCGCTCGAAACCGCTGCCGCCCCGGCCGCGCGTCCCGACAACAACGACGCGGCCCGTTCGCCCGACCGCTTCGTGCTCGGAGAGCGGCTGTTCAAGGACACCTTGATGCGCGAACGCCGCCGTGCCGACCGTCGTGGTGCGCCGTTCGCCGTCGTCGTCGTCGACCGCAGTCACCTGCCGGCCGACGATGACGTGATGGACGCCATGCTCCGCACCATCGAAGCTTCGCGCCGTGACGTGGACGTCGCCGGGTGGCTCGAGCAGGACGCCGTGCTCGGCATCATCCTGCTCGAGACACCCATCGCCGCTGCCGCCGATCTCGTGCGCGAACTGCAGCGCCGCTGCGGGCGGCACGCCGGGATCGCGCGCCTCTCGCTCCGGCTGTACGTGCACGGGGGCGCCTCCGACGCCTCCAGCCTGCACCATCCGCCCGTGGACTTGCTGATCGAGTCGTTCGTTGCACAGCCCGATCGCCCCGCCAACGATCTGGCCAAGCGCGCACTCGATATCGTCGGCAGTGCCGTTCTGCTGATGCTGTTTGCTCCGGTGATGCTCGCGGCGCTTCTCGCGGTCAAGCTGTCATCACCCGGTTCGGTGCTGTTTCGCCAGCCCAGGGTCGGCCGCGGCGGGGAACCCTTCACGATGCTCAAGTTCCGGAGCATGCGCGTGAACGCCGGCCATTCCATCCACAACGACTTCGTCACCTGGTTCATCACGTCCAGCGACAAGCAGCCTCGCGCTGGCGGCGAGGTGTTCAAGCTGACCAACGACCCGCGCATCACGCCAGTCGGCCGCTGGCTTCGGAAAACCAGCCTGGACGAGCTGCCGCAGTTCTGGAACGTGCTGCGCGGCGACATGTCGCTCGTCGGGCCACGTCCGCCGCTGCCGTTCGAGGTCGAGAAGTACCAGCCCTGGCATCGCCGGCGCGTCCTCGAAGCGAAGCCGGGCATCACCGGCACGTGGCAGGTGAACGGACGGAGTCGGACGACCTTCGACGAGATGGTCCGCATGGACCTGCAGTACGCGCGAACGCGGTCTTTGTGGACCGACATCAAGATCCTGGCCGCAACGCCGCTCGCCATGGTCAAAGGAGCCTGTTAGTGGACCCTTATCTAGCGATTGCGCCCGACGTCAGAATCGGTGAGCGCGTCAAGCTCTCCAAGTTCATCAACCTCTACGGCTGCGAGATCGGTGACGACACGAAGATTGGCGCCTGCGTCGAGATCCAGAAGGGCGCGACGGTCGGCCAGCGCTGCAAGGTCTCGAGCCACACGTTCATCTGTGAGGGCGTGACCATCGAGGACGAGGTCTTCATCGGTCACGGCGTCACCTTCACCAACGACACGTACCCACGGGCCACGACGGCGGACGGAGCCCTGCAGACCGAGCAGGACTGGAAAGTCGAGCCGACGCTCGTGAAGAAGGGCGCGTCCATCGGCTCCGGCGCCACCATTCTTCCCAGCCTGACCATCGGCGAAGCGGCGATCGTCGGCGCAGGCAGCGTGGTGACCCGCGACGTGGCGCCCCGCACCATCGTCGCCGGCAATCCGGCGAAGTTCCTGCGCGTGGTCGATGCCGTCGAGGAGGTGGCGCGATGAGCCGCGTCAGGGTCGGCGTCATCGGCTACGGCTATTGGGGACCCAACATCGTCCGCAACCTGGTCGGGCTCGACTGCTGCGACGTGGTGGCAGTGTGCGATCGGAGCCCGCAGGCGCTCGCCAGGGTGCAGAAGCTGTATCCGGCGATTCGAGTCACGACCGAGTCAGCGGAGGTCATCGGCGATCCGACGATCGACGCCGTGGCCATCATCACTCCCGTGTGGACGCACTACGAACTGGCGAAGGCCGCGCTGCTCGAGGGGAAGCACGTATTCGTGGAGAAGCCGTTCACGTCCACTTCGGCCCAGGCCGAGGAGCTGATCGAGCTCGCGCAACGACGGAACCTCCGCGTCATGGTGGACCACACGTTCCTGTTCACGGGCGCCGTACGGAAGATCCGTGAACTCGTCGACGCCGGCTCGCTCGGTCCACTGCTGTACTTCGACTCGTCGCGCGTCAACCTCGGGCTCTTCCAGCACGACGTCAGCGTCATCTGGGATCTCGCACCGCACGACCTGTCGGTCATGGACCATGTGATTGGCAAGGACCCGGAGGCCGTCGTCGCGACCGGCAGCACGCATTTCGGCAAGCACGCCGACATCGCGTTCGTGACCGTCTACTTCCCCGACAGCGTCATCGCGCACATCAACGTCAACTGGCTGTCGCCGGTCAAGGTCCGCACGACGATGATCGGCGGCCGCGACAAGATGCTCGTCTGGAACGACGTCGAGGTGGACGAGAAGATCAAGGTCTACGACAAGGGCGTCACGGTGACCAATGCCGAGGGCGTTTACAATCTTCTGGTCAGCTACAGATCGGGTGACGTGTGGTCGCCGAAGGTGCCGCAGACCGAAGCGCTGACCGCGGAGCTGTCGTACTTCCTCGACTGCATTCGTAGCGACGACACGCCGTTCAACGATGGCGTTGCCGGTCTTCGCGTTGTGCGCCTGCTCGAGGCCGCGGATCGATCGCTGGCTGCGCAGGGCAAGGTCGTCGCGCTGGCCTGATGGTCCATCCCCTGGTCGAGTACTTCCGCTGTCCCGAGCACGTTGCCGTGCTCGGGGTGGCCGAAGGCTTGTCGCAGGAGCCCGGCTACGTTCGCGTCGGCGACGTTGTCTGCTACGGACGGGTGCGTGGCGAACCGGGTCAGAGCAGCGACGGTGTGGCCGACGCAGCAGCGGGAACGCTTGCAGTGGCCGATGGCCGTGTCGTGCTGCCATTCGACCTGGCCGAGCTCGTCGGCAACCTGCGGCACGAGCGCTACCCGGAGGCGCAGCAAGCCATCGCGAGCATGGCGTCCTCGAGCGTGGTGCGCTCCCTGTACTACCTGATGCGTCCGCTGCTGCAGGTGCCGATGCGCAAGCGCGTCCAGCGCTTGCACCTGAGGGACTGGCGGACCATCGCCTTTCCGCGGTGGCCGGTTGACGTGTCGGTCGAGCGGCTGATGCGGCAGGCGGCGGGCCTCGCCCTCGCGAGTGGGGAGATCACCGAGTTTCCGTTCATCTGGTTCTGGCCGGCGGGCGCCCCGGCAGCGGCGATGATGACCCACGACGTCGAGGGCCCCGCCGGTGTCGAGTTCTGCGCGGCGCTGATGGACATGGACGACGAGTTCGGCGTCCCTGCGTCATTTCAGGTGGTGCCAGAGGCGAGATGGTCGTCCCGCGCCGACACCCGGAGGCTGGTCGAGCGGCTGCGCGGGCGGGGCTTTGAAGTCAACGTGCACGACCTGGCTCACGACGGGCGGCTGTTCCGCGGGCGCGAGCGCTTCCTGCGGCGGGCTGCCGTGATCAACGCTCGGAGCCGCGAGATCGGCAGCCGGGGCTTCAGGTCGGGTGCGATGTATCGGCGGCAGGACTGGCTGGAAGCACTCGACATCGCGTACGACATGTCGGTGCCCAATGTCGCCCATCTGGAACCACAGCGGGGCGGCTGTTGCACGGTGATGCCGTACTTCAATGGACACGTGCTCGAACTGCCGCTGACGACAGCGCAGGACTACACGATCTTCCACGTGCTCGGTGAGTACTCCACCGCCCTCTGGCAGCAGCAGGTCGACGAGATCCTTGCCGAGAACGGGCTGGCGAGCTTCATTGCCCACCCCGATTACCTCAGGGAACCGCGCGCCCGGGCCATCTACGTCGAGTTGCTGCAGATGCTCGCCGCGCTCCGCGCAGAGCGCGGTGTGTGGCTGGCGCCGCCGTCAGCGATCGACGCGTGGTGGCGCGAACGACGCGAGATGACGCTGGTGAAGGATGCCACGTCATGGCGCGTGCAGGGACCAGGCAGCGAGCGCGCCTGCGTCGCCTTCGCGCGGCTCGACGGCGACCGGGTCGTCTATGACGTGGATGAGACGAGGCACGCGGCGTGAGCGGCGTGTTCACGCTCGACCCGCTTGCGGACTCGCGATGGGACGAGTTGGTGAGCCGGCATCCGTCGGCGTCGATCTTCCACACCCGAGGCTGGCTCGAGGCGCTGAGGCGCACTTACGGGTTCGAGCCGATGGTCCTGACGACGACCGCGGCCGGACCGCTGGCCAACGGACTGGTGCTCTGCCACCTGCGGCGACCGTGGTCCCGCCGCCTGGTGTCCCTGCCCTACTCCGACCATTGCCAGCCGCTCGTCTCCGGTCCGGACGACCTGCAGAGTCTTGTGAACTGGCTGAGGGTGCGCGTCGACCGCGGCGAGGTCCGGAGCGTGGAGCTTCGGCCACGCACGCCATGCGAGGGCCTGGCCACGGCAGCGCGCTACTGCCACCATGAGCTCGATCTCGCGGGACCCCTCGAGCGCGTATTCGCCGCCCTTCACCCGTCGAGTACCCGCCGCGCCATTCGGCGCGCCGAGCGCGAGACGTTGACGTACGAGGCTGGTCGAACGGACTGCCTCCTCTCGATCTTCTACGGGCTGTTCCGGCTCACCCGCCGGCGCCACGGACTTCCTCCACAGCCCATCGCCTGGTTCCGCAATCTGGCCGCCTGCCTCGGAGACCGGCTGGTCGTCCACGTCGCGAGGAAGGACGATCGCCCGATCGCGAGCATCGTGACACTCGCGTCCCATTCCGTTCTCACTTACAAGTACGGAGGCTCGGATGCGCGCCACCACGCCCTCGGCGGCATGCCGTTCCTGCTGTGGCGCGCCGTGGAGGCGGCCCACCGTGACCGCTGCCGGAGCCTCGATCTCGGACGCAGCGACCTCGATCAGCCGGGACTGCTGACGTTCAAGGATCACCTCGGCGCGCAGCGCCGCGACTTGACGTACGCCGCCTACCCGGCCCCCGCACGCGTGGCCGGAGCCGGCCTCCTGCGGCGCGCGGCACGCAAGATGGTGCCGCACCTGCCGGATCCGCTTCTGGACCGTCTCGGTCGCCTCGCGTACGGCTACCTCGGATGACGCTCGCCGCCGCAGCGAACGAGGGGTCGCGGCGTTGATCGGCGTCGTCACCAGCGACTCCGATCGCGAGATCGCGGCGGAGTTCTTCGAGCTGTTCAAGATTCCGTGGGAACCGGCCCGTGCTGGCCGTCGATATCGGGCTGTGATCTGCACGGACGGCACGACACCGACGCCCGACGCGGACGTGACCATTGCCTACGGCACATCCCGCTGCGAGGCCGACGACGCGACCGGATTCGCCTGCGAGCCTGCGCGTGACGTTGTCGCTCGTTGTCTGTCAGGCGCGTCACTGCCCCTGTACTCGGGCGCCCTGACCTTCGCCGGTGCAGGTGACGGCACGCTGTTCTGCGACGGAAAGGCTGTCGCCTATCGTCATGACCGCGGCGGGCCGCGGCTCTGGCGCGTGGGTTACGACCTGTTCTCTGAAGTGCGGCACCTTCTCACGTGCGGGCAGCCGGTCGAATACGCCGCGGTGCCCACACTGGATCGACACGTCGAGCAGCTCCGGCACATGCTCGTGAGCAGTGGGGTTCCTCTGGTCGAGGTGCGTGCGGCACCGCTGGGTCATCCGTTCGTGGCCTGCCTCACACATGACGTCGATTTCTTCGGCATCCGGCGTCACGGACTCGACGCCACCGTGGCTGGATTCCTCGCGCGGGCAACCGTGGGCACAGCCGTCGATCTCGTCCGAATGCGACGTTCCCCCGGCCAAGCCATTCGCAACCTCGCGGCGGCGTGCTCGCTGCCGCTCGTCCTGCTTGGCCTGAAGCTCGACTTCTGGGATCCCGTCACGCAGTACCTCGCCGCCGACGGCGGTCGTCCCTCCACCTTCTTCGTGGTGCCGACACGCGACACGCCCGGTGTGGCCCTGGATGGTCGCCCGAATGACGGCCGCGCGGTCCGATACGAGGCGGGCGACGGCGCGCCGCGGCTGCGTGAGGCCGCCGCGGCAGGACAAGAGG
>JAEZCY010000339.1 GCA_023429845.1 Acidobacteriota bacterium
CCCCTGGGCGACGGTCGTCCGCCGGGCTCAGCGTTTCTGCGCCAGGAGCAGCAGCGAACTGCCGACGGGCATGTCCACGTGACGGACCAGCGTCGCTTCGAGCTTCAGCAGTGCCGTGAGTGCGAGATTCACCGGTGCCGCCGGAATGCCGATCTCGGCTTGCGCGTCCTCGGCGGGCTTGAGGCCACGTCGGCGCTGCCACCACCGCAGTCCGTACATCACGGGAAAGAGCGAGGTGTTGGTGAACGTCAGCCGCTCCACGTGGAAGCCGGCCGCTTCCACGGCTGCGTGCAGTTCGCCCTGCTCGTAGCGGTGCGCTTCCTCGGCGAGCACGGCGTGATCCCCGCGCAGCGCTTCGAGCGCGGCGACGTTCAGCACGAGGTGGCCGCCGGGCGCGAGGATGCGCTGGAACTCGGCGAGCACGCGCCGGCCGATGTCGGGAGGCAGGCACTGCAGCACGTCGAAGCAGGTCACGATGTCGAACGCGCCATCGCGGAACGGCACGTGCACGACGCTCGCCTGCGCCAGCCTGCGGGCGCCGTGATCCTTGGCAAACTTCAACCCGGTCCAGGTCAGGTCGAAGCCGTACGCCGTGCCGTGTTGCCCCAGCATCGGCAGGTTCACACCGGTGCCGCAGCCGCAATCGAGCAGGCGCACCGGCGGGCGTGTCGCCGCGGCCCGCGCGACGATCGGGGTCACGAACGCACGAAAACCCTTGAACCAGAAGTGCTCACGCTCAGCGCGGCGTGTGGCTTCGAGCAGCAGATCCATCAGGAGGTCGTTGTCGGTCGCGTGGAAGTCGTCGCGGTGGGCTGCGACGCGGACGCCTCGGGGTCGCCCGCCGCCGGCGGGGCAGGCGCCGGCGCGTCGGCCGGTGGCGTTGGCGGCGCAGGTTTCGGTGCGTCCATCTGCGCTTCTCGTCGGCGGAACTCGGTGTCCACGCGGTCCGGTGTGCTCGTCCGGGGATTCCACCCGAGACGCATCACCTGCAGCGAGAGGGAACGGCGCCCGAACGCCAGCGCCTCGTTGCAGTTCCACATGTAGATGTCGATCTGCCGGCCCTTCACGCGGGGACCGGTGTCGAGGATCGTGTAGATGCCGTTGTACCGCGCCCCGAGGGAGTCCACCCGGATGACCGAGCCCACGGGGAGCAGGTCAGGATCGGCCGCGGCGATGCCCGTCTGGATTCCAGCTCCCGAGGCCGTCGTCGTGCCTTTGCAGTAGGCGGTGCCGCGGAATCGCAGTCGCACACCCGGGGCCGGCGTGGCCACGTCCTGCGGATCAGGAGCGCCGGGCTGCATCACCGGTGTCTCCGCCCGCGTGCGGCGCAGCGCGCGCGGGATGTACTGCGAGTCGAAGATCGGACTTTCGTACATGAGCGCGAACGCAAGCGCCGCGCTGGCGGCCACGACGATCCGCCGCCGCAGGGAGCGGGTCAGGAGCATCAGGCGCGACCCTCCGGCATCGCGGCTGGAACGCCGAAGTGCTCGTACCCGCCGGGCAAGGCGCTCTCGCGTCCGTCAGCCTGCACCACCACCAAATCGGCGCCCTTCGTGCAGACCCCAATTCGTGTGATCGGTGGCAGGCCCTTGCGCGTGGTGGCGTGCAGGAATCGCCGCCGCAGCCGCCGGGGCACCGCAAACAGCAGCTCGTAGTCTTCGCCGCCAGACCACGTGAGCGTCTCGACGTCGGTACCCGTGGCCGCGGCGACGTCAGCGACGGCGGGGGAGACGGGCAGGACGGCCGCTTCGACGCGTAGGCCGACGCCGCTGGCGCGCGCCAGTTGCCGCAGCGCGTCCGCGAGCCCGTCGCTTGTGTCCATGCAGGCAGAGGCAGCCTTGTTGCGCCCGACCTGCTGCCCGAGGGCGACGCGCGCCTCCGGACGTTTGTACCGGCCGACAGCAGCCACGACCGCAGGTGATGGCGCTGGCTCGCCGAGGCGCAGCCACGCCAGCCCGGCGGCGGCCGCTCCGACCTCGCCACTCACGTACAACTCGTCGCCCGCCCGCGCCCCACGTCGCCGCAGGACGTGCCGAGGCTTGACGGCACCGGTGAGGGTCACGTCCACGAACAGGACGGGCGATTGCGAGATGTTGCCGCCGATGAGCGTCACGCCGGCCGTGCGCCCTGCGTCGACGAGGCCGTGCACGAGTTCCGCGACCCAGCTCGCGTCGAGCGAGGCCGGCAGCCCGAGCGACAGCATCGCCACCCGCGGCTCGGCGCCCATCGAGGCGACGTCACTGAGATTCACGTGCAGCGCACGGTGGCCGACGTCGGCGGCGCTGCTGAACGCGCGCGTGAAGTGCACGCCGTCCACGAGCACGTCGGTCGTCAGCACGTCCACGTGGTTGCGGCGCGGGCTCACGACGGCGGCGTCGTCGCCAATCCCGAGGAGCACGTCCGGGTCGCGCGACACGCCGACCACCTCGGCGATCCAGCGGATCAGGCCGTGCTCGCCGACCTCGCCAACAGTTGCAGCGGGTGCATGGGGCCACCCGTGGAGCAGAGGACGCGTCATGGTCAGCGGGCGATCTCCACGGCTCGCGTCTCCCGGATCACGGTCACCTTGATCTGACCGGGATACTCGAGCTCGTTCTCGATGCGGCGGGCGATGTCTCGGGAGAGCCACACGGCGTCTTCGTCGGACACCTGGTCGCTCTGGACCATGATGCGGACCTCCCGCCCCGCCTGGAGCGCGAATGATTTCGACACTCCCTTGAAGCTATCGGCGATGTCTTCGAGCTTCTCCAGACGTCGGACGTACGACTCCAGGAGGTCGCGACGCGCGCCAGGCCGGGCCGCGGAAATCGCATCGGCCGCCTGCACGATCATCGCCTCGAGAGACGGCCAGTCTATGTCCATGTGATGCGCGGCGACCGCATCCAGCACGGGTTGCCGCTCGCCGTGCTTGCGCAGCAGGTCGAGCCCGATCTCGAGGTGCGTCCCCTCGATGTCGCGATCGACGGCCTTGCCGACGTCGTGCAGGAACGCCGCGCGCACCGCGACGTGTGCGTCGAGTCCGAGTTCGCGCGCCATGACGCCGGCAAGGAAGGCCACTTCCTTGCTGTGGTTCAACACGTTCTGCCCGTAGCTGGTGCGATACCGAAGTCGGCCCATGAGCCGCAGCACCTCCGGGTGCACGTCATGCAGGCCGAGTTCGAAGGCGGCCGCCTCGCCATCGCGTCGCACCGCGTCTTCGAGTTCGGCCTTCACGCGATCGACGACTTCCTCGATGCGCGCCGGATGGATGCGCCCATCCGCGATGAGCCGCTCGATGGCCTGCCGCGCCACCTCGCGTCGAAACGCGTCGAAACTCGAGAGGATGATCGCGCCGGGTGTGTCGTCGACGATGAGCTCGACGCCCGTGGCCTGCTCGAGGGCACGGATGTTCCGGCCTTCACGGCCGATGATGCGCCCCTTCATGTCGTCGGTGGGGAGGTCCACCACCGATACCGTCGTCTCGATCGCGTGCTCTGCGGCGCTGCGCTGGATCGCTTCCGTGACGATCTGACGGGCGCGTGCGGCGGCCTGCTCGCGGGCTTCGGTCTCGAGGCGCTTGACCATCTGCACCGCGTCACGCCGCGCGTCGTGCTCCAACTGCCGCAACAGCTCCGCCTTCGCTTCATCGGTGGTCAGTCCGCCCACGCGCTGCAACTCCGCCAGCGTGTGCGCGTGCTGCACCTCGGCGTCGGCCAGCAGCGTGCGGGCGCGTTCCTCGGCTGCTGACACCTGATCCTGCTGCTGCTGCAGGTCCTGCTGCCGCCTCGCCAATTCGCGATCGCTCTGCAGCAGGGCGCTCGTGCGCTCGGCCGCGCGTCGCAGCTGCTCGGAGGCGTGCTGCTCGGCGGCGCGCGCCGAGTCGCGCAACTCGCGGGCGGCGCGCTCGGCGTCGAGCAGCAGCGCGTGGGCACGCTCCTTGGCCTCGATGTCCGCTTCCTTGCGCCGCGACTCCGCTTCGCGTTCCGCGTTGCGCAGGACGAGCGCGGACTGCTCCTCGACGCGTTGCGTTTCGGCCGCCAGGCGCCGGCGCGCCCACACCAGCCACAACAGGACTGCGAGCGCGGCAATGACGTCCAGCGCGAGCGCAAGTCGTTCGAGGGAGGTCCATTGACCCATGTCTAGACTCGACTGTGGACCGAACCCGGAGCCGAAGGCAAGGGGCGCTTCGTCCCGATAGCCGGCGTCAGGCGTGCAGGCACCGGCCTGTGTGTTACGGGAGGAGGTGCGTGCAGCCCCGCGATGGCCGGTGCGGAGGCGGAGCCGGGAGGCGGCCGTGTGACCCGCCGCGTCTGAAGCGCCTGCGGAGCCGGAAATCCCGCGTTGCCGTGGGGGGAGGTCGTTGAACCTGCAGAAGCAGGTGGAACCACTGTAAAAGCCGCGCTTCAGGCTTCCTCTCTGCGGAGGCATGCACACCACGCGGCCGTCGCGATTCGCTTGGGGTAAAGAACATCGGCTCAAGCGAGCCTCTACCCATCACGTACAACGCAGGCTCCCCGATAGTAACACGCAGGCCGCGTCGGTTCG
>JAEZCY010000347.1 GCA_023429845.1 Acidobacteriota bacterium
GGCCCCCCCCCCCCCCCCCCCCGACCCGACGCCAATCCGGCCCGCTACCCGGGAACCGGCGCGCTGGCGCGGTTCGGAGCCCGCACCGGGTCGCGGAAGAACAACACGAAGATCGCGAAGACCGCCACGGCGCCCCACGCAGGGAGGCTCCAGATGGCCGCCCAGTCGTACGTCACCGGCTGACCGACGACGGCGGGCAACTGGTGTGCGGCCAGCACACGGCCCGCGAGCCACGTCCCCACGAACGCGCCGGCACCCCACAGGATGAACGCGATGAAGCCCTGCGCCGCGCCGCGGATGCGCGGGTTCGCCTCCTCGTCCACGTACAACTGCCCGGCGATGAAGAGGAAGTCGTAGCACACGCCGTGGATGCCGATGGCGGCGAACACGAGCGGCGCCTGCAAGGCGACCGCATCCACGCTGCCCGCGAGCGCGAAATAGCGCAGCGCCCAGGCCACGATGCCGATCATGATCGTGCGCTTGTACCCGAGCGTCTTCAGGAAGACGGGCAGCAGGAACAGGAAGACGACGTCCGAGATCTGCGCCAGCGTCATCTTCGCGGCGATGCCCTCCCATCCCAGCCCGGTGAGGTAGATGCTCAGCATCACGAAGTAGAAGTAGAGCGGGATGCAGATCAGGAACATGCAGGCGATGAAGATGGCGAACGGCGGACGCTTCATCAGCGCCAGCGCGTCGAGCCCGAGCACCTCACCGATCGAGACGTCGGCGCCGGTCTTGCGGGGTGGCGTATGCGGCAGGCTCAGCGCGAAGATCCCGAACACGATCGACGAGGCGCCGGCGATGTAGAACTGCAGGGCCCGCTGCTCGGCGGCGAACAGGCTCAGGACGACACCGGCCGCGAACCAGCCGACGGCCGACAGGACCTTGACGCGCGGGAAGTCGCGGGCCGGGTCGGTGAGGTGGTGCATCGACAGCGAGTTGCCGAGCGCCAGCGTCGGCACGTAGAGCGCGCAGTACGCGATCAGCGTCGGGTAGAAGCTGGCAAACGTCTGCATGCGCGGCAGCAGGCACAGGACGAGGCCGCCGAGCACGCCGAACACGGCCAGCAGCCTCTCGGAGGCGAAGTACCGGTCGGCGACGAGCCCCACGAAGAAGGGCGAGATCATCGCGCCGATCGCGAAGGCGCCGTATGCCAGCCCCACCTCGCCGCCGTCGAAGCCCAGCGTGTTCGCCAGGTAGGTGCCCATGCTCGCGTACCACGATCCCCAGATGAAGTACTGCAGGAACATGAACGCGGACAACGTCACCTTCAGCCTGGCCTGGGTCATGCGGTCTCCTTCGATGGTGGGCTGGGGCGCGATCGCCGGACCTGAGGGTCGACGCGCCGCCTGCGTGAGGGCGCAAGCATAGCGGCCCGGCACAGCTCGGCGTCAACCGGCAGGCGTGCTCGACGCTCACAGGACGAGGGCGGGGGCTCGAATCCTCCCGGGTTCAGCGGCGGGCACTGAAGCGGAACGCACGCGTGCGCACGTCCACGCGTACGTCGCGGAATCCAGCCGCGCGCAGTCGGCCCGGCAGGGTGGCCGGATCCACGGGGACGTACGTGTCGCACACGTGCAGCAGTCGCAGCAGCGCACTGTGGCGCGTATCGGCGCCGACGAACACGCCACCACTCCGCAGTACCCGCCGGACTTCGCGGAACAGGCGGTCCTGCAGGGCCGGCGACGGCAGGTGGTGGAGCATCGTGAAGCACGCGGCGCAGTCGAAGCTTCCGTCCGCGTCGGCCAGCGCGGTCGCGTCCGCGCATCGCACCACGACGCCGCGTCGGCCGAGCCGGGCGGCGAGCGTCGTCGCCAGGCGCCGATCCAGTTCCACGCAGGTCAGGTCCGCGACGCGCTCGACCAACAGGTCCGTGGCAGCGCCGGGACCCGGGCCGATCTCCAGCATCCGGGCAGCGAGCGGCGCATCGGCGAGCGGCGTCCCCTCGATCGCCCACGGCACGACATCGTCGCGCACGAAGCGTCGCCAGCGGGCCGTCCCGCACAGCCAGCGGTGCGCAGCGTTCATGCCCGTCGGAACGACGCCTCGTAGATCACGGGCACGCGCATGGGTTGCGCGGCACCCGGCGGCGGCAGGTTGTGTTCGGTGAACACGACGCCCGGATCCGGGACGAACCCCACGCGACCGAGTTCGCCGATCAACTGCGCGTGCGTCAGGAAGCACTGCGGCTGTCCCGAGAACTGCGTGAACACGAAGTCCTCGCCCGCCACAGGTTGCGCCTCGGGCGGCAGCGTGTGACGCGAGAAGGTGAACACGAACAGCGCGGCGCCAGGCGCGGCAACGCGTGCCGCCTCCGCCACGCCGCGACGGAACTCGCCCGACGAGCGTGCGAGGTTCCAGATGCCGTGCGCGACGATCAGGTCGAACGTCGCGTCGGGCGCCGGCAGGGCGTCCATCGGCCCCATGGCGAATCGCAGGCGTTCCGGCTCCGCCTCGGCGGCGGCGCGCATCTGCGCAGCATCGAGCATCGGCCTCGACAAGTCCACGCCGAGGACGTCCCAGCCCTGCCGCGCCAGGTGTATGGCGTTGCGGGCGGCTCCGCAGCCGATGTCGATCACGCGACCCTGCGGCACGCGGCGCCGCTCCTCGGCCGCGAAGGCCATGAGAGTGGCATTCGGCGGCGATTCGGCGAAGCCCTGGACGGTGGACGGCGCGCTCCACGACGAGCCAGCGAGCGGATCGTGCATGCCGCATCGTGCCGGAGCGCCGCGGCGCCGACGTTGCGCCAGCGCAACACCCGGTAGGATACGGGCGTGCACCCCAGGGTACGGGACGCCCGCCGGGGCCGCCTCGCCGCACCTGGGCATTCCCCTGCGTCACGTGCACTCACGGAGATCCCATGAGCGACCGCGTCAAGTTCCTGCTCGATGAAGCGCAGCTGCCGACAACCTGGTACAACCTCGCGGCGGACCTGCCGACGCCGGTGCCGCCGGCATTGCATCCGGGCACGCTGCAGCCGATCGGGCCCGACGATCTCGCGCCCCTGTTCCCGATGTCGCTCATCGCGCAGGAGGTCTCGACCGAGCGCGAGATCGAGATTCCCGGCCCCGTGCGCGACGTGTACCGTCAATGGCGGCCGTCACCGCTGTTCCGCGCACGCCGCCTCGAGGCGGTGCTGCAGACGCCGGCCCGGATCTATTACAAGTACGAGGGGGTCAGCCCAGCGGGCAGCCACAAGCCGAACACCGCCGTAGCACAGGCCTTCTACAACAGCGAGGCCGGCATCCGCCGCATCGCCACCGAGACGGGCGCTGGCCAGTGGGGTTCGTCGGTTGCATTCGCCGGCGCCCTCTTCGGCATCGACGTGCAGGTCTTCATGGTGCGCGTGTCGTACGACCAGAAGCCGTACCGGCGCGCGCTGATGGAGACCTACGGCGCGCGGTGCGTCGCCAGCCCGTCGCCCGAAACCCGCTACGGTCGGGACGTCCTGTCGCGCGACCCGGACTGCCGCGGCAGCTTAGGGATGGCCATCTCCGAAGCCGTGGAGGTTGCCGCCACGAACGCCGACACCAACTATGCGCTGGGCTCGGTGCTCAACCACGTGCTGCTGCACCAGACGGTCATCGGCCTCGAGGCCATCGAGCAGCTCGCGATGGCCGACGACTACCCCGACGTGGTCATCGGGGCGGCAGGCGGCGGCTCGAACTTCGCCGGGATTGCCTTCCCGTTCATCGGCGCGACGCTGCGCGGGGGACCGCGGGTCCGTGCGATCGCCGTCGAGCCGGCGGCGTGCCCGAGCCTGACCCGCGGCACGTATGCGTACGACTTCGGCGACACGGCGCACCTCACGCCGCTCACGAAGATGCACACGCTCGGCTCCACCTTCATGCCGCCCGGGTTCCACGCCGGCGGCCTGCGCTACCACGGCATGGCGCCGATGGTGTCGCATCTCAAGGAACTGGGGCTCATCGAGGCGCGTGCACTGCTCCAGAAGGACTGCTTCGACGCCGGTGTCGAATTTGCCCGCGCCGAAGGCATCGTGCCCGCACCGGAATCGACGCATGCGGTTCGCGGCGCGATCGACGAGGCGCTCCGCTGCCGCGAGGAGGGGGTGGCCCGCGCCATCCTGTTCAACCTGTCGGGACACGGGCACTTCGACATGCAGGCGTACATGGACCATTTCGCGGGCACGCTCACCAACCAGGCGTACGACGAATCGGCCCTTGCCGACGCGCTGGCGGGCCTGCCGAGGGTGGACGCGGCCACGTGAGTGGCGCGGCTGACGCGAGCGCGCGGTACCGCCTGCTCGGCAGGTACGCCCTACGGGAGAGCGGCGGGCGGGAACTGTCCGCCCTACCCGCTGCCCCGAGGGTCTGACAGCCCACCCTACCCGGCTGTCGTGCCCGGATAGCTTCCGGCCGGGAGTCGGAACGCAATCGCGAGCCGGTTCCAGCCGTTGATGGCAACGAGCGCCCATGTGAGCGCGACCAGATCGGGCTCGTCGATCACCGCCCGGACGCGTTCGTGTACGTCGTCTGGCACGTGCGTGTCGGCGACCAGCGTCACTGCGTCGGTCCACGCCAGGGCCGCGCGCTCACGCGCGGTGAAGAACGGCGCCTCGTGCCAGGCGCTCAGCGCGTAGATGCGCTGCTCGGTCTCGCCGGCCGCGCGGGCGTCCTTCGTGTGCATGTCGATGCAATAGGCGCAGCCGTTGATCTGCGAGGCGCGAATCTTCACGAGCTCGAGGAGCGAATGCTCGAGCCCGCTCGCCTCGACCGCGCGCTGGAGCGTGAGCATCGCCCGCCCGGCGTCGGTGCGCATATGCCGTGTCGGATCAACCCGCGGTGCGATGGCGACGTGTGCGTGTGCGTGTGCGTTCATGCCCCGTAGACGGGCAGGCGCGCCAGTTGTGACAGGCGGGGGGCGACGCCTACCCCTTCGGCAGCTTGGCCGGGTTGAGGACGACGTACACGGCGGCAATCCGGGCATCGACGACGTCGATGGCGAACGTTGCGCGGAGATGCCCCTGCGCACGGAGCACGAGACCGGGCTGGCCGTTGACCAGCGCCGGCTCCAGCGCGACACCATGACGGGCGTAGATGCGCTGCAAGCCGAGCGCGAGCCGCGCCACGCGTACCGAACCCTCGATTGGGCGTGGCGAGGCGTGCACGACGCCGCCGCCGTCCGCGGTCCAGACCACGTCCGAGGTGAAGATCTCCAGCAGTGAGGCCTCGTCCTGCGCCTGCATGGCCGCCGTGAAGGTATCGATCAGGCGTCGATGGGCAGCGGTGCTGACCTCGAACCGCTGTCGCTCTCCACGGACCCGACGCCGCGCCCGATGCACGATCTGCCGGCACGCCTGCTCCGACTTCCCCAGCGTGCGCGCGATGTCGGCGTAGCTCGTCTCGAAGACGTCGTGCAACAGGAATGCCGCGCGCTCCTCGGGCGCCAGTCGTTCCAGCAGGAGCAGGAACGCCTGCGACAGATCCGCCGCGAACGCCAGGGCCTGGTCGGGAGGCGGAAGCGCGGCGCCCACCAGCGGCTCAGGCAGCCACGGGCCACTGTATGCGTCCCGAGCCGTTTTCGCGGCACGCAGCCGATCGATGGCGAGGCGAGTCGTGGCCGTCACCAGCCATGCTTCGGGTTGCCGGATGCCGTCGTGCGAGGCCTGGTGCCAGCGCACGTACGCCTCCTGAACGACGTCCTCGGCATCGGCGCGCGAGCCGAGCATGCGGTACGCAAGGCCGAAGAGCCGGCCGCGCGCGGTCTCGAATGCATCGGTATGGCTGTCCATCAGCTCGAGTTCCATGGTCGCCGTACCGATGACGGACGGGGGCACGACTTTGTGACAGCGCCTCCCCTGCCACAGGGACGTCCTTCCTCAATCGGCGGTCGGGCTGCGCCGAATTGCCGTCGACCTTCGCCGCCCGCCACCTCCTGCCCCGTTCGGCGTTCGGCGTTCGGCGTTCAGCGTCCGGCCTCCCGATTGTCACCGTTGTTTCACACCCGCCCCGGGGAGATCGGGGTGAGAATCCCCGAGAACGCTCACCGGAGGTCATCTGCACATGCCAGGTTCGGCGCAGCTCTCTGCCGTTCTGCTGTCGGTCGCCACCGCTACCATGACGCTCCTGGCGCAGTCAGCGGCACAACCGGGAGACACGGCGGCACTCGATGCCAGGGTAAAGGCGTTCCTCGAGCAACGCAGCGGCACCTGGCGCGATCTGAACGTGCCGGCGACCGACGGCCAGCTCCTGCACGACCTGATCGTCGAGCACAAGTACACGCGGGCTCTCGAGATTGGCACCTCCACCGGGCACTCGGGCATCTGGATCGCCTGGGCGCTGAGCAAGACGGGCGGCAGGCTGATCACCGTGGAAGTGGACGAGGCGCGCCACCGCGAGGCGTTGAAGAACTTCGAGGCTGCGGGGCTGAGCGCGTTCATCGACGCCAGGCTCGGCGACGCGCACGAGATCGTGCCGGCGCTGCAGGGGCCCTTCGACTTCGTGTTCAGCGACGCGGACAAGGACTGGTATCCCAACTACTTCAAGGCGGTCTGGCCCCGGCTCACGGCCGGCGGGTGCTACACGACGCACAACATCAGCGAGTCGGGCCGGCGAGGCGCGATGGGATCGCGGGAATACCTGGCGCTGCTGCGCGGCACGCCCGACGCGGAGACCACCGTGGACGAACGCGGCGGCGGCCTTGCCGTCACGTACAAGCGCGGCGGCGGACAACGCCGGTAAGATGCTCGGATGTCGACCGGGGGCGCCGCCTGGCGCGAAGTGGACGTCGTGCGCCTGCGTGACGCGGCGCGGGCCCCGGCCACCGATCACGTGGCGGCCGAAGCGCCGCTGGACATCCGCCTGCATGGGGAATCGTTCGTCATGACAATGAGGACGCCTGGCGACGATGAAGCACTCGCTGCCGGTTTCCTCTTGTCCGAAGGTGTCGTCACGTCGCCGGCCGACATCGGCAGCATCCTGCAACGGCGGCAAGCCGATGGCACGGCCGAGCACGTCGTGGATGTGGCGCTCAGGGGCGTGGCGCTCGCCAGGCTGCCGGAGGTGCTCGCTGGTCGGCGCCACGTCGGCGCCACGTCGGCGTGCGGCGTGTGCGGGCGGCCCTCGGTGGACGCGCTCGCCTTCACCGCTGCGCCCATCGACGCGGGCTGGAGCATGCCAGCCGAGGTGCTGACGACGCTTCCCGAGGTGTTGCGCGAGCGTCAGGCCGTCTTCGACCGGACCGGCGGCCTGCACGCTGCCGGCCTGTTCACGAACGTCGGCGAACTCGTCGCGACCGCCGAGGACGTCGGCCGCCACAACGCCGTGGACAAGGTGATCGGCCGCCTCCTGCTCCAGCGCGCCCTGCCACTGACCTCGCACGTGCTCTGCGTGAGCGGCCGCGCGTCGTACGAGCTCGTGCAGAAGGCGGTGGTGGCCGGCATTCCCATGCTCGTCGCCGTCTCCGCGCCGTCGAGCCTTGCCGTCGATCTCGCGCGCGAGCGCAACGTCACGCTCGCCGGGTTCGTACGCGAGCGCGGCTGCAACGTCTACACCCACCCCCACCGGATCGCCTGAGCGCATGTTCCCCTTCGGCCTGAACACGCAGAAGCCACGTCACTACCGCGACATGCTGCGGGTGATGTGGGAGAACCGCGACCAGCTGCCGTTCGCGTGGCGCATCCTGCGCGACGGCGTGTGCGACGGCTGCGCGCTCGGCACGTCGGGGCTGTCGGACTGGACCATCACGGGTACGCACCTCTGCATGGTGCGCCTCGAGCTGATGCGGCTCAACACCGCGCCGGCGCTCGACACGGCGCGCCTCGCCGACGTGCGCCCGCTCGCGGCGACGACATCGGCCGGACTGCGCGCGCTCGGACGATTGCCCGAGCCGCTGCTGCGCACGCGGGGCTCGCACGGCTTCCGTGTCGTGTCGTGGGACGAGGCACTCGACCGCATCGCGGTGGAAGCCCGCCAGGTCGACCCGCGCCGTGCGGCGTTCTTCCTCACGTCGCGTGGCATCACCAACGAGGTGTACTACGCGGCGCAGAAGGCGGCGCGCCTGCTCGGCACCAACAACATCGACAACGCGGCACGACTCTGCCACGCCGCGTCGACGATCGCGATGAAGCGCGCGCTGGGCCATGGCGCGTCGACCTGCAGCTACACCGACTGGCTGCACGCGGACCTGATCGTCTTCTTCGGCTCCAACGTCGCCAACAACCAGCCGGTGACGACCAAGTACCTGCACGAGGCCAAGGCCAACGGTGCGCAGGTGGTCGTGGTCAACACCTACCGGGAGCCCGGCCTGCAGCGGTACTGGGTGCCGTCGGTCGCCTCGAGCGCCATGTTCGGCACACGCATCGCCGACGACTGGTTCGACGTACACACGGGCGGCGACCTGGCGTTTCTGGTCGGTGTGTTGCGCGCCCTCGTCGAGTCGGGCGGCGTGGACGAGACGTTCGTCCGCGATCACACGTCGGGGTTCGCGGAGGCGCGGGATCGCGCGCTGACCTCCGACTGGCCCACGCTCGAACGCGACAGCGGCACGACGCGCGAGCGCATGGAGGCGTTCGCGCGCCTGCTCGTCGCGCGCCCGAATGCCGTCCTCGTCTGGTCGATGGGGCTCACCCAGCACGCCCATGGCGTGCAGACGGTGAGCGCGCTGCTCAACGTCGGCCTGGCGCGCGGCCTGCCGGGACGGCCGAACCGCGGGCTCGTGCCGATTCGCGGGCATTCCGGTGTGCAGGGCGGCGCGGAGGTCGGCTGCGTCCCGGGCGTGGACCCGGCCACTGCGGGCCGCTGGCGCGAGGTGTGGGGCTTCGACGTCCCGGCCGCACCGGGCTGGACGACGGCGGAGATGATCGAGCAGGCGGCTGACGGCGGCGTGGATCTGTTCTGGATCGTCGGCGGGAATTTCCTCGAGACGCTGCCGGACGAGGCGCGTTCGCGGGCGGCGCTGCGGCGGCCGCGCCTGCGCATCCACCAGGACATCGTGCTCTCGTCGGCGATGCTGGCCGAGAGCGATGGCGACGTGCTCCTCCTGCCGGCCGCGACACGCTACGAGTCGCCTGGCGGCGGCACCGAGACGTCCACCGAGCGACGGATCATCTTCTCGCCGGAGGTTCCTGGACGCCGGATCGGATCGGCGCGACCCGAGTGGCAGGCGTTCGGCGAGGCGATGGCGCGCGCCTTCCCCGAACGGGCCGCGCAGGTGCGTTTCGGGAGTGCGGCAGCCATCCGCGACGAAATGGCGCGGGCGATTCCGCTCTATGCCGGCGTCGAGCGCCTGACGCGGAAGGGCGACCAGTTCCAGTGGGGCGGGCGCACGCTGTTTGCCGACGGGCGTTTCGCGACGCCTGATGGCAAGGCGCATTTCGCGCCGGTCGACGCGACACGGCCTGCGCATGCCGCGGTGGCGGCGTACGACGTCGCCGCGGAGAGGTCACGGACCTTCCGCGTGTCGTCCCGCCGCGGCAAGCAGTTCAACTCGATGGTGCACCGCGACGTCGATCCGCTGACGGGAGCCCGCCGCGACGACATCCTCATCAGCGCGGAGGACGTGGCACGTCTGCAGTTGCGCGAGGGCGACGCGGTCACGCTGCACGCGCCGGCCGGCAGCTTCGCAGGGCGGCTGCGCACCGCGCCCGTCAAGCCCGGCAACCTCGAGGTGCATTGGCCCGAGGGCAACGTGCTGCTCTCGGCATCGGCCATCGACCATGCGTCCATGGAGCCGGACTACAACGCCGTGGTCACGCTGGAGCCGGCGCCGTCTGTGTAACTGACGCGGCCGTGCCGGTCGTCGCGCGGCGCTGGCGACTCGGAGGCCGCTGCGCGAAAAGGCCGTTGTTTCCGGGCTGAACACCCGCCGCCGACCCTGCCGTTACAGAACTATTACAATCCCGCCGCCGCCCCTCGTGGCATCGTGCAGGGGCAATGAGCGCACCCGTCAAGATCACGTCCCTCTATGGCCGGAAGGCCGCGCAGGGCCATGGCGTCAACTGGATCACGGTCATCGCGATGACCGCGTTCCACATCGGCGCGGTGGCAGCATTCTTCTACATCGATGTCGGCGCCATCATCGCGGCAACCATCATGTGGTTCGTCGCCGGCAGCCTCGGCATCGGCATGGCCTACCACCGGCTGCTGACGCACCGCGGCTACAAGACGCACAAGTGGATGGAGTACTTCCTCACGGTCTGCGGCACCCTCGCGCTCGAGGGTGGGCCGATCTTCTGGGTGGCCACCCACAGGATTCACCACCAGCACTCCGACCACGAAGGCGACCCCCACACGCCGCAGGAAGGCACCTTGTGGGCGCACATGGGCTGGATCTTCATGGGCAAGGCGATGCACCACAACACCGACGTGCTGCGCCGGTACGTGCCAGACCTGAGCAAGGATCCCGTCCACGTGTGGCTCACCAAGTGGCACTGGGTGCCGCAGGTCATCGTCGGTCTCGCGTTCTACGCGTACGGCGGCATTCCGTACGTGCTGTGGGCCGTGTTCTTCCGCACGACCTACGGCCTGCACGCCACCTGGCTGGTCAACTCGGCGACGCACCTGTGGGGTTCACGCCGGTTCAAGACCAAGGACGACTCGCGCAACAGCTGGTGGGTGGCTCTCCTGACCTTCGGCGAAGGCTGGCACAACAATCACCACGCGCACCCGGTGTCGGCGCGCCACGGCCTTGCCTGGTACGAGCTCGACATCAACTACATCAACATCAGCGTCCTCCGCATGCTGGGGCTCGTGTGGGACGTCAAGACGGCGCGCCTGGAGCACGTCCACCGCATGCCGCAGCAGACCAACGACGCCATCGACATCACGGCAGCTGAACCCGCCGTGGATTGACGTCGACGCCGCTCCCGTGGTGTAGCCGCCGGACCCGATCCGGCGGGCGGAAATCAACCGAGCGTCGGACGGGATTCGGACGCCTACACCAACGGAGCGGCCCCTGCTCTCCTGGAGCGGTGATAGGGACGCCTCGCCGCGGCGTTCGACGCTCCCCGTTCCCCGTTCGGCGTTCGACGTTCGGCGTTCGACGTTCTCCTTTCGCCGCTCGTAGAATCCTCCTGTGACCCGTCGCACCGCGACAATCGTGTTCGTGGCGCTCTGCGTCGTCCTCGTGGCGGCTGCGGTGAGCCTGAACATCGGCTGGGTCTACCTCCACGGACCGCGGCTGCTGCCGCTCGTGCTCGGCGTGCTCGCCTTTGCGCTGATCATCGCGGGCATCATCGTCTACACGGTGTTCCTCGTGCGCGAACTGCGCCGCAACGACCAGCACGACGCGTTCATCAACGCGGTGACGCACGAACTGAAGACGCCGATCGCGTCCATCCGCCTGTATCTCGAGACGCTGCAGGCGCGTGAGGTGACCGAGCCGCAACGGCGGGACTTCTACCGCATCATGCTCGCCGACGCCGACCGCCTGCAGCAGACGGTCGAGCAGGTACTCAAGGCGGGCATCGCGGGCCAGCGGGTGGGCCCTCAGCAGCGCGGGCCGGTGGATTTGACCGCGCTGACCACCGAGGCCCTCGACGTCGCGCGCCTGCGGCATCACCTGGCGCCCGACGCGCTCACGCTGTCGGCCCCATCGCCGCACGACGCCGTCGTGGACGGCGACCCCGACCAGCTCCGCAGCGTCCTCTCCAACCTCCTGGACAACGCCGTCAAGTATTCGCGCGACGATGTGCGCGTCGCGGTGGACGTGAGCACCGCGGCCGACACGGTGCGGCTGCGGGTGAGCGACAAGGGCGTCGGGATCCCGCAGGGTCAACTGAAGCGCATCTTCCGGCGCTTCCATCGCTTCCAGTGGCGCGGATCCAAGGTCAAGGGCACGGGCCTCGGCCTCTACATCGTCCGCTCCATCGTCAGGCAGCACGGCGGACGCGTATTCGCGGCCAGCGGCGGCGAGGGCCAGGGATCGACCTTCACGATCGAACTGCCGCGGATGGAGCGCAGCTGACATGGCCCGCATCCTTGTCGTCGAGGACGAGCCGCATCTCGCCATGGGCCTGCGCTTCAACCTCGAAGCCGACGGACACGAGGTGACGGTGTCGCCCGATGGCGAGGACGCGCTCGATCGGCTCGGTGCCGGGATCGGGGCGTTCGATGCCGTGGTGCTCGACGTGATGCTCCCGGGACGCAATGGCTTCGAAGTGACGCAGACGCTGCGTCAGCGCGGGGATTTCGTCCCGATCCTGATGCTCACGGCCCGAGGCCGCTCCGAGGACGTGCTGCAGGGCTTCGACGCCGGCGTGGACGACTATCTCCCGAAACCGTTCGATCTGGCCATCCTGCTCGCTCGTGTGCGGAGCCTCCTTCGCCGCACCACGTGGAGCCGCCCCGCGCCGCAGCCGGCGGGCCCGCGCGCCGACGTCATCAGCTTCGCCGGCAACGTCTTCGACCCCGCCGCGCTCGAGTTGCGCGTGGGCACCATGCCCTATCACCTGACGGCCATGGAAGCGGACCTGCTGCAGTACCTCCTGCGCAACGCCGGCAAGGTGGTATCCCGCAAGGCCATCCTCGAGGACGTCTGGAACCTGCACGAGGACACGGACACCCGCGCCATCGACAACTTCATCGTGCGGCTGCGGCGCTTCCTCAACGAGGACCCGGCAACCCCGCGCCACGTGCTCACGGTGCGCGGCGTCGGCTACAAGTTCATCGCCGAGCCCGACCGGGACGCCCGGGTATCGCGCTGAACACGGCTCTGCGCTACCCTTGAGGGCTGGTGTCTGCCCTCACGACTCTTCCGACTGACGACCTCTCCGCGTTTCACGACCAGATTCAGCGGCGCTACGACGCGTTCCGCCAGCGGGGGCTGAAGCTCGATCTCACGCGCGGCAAGCCCTCCAGCGAGCAGCTCGACGTCTCGAACGGCCTCCTCGGCCTGCCTGGCGAAGCCGATTACACCGCCGCCGACGGCACCGATGCGCGCAACTACGGCGGGCTCCAGGGCCTGCCGGAGCTGCGCACGCTGCTTGCGCCGCTGTTCGGCGCGACGCCGGCGCAGGTGATCATCGGCGACAACTCGAGCCTCGCGTTGATGCACGACGCCATTGCCTACGGCCTGCTGAAGGGCACGGTGGGCAGCGAGCGGCCGTGGAGCCGCGAGTCGCGGCTGGCGTTCCTCTGCCCTGTGCCCGGCTACGATCGGCACTTCGCGATCTGTCAGGATTACGGCATCGAGATGATCGGTGTGCCGCTCGGCGCCGACGGTCCGGACATGGACGTGGTGGAGCGGCTGGTCGCCGAGGATCCGGCGATCAAGGGGATCTGGTGCGTGCCCAAGTACGCCAATCCCTCCGGCGCGGTGTACGCCGACGCCGTTGTCGATCGCCTGGGCGCCATGAAGACCGCGGCGCCCGACTTCCGCATCTTCTGGGACAACGCCTACGCGGTGCACCACCTGACCGAGGAACGCATCGAGATCCCCAGCCTCATCGAGGCGTGCGCCCGTCACGGGCACGCGAACCGGCCGTTCGTGTTCGGCTCCACGTCGAAGATCACGCTCGCGGGAGCCGGTGTGGCGCTGTTTGCCAGCTCGGCCGAGAACGTCGCGTGGTTCCTCGGCCGGATGGGCAAGCGGACGATCGGCGGCGACAAGGTGAACCAGCTGCGGCACGTCCGCTTCCTCGAGAACACCGACGGGCTGCTGGCCTTGATGGACCGGCATCGCGAGATCCTCGCGCCGAAGTTCGCGTCCGTGGCCGACACGTTCGAGCAGCACCTGGGCGGCACGGGCGTCGCGTCGTGGCTCGTGCCCAAGGGCGGCTACTTCATCGCACTCGACGTTCTCGACGGGTGCGCGCGCGATCTCGTGCGCGTGGCCAAGGAAGCCGGCGTGGAATTGACGCCAGCCGGCGCCACGCACCCACTCGGCAAGGACCCGAACGACCGCACCGTCCGCATCGCGCCGTCGTTCCCGGATCTCGCAACCGTCGGGGTCGCGGCGGAGGGCGTGGCGCTGAGCGTCCTGCTCGTGACCTCGGCCGCGTTGCTCCGCCAGCGCGCAGCACACGCCGGCTCCTAGCACGCTGTTCGTAGCCATCGCCCCTCGGGCGACGGAAGACCGTCGGGCAAGGCCGACGGCCACGTGTCGGAGACGTCCATTCGAGCGCCGCCGTGCGCAGCCACACCGGTCTGCGCATGGCCGCCCCGCGTGGGTCATAATCCAGCATCTCTCGATAGCGCCCTCCAGCGTCGAGCACCTGTGACTGGAGCTTCAGATGACGCGTGTCTTGCTCGTGGTGCTGGCCGGCCTTGCCCTGCTGCAACCGGGGGCGTCCCGGCTCGATGCGCAGGGCCGGACCCAGCCCCTCGCGTTCTTCAAGAACTACTTCCTCACTGGCGACTACACCGTGCAGGGGGTCGGGCTGCGCGGCGCCGGTGTGGACGGATTCGCGAGCGGCGACATCATCGTGCCCGAATGCACCGCGGGCGACAGGCAACGTCTCGGTTGCGTCCCGCGCGGCGTCGACATCGTCGCGGCGTTCCTCTACTGGCAGGTGCTCGGCAACGGCGATGCCAGCGCGGGCTCGCGCGGCGTGCAGTTCCGCGGACATCCACTCAGCCTCGGTTCTGGCGAAAGTGAGGTCCTGTTCGGCAAGTCCCTCGGCGCCGCCAATGCGTCGTGCCTTGCCGGCGCGGCAGGCAGCGGTGCCGTCGCCGGTCAGGATCTCCTGACCCATTCGTTGCGCGCCGACGTGTTGCGGTTCCTCGATCAGGATCCGGCGACCGGCAAGACGGCAGGGTACGGCAGGCACCGCGTCCGGGTACGCGACGACGATGCCGTCGCAGCGCTCGGCGCCAGCCTCCTCATCGTCTATCGCGACTCCTCTCTCCCTTACAGCGCCATCGTCATCCACGACGGTGCCTACGCGCTCACGTCGCAGGCGCCCGGAATGGAGCTGCGGGTCGGCGGCTTCTACGACGCTGACGACGCCGACACGTTCGGCAAGGTCACGCACATCGTCGGCAGCGGCGCCGAGGCCGCGCACGGCGCGGTGTTCTACAACGACACGCGCTGGGCCAGTCCCTTCACCGGCCAGCCGAGCCGTCGCTGGAGCAATCCGACGTTTCCTGTAAACGTCACGCCATCCTTGCGCACCATCACCACTGGCGTGTTCGCGCAACGCGGCGGCGGCTTCGACTGCCTGTCCTGGTCGGCCGTCGTCTACCGCACGCCGGTGAACGACGACGACGAAGACGGGCTGCTGAACGTGTGGGAGTCGTCGGCGACGCCGCTGCTCGATCCGTACGGCCGCCCGCTGCCGCTGTTGTCGGCGATGGGCGCCGATCCTCACGTCAAGGACCTCTTCATCGAGGTGGACCACCTGACGACGGGCGCCGCGGCGTACACGTACGGCGGCGTCCAGGAGCCGGCGCATTCGCATCAGCCGGACGCAGAAGCGCTGCGCCTGTTCGGCGACATGTTCAAAGCCAGGGGCATCGCCGTGCACTTCGACGTCGGAGCGGCGTACGACGTGGGTGCCGAGTCTGGCGCCGAGCCCTACATCATCCGCAACACGGTGCCGGGCCTGGCCAGGGGCGGCGACGCGATCGACGAAGCGGTCACCGTGTGCACGCCGCCGGCGGGTGCTCCGCCATGGGTGTGCCAGTTCTCGCACTACCCCGGCACGATTGGCTGGAAATCCGGCCTGCGGGCACTGCGCGACTCCTTGTCGGGCGTGCCCGACCTCTCCGACCCGCGACAGCGGGACTGCGAGGCGCCGGGCAACACCTGCCCCCGGTTCTTCGATCAGAACCGCCGCGACATGTTCCGGTACGCCCTGTTCGCCCACGCGATCGGGCTGCCGAAGTCCACGCGCCCCTGCCTCGACGCCGCGCTGACCCCCATCGAGGACGTCGGCGGCCAGTGCCCCCCGGGCGCCACGCCGAACCCGGACTTCCGCGTCCCGCGCACCTACAGCGGCGTCGCCGACTTCCCCGGGGGCGACCTGATCGTGTCGCTCGGCGGCTTCAGGAACGCCGCGGGTCTTCCCGTCGGCACGCCGTTCATGCAGGCCTCGACGCTGGCGCACGAGTTCGGACACACGGCCGAGCGCCGGCATGGCGGCGAGCGGGCCGAGCCGAACTGCAAGCCCGGCTACCTGAGCGTGATGAACTACCTGTATCAGCTGCGCGGGCTGCTCGACGACGCCGGCACGCCGCACCTGGACTACTCCGACGGCACGCCATTCCCCGATATAGACGAGGCCGCCGTGCAGGAGGGGGTGTACAGCACCTCGGCGTTCCGTCTGGGCTGGTACGCGCCCCTCGACTTCAGCTACCTCTCCGGCCATCGGCCGCCCGCGCGATCGAGGTGCGACGGCACGCCGCTGCTCGAGGGCGAGCGCATGGTGCGCATCGACGCCCGCCGCGCCGCCGACCCGATCGACTGGAACGCGAACGATGCCATCGACGCGGCGCCGTTCGCCCAGGACGTCAACTTCAACGCCCGCCTGAACGGCACCGGGGCGAACGCCTCGTCCGGGCCGCTCGCGGGACAATCCGACGACTGGTCGCAGATGACGTTGAACCAGGTCGGATCGCGGCGGAACGTCGGCGGGCTCTATCGCATGGCCGACGGGACGCTTGCAGTCGGGCCGCTGTCGCTCGACGTCGGCAAGGTCGATCTCGGACCGTCTGATCTCGGCAAGGTCGACCTCGAGTTCGGCAAGGTCGATCTCGACACGGGCAAGGTGGACCTCGGCAAGGTCGATCTCGGAAAGGTGGACCTGAGCCTGGGCAAAGTCGATCTCGACTCCGGCAAGGTGGACCTCGGCAAGGTCGACCTCGACGTGGGCGCCGCGGAGGAAGGCAGCGGCGACATCGGCCGCGGCGACTTCGGCGGTGGCGACCTGTTCACGAACGACCCCGAGAACCCGCTCGGCGAGATCGACGCCGCCATCGCCGCCGAACTCGCGCGGACGCCGCCCAACGAGTTCCGAGCGTGCCTGGCGGGCCCGAACTGCGCTGTCGACGGCGCCGCCCCGGGCGACGTCGTGGCGCGCTTCACGGCGCCGAACATCGGCGGCGTGCTGGCCTATCGGCTGTACCGCGTCGCCGGAGCGACGCTCGAGCCGGGCGCCACGTGGACCCTCGCGGCCGTGATCGCGGCCGTGCCGTCCAAGGCGCAGGCCGAAGAGTACGTGCTCGTCGATGCCACCGAGCTCGACGACAATCAGCCGTACACGTACTTCGCGGTGGCGCTGTACGCCGCCGACGGCTTCCAGGACGGCATCGAGAGCGACCCGTCGAACCTCGTGACGATCACCGCGGTCAACAAGCCGCTCGTCGCCGGGCCTGACTTCTATGCCACGAACCAGGACACGCTGTTGAGCGTGCCCGCTGTCGGCGTGCTCGCCAACGACGGCGACGAGGACAGCCCCGTGGCCTTCGAGGTGGCACGCGCCGGCGGTCCGGAACACGGGCTGCTCCGACTCAATGCCGACGGCTCGTTCACGTACATGCCGCAAAAGGGATTCTCCGGCATCGACACGTTCCAGTACCGCCCCGTCGCAGGCGCTCCGGTGATCGGCACCGTGACGATCACCGTGCATGCCGCCGACGACGGGTCGTCGGTGCCGTACGCGTTCGCCGGTGTCAGGAAGGCGCCGCCGGCGGCGGCAGCGACGTTCAAGACGGGCAGGTGACGATGACGCCCGGCATGCCGGGCCTTGCCCGGCGGGCGACGAAGACGCCGCCTACATGCTCGTCGGGTGCCTATTTCAACCGCGCTCGGATGTCGGCGGCGAGCGGGTCGGCGTCGGCTTGGTGGCGAATCGCGATGTAACGCCGGTAGGCGTCGGCATAGGCGGCCGTGCCCATCCCCTCGCGTGCACGTCCGAGGTAGTAGTGCACAGGCGGCAGGTACCCGGATGTCGGCTCCTCGTCCAGGAACAGCGAGATGGCTTCGCCGGTTCGCTTCAGACAACGGTCGAACTCCGAATCGGCCTGTGCGAACGCGCCGGCGGCGAGGTACGCCCGGCCGAGATCGAAGTGCCCGATCCACGTGTCGAGCAGGTCGTTGGCCCCCGACAGCGTACGAATCGCGGCTCGCGCGTCGCCCTCGTCGAGCTGGACGATGCCTTCGAGCAGCCTTCCGTATGCCTGCGGTTCGACCTGGAGCTCCGAGGCGAGCTGTCGGGCCAGGGCCAGCGCCTTCGGAGCCGTGCCAGCCTCGGCGTACGTTCGACCAGCAAGGAAGCGCACCTGCACGCTGCCGCTGTTCGCCACCGCGCGATCGGCGGCGGCGACGGCCTCGCGCCTCCGACCCCGCGACAGTTCGGCATGGGCGAGGGCCGCGAGCTTCATCGCTGCGCGATCGGGATCGCGGGCCCCGATGTCGGCCTGCGCCCCGTCGGTGAGCAGGCGCACCGCGTCGGCGTACCGCCCCTGGTGGACCGCGATGTCGGCGAGCCCGGAGACCGTATACGTGCGGCCGATACCTGGTGCGCCAGCCATCGCCTCGTAGGCGGTGGCTGCGGCGCCGTAGTCGCCCTGTCCGAGCCGGGCGAGGGCCAGCGCCTGCAGCGCCCACGCGTCGCCGAGCTGTTGCGCCACGATCGCCTGGCGCTCGGCCGTCACGAAGTCGCCGGCGTAGCTGGAATAGAAGGAGGCGTTCAGGCGGTACAGCGAGCGCTTGGGCAGGATGGCGACGACGCGCGTCATCTCGTCGCGCGCCCGCTGCATGTGGCGCAGCTTGGTCGAGCACAGCGCGAGGTTGTTGCGCGCGGCAACGTCGGCCTCGTACCGCGCCAGCAGGTCGCCGTACTCCTTGACGCAGGCGCCGTAGTCGTTCGTGAGGTAGTAGAACAGGCCGCGCGTCCGGAAGCGCTCCCGCTCGGTCATCCGGTCCACGTGCCGGATCGCTTCGCTGACGTAGGCGACGGCCTCCTGCGGCTGCCCCATGTTGGCGGCGGTCGTCGCCAGACCGGCGTAGGCCAGGCCGAACTCGGGGTCGAGATCCAGGGCGCGTTCGAACGCCGATCGCGCCTCGCCGAACTGGCTGTTGGAGAGCGCCTGCATCGCGTGCGCATATTCGCGGACGACCTCGAGCGAGGTCGCGGAGAGGGCGTCGGTCGCGAAGCGGCGCGCCGAGTCCGACGTGCTGTCGCCAAGGGACGTCCGCACCCCGTTGCCGAGCCTGGTGGCGACGGCGAGAACCTCCTCGCGCGCGTCGGCGGTGGCCGAATCGTCGGCAATCACGGTGCCGGTCACGCTCTCCGCGGCGCGCAGGGTCATGGTGTAGCTGTCGCCGGAGCGGGCGAGCGTTCCCGCGAGCACCACACCGACGCCCTGCTTGACGGCCAGCTCACGGCCGGCGGTCTCGTCGAGGCGGTCCGGCGGCGCAACACCGAGGCTCCTGCGTATGCCGTTGCGATCGTAGGCGCTGATGAAGCCGGCGCCTTCGAGCGCGAGCTTCAGCATCGGCTCGAGCGTGCCGTCGAATGCGGGATCGCCGGTCGTGTTCTGAAGGTCGGTGATGAGGATCGAGACCGGCTCGTGCTGCCGTGGCGTCGTGTCGCGACCGGACCACCACCATGCCGCGCCCAACACGCTCGCGGCCAGGGTCGCCGCGACAGCCGTGGTCGCGCGGTTGGTCCGCTTGCCGACCGGCACGGGGTGGCCCGTGTCGTCGAGCCGTGAAAGCTCCAATTCGAGCTCCCGCGACGTCGCAAAGCGGTCGGACGCCTGCGGCTGCACGCACCTCATCACGATGCGCTCGAGCGCCGCCGGCACTGACGGCATCCGTGCGCGCAGCGGCGGCGGGGCCTCACGCATGCGCTGCTGCAGTTCGGCGATGGCGCTCGGCGTCCGTTCGGCGCGAGCGCGCCCGGTGAGGAGATCGTAGAGGATCAGGCCGAGCGCGTAGATGTCAGCACGCTGGTCCACGGGTTCGGCGCGCGCCTGTTCCGGCGCCATGTACTCGATCGTGCCCACCACGATCCCGGCCATGGTCGTGCCGTCGCCTGCCGATGCGGCACTGCCATGCAGGCTGCCGACGTCGCCCGTCGCGGTGATGGCGGCCGCGGCCTTGTCGGTCGAGCGCGCCACCCCGAAGTCCATCACCAGCCCCTCGCCGGCGCGGTTGACCATGATGTTGGCCGGCTTCAGATCGCGGTGCACGACGCCGGCCTCGTGTGCCGCCGCAAGGCCAGAGGCGACCGATCGCGCGATCTTCATCACGCGCGGGACGGCGAGCGGCCCCTCCCGCTTCAGGACCGTCGCGAGATCCTCGCCTTCGAGGAACGGCATCGTGATGTACCTGATGCCATCGACCTCGCCGATGTCGTACACCCGCACGATGTTCTTGTGGGTGACCTTGCGGGCGAGCAGGAGTTCCTGCTTGAACCGGCGATCGAGCAAGCGCGCGGTCTCCGGGTCGTCGGCGACTTCGGAGCGCACCGTCTTGAGGGCGACGATCACGCCGAGCTCGTTGTCCCATGCCTGGTAGACGGCGCCCATGCCGCCGGCGCCGAGCAGCTTCGTGATCTCGTATCGGCTACCCAGGTGACGGCCGACCAGGTCGTGGAGCGCATGCCCGCCGCTGGCCTCACCATGGCGACCCGGCGTCGAGTGCGACGGCGTGGCGCGCGCCTGACGCGGCGGCGGCGTCGCCACGCTGCCGCCTGCCCGATGGG
>JAEZCY010000009.1 GCA_023429845.1 Acidobacteriota bacterium
CCGGTGACCAGGACCCGTTTCACGCGAGCGGGTCGGTCATCGACCCGCCGGCCGCCACCGGTTGGTATGTCGGATAAGCCGCGTCGCGGTCCGAGATGAGGCGCGGAGCGGACGGCCAGGCGATCCCGAACGTCGGGTCATCCCAGCGCACCCCTGCACTGGCTCCCTGTCGGTGCGCCACGGACATCTGGTAGAACACCTCGCTCGTGTCGACAAGGGTGAGGAAGCCGTGCGCGACGCCCCGGGGGATGTACATCGACCGGCGATTCTCGGCCGTCAGCTCAGCCGCGGCCCAGCGACAGTAGGTCGGCGACTCCGGTCTGAGGTCCACCGCCACGTCGTAGATCGCACCCATCGTGCAACGAACCAGCTTGGCCTCGCCATACGGCTCCGCCTGGTAGTGCATACCTCGAAGGGTGCCCGCGGAGGGGTTGACGGAGACGGTGCACTGCGCGACCTGCGGCTCCAGTCCGTGGGCGCTGAACTCCTGCGCGCAGTAGGTGCGCGCCAGGCCGCCCCGCTCGTCGGTGAGCAGTTCCGGAGTGATGACGAAGACGCCGGACACGGTCGTCGGCTCGACGATCACGCGGGCTCCTCCTCGATGGTGCGGACCTCCGGGATCGGAACGATGAAGCGGCCGCCAGCGGCGCGGTACACCGCCTGCTGCCGCATGATCTCGTCCGCGAGGTTCCACGCCAGGAGCAAGAGGTAGTCGGGCGGGCGCTCGGCCAGCAGCGACGGCGGGCCGATCGGCAGCCTGACGCCCGGCATGTACAGCCCCTGCTTGTGACTGCTGCGATCCACCACGTACTCGATGACGTCCGTGCCGAGCTCGCAGTAGTTCAGGAGCGTAGCGCCCTTGGCGGCGGCGCCGTACGCCGCGATGCGCTGGCCACGGCCGGTCAGATCGAGGAGCAGATCGCGCAGGCGCTGCTTCACCGCGGCGGCCCTGCCCGCGAGAGTCTGGTAGTAGTCGACCCGGTCGAGACCGAGCCTGCGCTCCTCGTCCAGCAACGCGGCTACGGCATCCGAGGACGTGCCGGTTCGCCCGGCAAACACCCGCAGCGAGCCGCCGTGAATCGCCAGGTGCTCGACGTCCTGGATCACCAGCCCGTGGCGGCCGAACAGCCCATCGAGCGCCGTCAGCGAGTAATAACAGAGGTGCTCCTGATAGATCGTGTCGAACTCGGCGCGATCGACCAGATCGCGAACGTAGGGTGTCTCGATCACCGCGATGCCGTCGTCGCGCAGCAGGCTGGCCACTCCGCGAACCGCGCCGTTCAGGTCGGGCAGGTGCGCCAGGACGTTGTTCATGTGCACGACGTCCGCGGAACGACCCTGCGCAACCAGGCTGGCGGCCAGGTCGGCGTCGAAGAACTCCTCGATTGTCGGGACGCCGCGTCCGGTAGCCACGCGGGCCACGTTGCGCGCGGGCTCGATCCCCAGGACCGGCACTTTCAGGCTCTGATAGAACTGGAGCAGGTAGCCGTCGTTGCTCGCAACTTCGACCACGAGGTGCCGGGCGCCGAGTCCCCGCTCCCGGGTCAGGCGTGCTGCCAGCGCCTCGCAGCTTGCAAGCATCGTCTCGGAGTACGACGAGAAGTACACGTATTCCCGGAACAGCTCCTCGGGCGCGATCGACTCTGTGACCTGCACCAGCGAGCAGGCTCCGCAGAAGACCAGATCCAGCGGGTAGCGCGGCTCCGGCGCGTCGAGCTGATCCGCACGCAGCAGGCGGTTCGCGGCCGGCATCCGGCCAAGTGACAGGATCGGCTGGAGGTCGTGGCCGCCACAGGAGCGGCAGGGAATGCTGGCCGGCTGCACGTCGGAATTGCTAGGAGCGACCATCGCCAGCCTGCGTGGCGCGAAGGGCGCGCTCGTACCACGTGATCGTGCGGCGGAGCCCCTCGTCCAGCGAGTAGGTCGGCTGCCAGCCGAGTCGTTGACGCGCCTTGCTCGAGTCGAGCCGCTGCACCGGAATCTCGCCGGTCGCAATGTTTTGCACGATGGGCGCCAGCGAGGAGCCCATCAGGCGGACGACCAGATCCACGAGGTCGAGGACGGTGAGTTTGTCGTCGTACGAGAAGTTGAACGCCTCGCCGCGCATCTCCGGATGCGCCGCAAGCTGCTCGGCCAGCAGGAGGTAAGCGGCCGCGCCGTCCTCGACGTAGAAGTAATCGCGCACGTATCGGCCGTCCGAGCGGATGACCGGGCGCTCGCCCCGGATGACCGACCGGATCGTGCCCGGGACCAGGCGGCTCCAGTTGAGATCACCGCCACCGTAGAAGTTGCCGCAGCGCGTGACGGCGACCGGGAGGTCGAACGTCGCCGCGTAGCTCTGGGCGATCAGGTCCGCGCAGGCCTTGCTGACGTCGTACGGGAATCGCGCTCGGAGTGGGGTGCTCTCGTCGTAGACGGCCGACGCGTGGTCGCCGTACGCCTTGTCGGTGGAGGCGATGACGATCTGCTTCACGGCCGGACTTCGTCGGCACGCCTCGAGCGTCGCCCACGTACCGCCGATGTTCGTGTCGAGCGTGGAGACGGGGTTGCGGTTCGCCACACCGACGATCGCCTGCGCGGCGAGGTGAAAGACCGTATCGACCTCGTACTCACCAAGGACCCGTTCGAGCAGTGCCTGATCGCGTACGTCGCCCGTGACCACACTGACCCGGCGCACCATCCCCTCCGAGAGCAGCCGGCTGTGCGGGACCTGATCACGCACCAGGCACACGACGTTCGCCCCGCGCTCCAGCAGCGCGCTGACCAGCCACCCGCCGACGAGCCCGGTCGCGCCCGTGACGAGGGTGGGCCGGTCGGCCCAGAACGACCCCGTCATGACCACACCTTCCAGGGCGGGCACTCGCTGGACCACAATCCCTGCAGCAGCCGGAGGTCCCGGAGCGTGTCCATGCACTGCCAGAAGCCGGTGTGACGGAAGGCACGGAGCTGGTCCTGCTGCGCGAGCCGGCTCAGCACGTCGTGCTCGAGGCTGACGTCTCCACCGTGGAGATAGTCGAATACGTCGGGCTCGAGGACGAAGAACCCGCCGTTGATCCAGCCCTCGCCGATCTCCGGCTTCTCGGAGAACGCCGCGACGCGGTCGCCGTCGAGCTCGAGACCGCCGAACCGTGCCGGCGGCCTCACCGCAGTGACGGTTGCCAACCGCCCATGCGCGCGGTGGAACGCGAGGAGCGCGGCAAGATCGACATCGCTCACGCCGTCGCCGTAGGTCAGGAAGAACGGTTCGGCCCGGAGCCAGCGCTCGAGCATGTGCAGACGCCCGCCGGTGTTGGTCTCCACGCCCGTCTCGACGAGCTGGACCTGCCACGGCTCGCCCGCTGCGTCGTCGTCCGCTCTGACCCGGCCGGAACGGAGGTCGACGCTGAACGTCCGGCGCAGCGTGGCGCAATCGACGAAGTACCGGCGAATCACGTCGCCCCTGTAGCCCAACGGCACGACGAACTCGCTGGTGCCGTAGTGGGCGTAGTGCTTCATGATGTGCCAGAGAAGCGGACGCCCGCCGACTTCGACCATCGGCTTTGGCTTGACGTCGGTCTCCTCGGCCAGCCGCGTGCCGAATCCGCCGGCGAGGATGACGGCCTTCACCAGCAGCTCGCCACGGGCAGCGTCGCCGTCATCACACCGACCACGTTCGGATGGGATGAGCCGATGCCCGGACTCGTCTCGGTTCCGAACGGTTCACGCATGAGAGAGGCACATCGGATGGCTTCGCAGATGCGAAGTCTAGGGCAAGCCCCTCGGGCGCGGCAAGCGACGCGGCCGCGATGAATCACGCGTCCTCTGCCGGACGACAAGGGGCGCCTGACCGGCTGGCCGCACGCACCTCCCCGAGCACCCCTGCCGCGGTCGTGGCGGCGCTGCCGAATGGCGGGCGCGAGCAGCTCCTGCCGCTCACGTCGCTGCGTTTCGTCGCGGCCGCCATGATCGTCCTGGCCCATTCACGCCCTCACTACGGCTTCGCCCGGACGTGGGGCGACCCGTTGAATCTGACGGTGGCCGTCAACTTTTTCTTCGTGCTCTCCGGCTTCATCCTCGCCCACGCCTACCCGAGCCTCGACGACGCCGGCACGCGCCGCTTCCTTGTCGCGCGGGCAGCCCGGCTTTGGCCGCTGCACCTCGCAACATTCGTGCTGTTCCTGCCTGTGCTCTACCTCTACGCGCCGTTGATGCCGAGCAGCACCCCCGTGGCGGTGCCCGCCAACCTGGCCATGGTGCATGCGTGGGTGCCCTTTCCCGACTCGTACTTCTCGTTCAATCCCGTGTCGTGGAGCATCTCGACCGAGCTCGGGTTGTACCTGCTCTTTCCCCTGCTGATAAGGAACTGGCGGCGCAGCTGGCTCGCAAAGCTCGTGCTGAGCATCCTGCTGTTCGGCGCGATGGGGCAACTCGCCCGCTGGCTCGAGCTGCCACCGTTCGAGTTCGGGCAACGCGGGGCCGACATCACCGGACTGGTGGCGGTCAATCCTCTCGCGAACCTGTACCTGTTCGTCCTCGGCATGGTCGGCTGCAGTGCATGGCAGTACCTGGAGCCGAGGTTCCGGGCTGGAGTGCTCTCCGCCACCGTTCTCGAGGTCGGCGTACTGACCTTCGCCGCGTGGACCATGTCGCGCTCCGACACCTTGACGTCAGTCCTGATTCGGGCGCACGCGTCGGCCGAATCGAGCGCGTACTCATGGGTCCCCGGTCTCCCGCCGTGGTCGGTCGCCTTTCCGGTGCTGATCGTGGTCATGGCCCTGAGGCGTGGCCTGGTATCGCGCTTCCTGTCCACGCGAGCGATGGTCCTGCTCGGTGAGATCAGCTACGCCGTCTACCTCGTCCACTATGGGATCATGCTGGGGTTCGCGTACGTGCGTCCCGACGTGGCCTGGGTTCCAGACCCTGCGGCGTACGGACTGTTCTGGCTCGTGGTGCTGGCGGCGGCCTGGGTGCTCTGGCGCTGGGTGGAATGCCCGGCTCGCATCGCGATACGAGCGCGGTGGCGCGTCCATGAACCTGCGCTCTCGTCAGGGCAATGGCGGTTCGTGGGCCTGGCGCTTGCACTCGCCGCCGCACTGATCGTGACACTGCAGGTCGCCACGCTGCGCTGATCGCGTGCGAGCGTCAGCAACGCAGGGGCATCACTACGTGCTGCAATTTTCTTTCGCGATACAGTGGGGCCCGCATGAGAGTCGTTCTCGCCAAGAGTGAACTGGCCGGACCGATTAGCGGCGCCGACGAGGCTCTCGTTCGTTACGCGATTCGGCTGCACGAACTCGGCCACCTGCATTCGGTCGCGCTGCTGCACCGACCGGTGCCGGCCGACCCGTATCTGCGTCGACTCCAGGCGGCCGGCATCCCCGTTGCGGTGGTCGTGCCCAGGTCACGGCTGCGTCGCGCCCTCGTCCTGACGCGCCGCGTCGCCATCGCGCTCCGGCTGATCACCGACGCCACGGTGGCGTCACCCGCCAATGAGGCCAGTGAACGGCAGACACGCTTGCGGAGCGCCTGGCGTCGGCTCTGGCACATGGCATCGGACGTCCACCTCAGCGCGTGCCAGCGACATTTCCGGCGGTGCCATGCCGACGTCATCCATGTCGTGGCGTCCGACGCCGGCGCGGCGGTGCTGATCCATGCGGCGCAGCAGATCCGAACGCCGGTGCTGTTCCATGAACTCGGCACTCCGGACTACCTGCCCGAGCTTCGCGCGCACTACGTCGGCTTCGCAGCGGTTGCACGCGCCGCGTCGGAGGTGGCCGCGCTGTCGCCCGCGCTGGCCGAGGGATGGCGCGGCGCTTTTGGCCTGGTGCGACCGGCGCGGGTGCTGCCGTTGCTGCACGAGGACGCGGGCGCACGTGCTGACGCACGACCCTCCGCCGCCGGCGTCGTGTTCGGCTTCGCGGCCCGGCTCGAACGCGGCAAGGGCCCGATGATCCTTCTCGAGGCGTTCGCCGCCGCCCGCCGGCGCGTGCCCGATATCCGCCTTCGTGTGTCGGGTGTCGGACCGCTGGCCGCCGCCGTGCGCGAGCGAGCCGAGACCCTGGGGCTCGGCGACTCCTGCGAGTTCCTCGGCTACACGCTGGAGGACGACAAGCGGGCGCTGCTCGAGTCCTTCGACGTGTTCGTGCTGCCGACGCTGGCCGAGGGCACGCCCAACAGCCTGGTCGAAGTGATGATGCTGGGACTGCCGGTCGTGACCACGACGGTGGGCGGCATCCCGGACATGCTGGCACGCGGCGCGGCCCCCAATGCCGACGACGCCGCGCTGCTCGTCCCGCCAAACGACGTCGGTAGCCTGGCCGAGGCGCTGATACGGGTGGCGACCGATGCGACGCTGCGCGAACGCCTCGGCGCCGCCGCGCGACGTCGCTATCTCGCCATCTTCCATCCCGATTCCGTGATGCCGCTCCTGCTCGAGGAATACCGACGAACGAGCGGCGGGCGGCGGGAGCCGGCTGGCGATCGGCCCCGTCATCCATGGCAGGTCCCTGATGGCGTGGTGATGCCGCACGTCCTCGCTCCCGGCACGCTCGGCACCCCCATCGGATCGACGGAATGACAACCATGAACTGGACCGACCGACGCGTGCTGGTCACCGGCGCGGGAGGATTCATCGGCAGCCACCTGACGGAGGCGCTCGTGCAGGCCGGCGCCGACGTCACGGCATTCGTGCACTACCGCTCGACCCAGGCGGGCGGGCTGTTGTCGCTGCTGGCGCCAGACGCGCGGCGATCGATTCGGGTCGTGGCCGGCGAACTGCGGGATGCCGACGCGATCGGCCGCGCCACGCGCGGGCAGGACGTCGTCTTCCACCTCGGCGCGCTCATCGCCATCCCGTACTCCTACCGGCACCCGCTCGACGTCGTGCAGACCAACGTCGACGGCACGCTCCACGCGCTCCTGGCGGCACGGGACGCTGGCGTCACGCGATTCGTGCACACGTCCACGAGCGAAGTCTACGGCTCGGCCCAGCGAGTGCCCATCGACGAGACGCATCCGATCTCGCCGCAGTCTCCCTACGCGGCCAGCAAGGTCGGCGCCGACGCGCTTGCAGCGTCGTTCCACAAGTCGTTCGACCTGCCTGTGGCGACGATCCGTCCATTCAATTGCTACGGCCCCCGGCAATCGGCCCGCGCCGTGATCCCGACGATCGTCTCGCAGGCATTGCACGCGGACGAAGTACGGATAGGTTCCCTCTCGCCGACGCGGGACTTCACCTATGTCGGCGACACCGTCGCCGGCTTCATGGCTGTGGCCGCGGCAGACGACGCGATGGGGCGCGTCATCAACGTGGGCTCTGGCAAGGAGATCAGCATCGGCGTGCTCGCGGAGCGCATCATCCGGTTGGTCGGGCGGACGGTGCCGATCGTCTGCGGCCAGGACCGCGTGCGCCCAGAGTCGAGCGAAGTGAACCGCCTCGTCTGCGACGCGTCGCTGGCGGGTCGGCTGCTCGGATGGTCGCCGACCGTAAGCTTCGACGACGGCCTTCGCCAGGTCATCGACTTCATGCGGGCGCGCCCCGACTGGACGCGCACCGGCGACTACGAGGTGTAACCGATGCGGGCTGTCATCCTCGCCGGCGGCAAGGGTCGTCGGTTGCTTCCCTACACGGCCGTCTTTCCGAAGCCGCTCGTGCCCGTTGGCGATCGCCCCGTCCTGGCCATCGTCATCGAGCAGCTGCGCCGGGCGGGGTTCACGCGCGTGACGCTCGCCGTTGGTCATCTCGCGGGCTTGATCGAGGCGTACTTCGGCGACGGCAGCCGCTTCGGTATCCGGATCGACTACTCGATCGAGTCGACGCCGATGGGGACCGCCGGCCCTCTCAGCCTGATTGGCGATCTCGAGGACGACTTCCTGGTGATGAACGGCGACGTGCTGACGGATCTCGACATCGGCACGTTCGTGGCGGCGCATCGCGGCGCCGGCGCGATCGCGACCATCGCCGTCTATCGCAAGGTGGTGGACCTGACGCTCGGCGTCCTGTCGCTCGATGCCGGATCGCAGGTGATCGACTACGTCGAGAAGCCGTCGATGGATTACATGGTGTCCACCGGCATCTACTGCTTCAAGCCCGCAGCGCTCGAACACCTGGTCCCCGGCGCCGCGTGCGACCTGCCAGACCTGATCCGACGACTGATCGCGCGCCGCCAGCGCGTTCACGGGTATCGGTTCGAGGGCAACTGGCTCGACATCGGGCGGCCCGAGGACTACGAGGCGGCCCTCAATCTGTTCGGTGGGCCCGACGCCACGCCACGGTTCGAGGGCAGGGCGCCGCGGCAGTTGACTGCCGACCTCAGGGTGGCAGGAACGTCAGTGAGTGACTGAACACGTGAACGCGTCTGCTTCCAGGGCACTCGTCACGGGGGCCGGCGGCTTCGTCGGCCGTCATCTGTGCCGAGCGCTGCGCGAGGCCGGTCTGCACGTGAGCGTGCTGACGCGACCCGGCAGCGTCGCGCCCCCCGGTGTGCAGAGCGTTCTCGTCGATCCCGCTGATGTCGCGTCAATGCGAGCCGCCGTGGCGGGCCATCCCTGCGATCTGGTGTTCCACCTTGCAGGGACGACCCGAGCCGAGGACGCTCAGGAGGTCAACGTGGAGTACGCGTCGCGGCTCCTCGATGTCCTTGCGGATCTGCCTTCGCCGCCGGTGGCGGTGTTTGCCGGCAGCGCTGCCGAGTACGGGCGCCCGAGCACATCGAGCGGCGTGGTCTCGGAGCGCGACCAATGCCGTCCCGTCAGTGCGTATGGCACGTCGAAGCTGGCGCAGACGCGACTGGCGCTCGCAGCCGCCGAGCGGGGCCAGGCAGTGGTGGTGGCCAGGCTGTTCAATCCGATCGGACCGGGCAGCCCGATCACGAGTGCACCGGGGGACTTCGTCAGGCAGGTCGCGTCGCTTACGGCGGCGGGGGGCACGCTGACCACCGGTCCTGTCGACGCCGTCCGCGATTTCACGGGCATCACCGCGACTGTCCAGGCGCTCATGGCGCTGGCGGAGCACCCGCACGCTCGTGGCCGCATCGTCAACGTGTGCAGCGGACGCGGTGTGCCGATGGCCGCTCTCGTCGAGCAGCTCATCAGCCTCGCACCGGGCTGCGTCACCCACCGCATCGACCCCCGTCGCGGCGGCACCAGCACGCTTCCGATCGTCGTCGGTGACGACGCGCTGCTGAGAGATCTCGGCGTGACGCTGCCGCCACTGGATCTTGCGGCGGAGTTGCGGGCCATGCTCGCGGCTGAAGGAGCGCCGCCATCGTGACGCCCGCACGAGCCTACTATCCCGGGTTCCAGGCCCTTCGCGGCCTCGGCTGTCTCGGAGTTGTGGTGCAGCATGCCTCGGGGTACGCAGGGATGCTCGCCCCGGGACCGACCGCGACGATCACCAGCCTCAATCTCGGCGGGTCTGGCATCATGCTGTTCTTCGCGCTCTCTGCGTTCCTCATGCTGGAGCGCTCCGAGGATCCGATCGGACGCTTCACCCTCGACCGACTCCGGCGCGTCTTTCCGCTGCTGTGGATCTCGCTGCTCGTGGCGGGCGCGGCCTCGTACTACGTGCATCACGCAACGGGGCTGCGGTGGACGACGTTCCTGCTGATTCCGACCACCGTCCCGGCCTACGTCCCGGTTCCCTTCTGGTCGCTGAGCTTCGAGCTCCTGTTCTATCTGCTCGTCGCGTTGGGCGGGCTCGGCGGTCGCAACACCGTCATCACGGTCGTGCTGCTGTGGTGCGCCATCGGCATCGCCTTCCACCAGTCTCCCTATGACCCACTGAACCACGCGCTGTATCCGCAGATCTATCCGTTCTTCGTGACGGTGTTCGGCTACTACTTCGCTGCGGGCATCCTGGCGCGCATCGGCTTCGACCCGCAGTCGCGCCTCCGATGGATCTACGGCCTCGGGGCCGTGGGCCTCTACGTGACGGTGCAATGGCACCTGCTGCCCTCGTGGGTCTACGCTGTGGTGCCGGTGGACCGGCACGGCTCTCTGTTCTTCGGCCTGCTCGCCGTCGGGTGCTTCCTGGCCATACGCGCCGCCGCGCTCTGGACGCCCAGGTCGCTGCCCGCGCGGATGCTCGGTAGGATCGGCGACTACTCGTACGGCATCTACCTCATGCACATGACGTGCATGATGCTCCTCCATCGCTGGCTGGAGGCGCTGGGGCTGCCGCTCGGGTTCTGGACGGCAATGACCATCATGGTGGTCGTGCCGCTGGCGGTGTCGTCGCTGTGGGGGGAACTCGACCTGTCGATGCAGCGCGCGATCAAGCGCCTGACGACACGGCGGTCGGCCGATCGCCAATGGCCGGACGCGCCGGCGGCACCGCAACTCGCCGGTGGACGCTCGGCGCCGCTTGCATGATGCTCGTCGGAGTCCCCCGCCGCTGAGGGCGTTGCCGCGCGAACGCCGGCGCCGGTTTGCTCAGGGCATCGGCACTTCGACGAGCGTGCCGTGTTCGAGCTTGATGATTCGCCGGCAGTACTGCTGCAGCAGTGGCATCGAGTGCGACGCCAGGACGAAGATGCTGGCCGAGTCGATCAGGCTCCGCATGCGATCCTCGGCCTTCTTCTGGAACGCCGCGTCTCCCGTACCGAACATCTCGTCGATCAACAGGATCTCCGGCCGGTGCGACGTCGCCACGGCGAACATCAGGCGCATGGTCATGCCGGCCGAGTAGGTCCGGACCGGCATGTCGAGGTAGTCGCCCAGATCAGTCAGCTCCTCGATGCCCGGCATGGCCGCGGCGATCTCGGCGTGCGTCATGTCGAGCAGCAGGCCCATGCGCGTGATGTTCTCGTAGCCCGAGAGCTCCACGTCCATGCCGGCGCCGACTTCGATGATCGTCGCCGTCCGGCCCTCGCGCGTCACCGTGCCACTCACCGGCGCGTAGATGCCTGCCATGGTGCGCAGCAGCGTCGTCTTGCCGGCGCCGTTGTGGCCGATGAGGCCGAGGCGGTCGCCGTCGTTCAGCTCGAAGCTCACGTCGTTCAGCGCCGTGACGGTCGCGACGCGACGCGAGTCCTGGTCGATGCGGCCGCCGGTGCCGATGCTGACGAGCGAGTTGCGGAGGGAGCGTGCGCGGTTGTTGTAGATCGGGAACTGCACCGTGACGTGTTCGAAGCGCAGCAGGGCCATGTCAGATCCAGAATGGCACGCGGAACGCCCGCCGCGTCAGCAGCCAGTACGCCATCGCCCAGCCCACGACCAGCACCGTCAGCACCACGGCGTAGACGAAGAGCGGCGGCACCTCACCGAGCAGCGGATCACGGATCACCGTGATGAAGTACGTCAGCGGGTTCAGCCAGATGATGCTGCGGCTCACCGG
>JAEZCY010000037.1 GCA_023429845.1 Acidobacteriota bacterium
CAATTGCTGAGACCGCGTAGGACTGGCCAGACCCTCATGCGGAGTACCTGGCGTTCAATTGTCGCGATGCCCGCTTGCTGATGGATTGCAGCGATTGCCCACAGCCAAAGCTCGTGGATCCGAGAAAGCGTGCGGCCGCTGACCCGGGGACGGGTCCTGCTTGCCAACCGAGGCTCTGAGGGGAAGGCGTGTGGTCCGCCGTCGCGCCTGCGGCGCTATGGCGGACAACCTTCGCCTGACTCGGGAGCGAAGGTTGGTGGACCTGACCGGGATCGAACCGGTGACCTCCTGAATGCCATTCAGGCGCGCTCCCAGCTGCGCTACAGGCCCACGCAAAGACGTCGAAGTATATCGGAACTCGGCGCCGCCCGTCAAAGAACGCAGGCGCGTCGGAACGCCGGGCGCGGCAGCGACCTGCCGCCCCGGCTCGATTCTCCCGCAGCCGTTCGCGTCACCAACGATTACTCATCGTCGGGCAGCATGACCGTGTCGATGACGTGGATGACGCCGTTGGAGGCCTTCACGTCCGGCTTGACGACGCGGGCGCCGTCAACCGTGACCGTCCCGCCGCGCGCCTCGATGGCAATTGCATCGCCGCTCGCCGCCTTGGCCGTGCTCAGCTTGACGACGTCCGCCGACCCGACGCGTCCCGGCACGACGTGATAGGTGAGGATCCGCCGCAGCTTCGCCTTGTTCTCGGCCTGGAGCAGGCTGGTGAGCGTGCCCGCCGGCAGCTTGGCAAATGCCTCGTCGGTCGGCGCGAACACCGTGAACGGCCCGGCGCCCTTCAGCGTGTCCACCAGGTCAGCCGCCTGGAGTGCCTTGGCCAGCGTCGTGAACGATCCCGCAGCCACCGCCGTGTCGACGATGTCCTTCGACGCCTGTTGTGCCTGTGCGGGCGCGCCAGCCAACAGCAGCGCGCCGGTGAGCAAACCCGGAATGAGTGTCTTCAACATGATTCTGTTCTCCGTTGTCCTGCGTGAAATCCCTACCGGGCCGGCGACGTGAGCCAGCGACTTGGCATGCCCTTGAACGCGGCCGCCTGGTACACGCCCGCGAGCCCGACGAGCGCATAGACGATCGACGTCAACGCCGACGTCTCGCCGAACTGCATGCCGAAGAGCGCAGCGACCAGGTCGAACCGTGCCAGTCCTACCAGCCCCCAGTTCAGCGCGCCCACCACGACCAGCACCGTTGCCAACACATCCAGTTGCTTCATCTCGACTCCTTGTTCCAGCCACGATCCGTGTGACTTGATTTTCACTATCGGTGAAATCAAATGTCGTGACGATAAAATAATCACGCGCACCAGGGTGATGTTCCGCGCGTGAACAATCGCAACGACGCTTTGCACGACGTTCAAAAGACCGGGAGGAAAGATGCTGTCACCGACGCTGCAGGAAGGGTTGAAGGCGTATGCGATCGGGCCCAAGATCCGGGCGATCCGTCTCAAGAAGAAGATCGGCCTCGTCGAACTGGGCCGGCACACGGGCCTGTCGCCGGCCATGCTGTCGAAGATCGAACGGGGACAGGTGTTCCCGACGCTGCCCACGCTCCTGCGGATCGCGCTCGTCTTCAGCGTCGGCCTCGACTTCTTCTTCTCGGGCAGCCGCGACGCGCCGGTCGTGGGCATCGTGCGACACCGTGACCGGCTGCGGTTCCCCGACACGCCCGGCGCGCGCGACGCCGCGTACATGTTCGAGTCGCTCGATTTCGCGGCGACCGAGCGACGTCTCAACGCGTACCACGTGGAGTTCCTGGCCGCTGCGGAGGGGAAGTGCCGGCTGCACCAGCACGAGGGCGGCGAGTTCATCTACGTGCTGGCAGGTACGCTCTCCGTGCAGGTTGGCGGAGAGACCCATACGCTGCATGCACGCGACTCGATGTACTTCGATCCCGTTGCCCCGCACGGGTACTCGCGCGTCGGCGCGAAAGCGTGCACGGCGATCGTGGTCACGACGGCGTGAGCGGCCCGAGCGGGCGCGTGTACGGGGGGGGCGGGCGTCAGCTGCCCGCTGACGCGAGCCAGCCGAGGAGGCGGCCGAACCCACTGCTCCCGGCCTGAAGCTGCGATACCCCGGTCATCGCCGCCGCCTGCGCCTCGGCGCGGCCGAAGACCTCGAGTGCCTCTCCTTCCAGCTTGCCTGCCGTCGTCGTGACGGTCGCGCTGAAGGTGAACACAACCCGCCGGGTGACGCCGTGCCGCTCGTACTCGTACTCGGGCACCACCCGCGCCTGAACCTTTCGGACCCGCTCGGCGACCTGCCGTGCGGGAGTCCGCGGGAGGAACATTGCCACACACTCTGTACTACTCCGGTACACTCTGGCGTCGGAGCCGAACGTGCCCGTGAGCAGTTGACCGAGGGCGAGGATCACGCGTTCGAGCACCTGCGGGCCATGACCGTCGACAATGACGTCGGGTTCGTCGATGCGGCAGACGACAAGCGTGGCCGGTTCGCGCGAGCCGCCGAGGGCGGTCAGCAGGGTGGCTCTCGACGCGAGCCCGCGGGGGCTGGTGGGCCCGGTCGGGACACGTATCGCGTCCACCGTGGCGTCGGCGCGATGGAGGTCGCCGGCGACCTGCGCGAAGCGGGTGGCCTCCCGATGTTCGCCCTGCTGGACGCACTGGCGGAGTTGATCGACCTCGCGGTTGAGGGCACGGCGCAGCGTCCGGATGTCCTCGATTCTCGTGAGGTCGGCGACGCGCGCGCTGCTTCGGAGCAGGTCGTCGCGAAAGGCCATCGCATCGCCCCGGAGCCCGTCCACGAGCTCCCGGAGGAGGCGGATGACGCCGAGGAACTCGGCCTCGCGGGAGGACGCGTGGCCGGAGAGCCGAGCGCAGGCCTGCGAGGCATCGGCGACGAGGCGACGGCCCGCGACCGGCACGTCCGCGGCGTCCTCGACGTTGCGGAGCCTGTCGCGGGCGTGCTGCAGGCGGATGCGGATCGGTTCGGCCGGAAACTCCGACGAATCGGGGATCTGGCCCTCGAGCAACGCCACGAGATCCTCGATCACGCCGAGCAGGGGCGGCCGGAAGTCGACCGACGACGCTGCAGAGGCGAGTTCGAGGGTGATGGGCCTGGTGGTCATCGGTGGAGTGCCACTGACGTGAATCGGCGAGTTCGGCGTCACCTTGAGCTCGCGACCGTTCGTGACGTCGGCTGATGCATTGGCGGCGCGCAGATTGCAGAAGCCGCGGCCGCACCGACAGGTGGCACAACAGTCGGAGTGTGCCTTTGCGCGCGCTTCTGGGGAGGCAGCATGAGGAGAGGTCGAGCAGGATGGGGCGCGGCGATCGTCGCCGCCGCAGCGTTGGCAGCAACGCCGGCGTTCGGGCAATCCACCGAACGCGTCAGCGTGGCCGCGACGGGAACACAGGCCCAGGGTGGCCGGTACACGCCGCGTCCGTCGGTGAGTGCCGACGGCAACACGGTGGCGTTCGAAAGCCCTGTGGCAACGCTGGTCGCGGGCGATGCGAACTCGGCGAGTGACATCTTCATCGCGTCGGGCGGCGCGGTGGCACGTGTGCTCGGCAACGGCAGCGTGGAGCCCAACTGCACGTCGCAGCGGGCGTCGGTGTCGGCAGACGGCCAGCGGGTGGCGTTCGATTCGTGCGCGAGCAACCTCGTCGCCGGCGACACCAACAACGTGAGCGACGTGTTCGTGCTCGATCGCGGCACCGGCACGGTCACGCGGGTCTCGGTCTCCACAGCCTCCGCGCAGGGGCTGGGCCCGAGCTTCTCGGCCGCCATCAGTCCCAACGGCCAGTTCGTCGCCTTCCTCAGCCAGGCGCCGAACCTCGCGACGGGGAGCACGGCGAACACGCACGTCTACCTGCGCGACCTCGACACCAACACCACCTACCTCGTGTCGCGCGCATCGGGCGTCAGCGGCACGGTCGCCACCTCCGAAGTGCGGCCGAGCGTGGCCAACGACGGCACGGTGGCGTTCGCGTCGACTGCTTCCAACCTCGTGTCGGGCGACACCAACAGCGCCTCGGACGTCTTCCTGCGTCGCGGGGCGACCACCGGCTCGCCCACGACGGTGCGTGTGAGCCTTTCGGCCACCGGCGCGCAGCTCACGAGCGGTTCGACGAGGCCGACGATTTCCGCCGACGCCCAGCTCGTGGCGTTCGAAACGGCCGCGGCCGCGGCGCCGGGTGACGGCAATGGCCTGACCGACGTCTTCGTGCGCGACATCGCCGGGAGCACGACGCATCTGGCATCGCGCGGCCCGGGCGGCACGAGCGGCAATGGCAACAGCTTCGAGGCCTCGATCAGCGCCTCGGGCACCTTCATCGTCTTCACGTCGCAGTCCACGGAGTTCGGGGGGACATTCGATGCGGCGCTCGACATCTTCCGTGCCGAGATCAACAGGACCGCGAGCCCCGTTGCCGTGGGTCCGGTGGTGCGCATCACCACGGGGCCGGCCACACCCACCGGAGACGCGGCCAGCGCTGACGTTTCGGATGCGGGCAGGGTCGTGTTCTCGTCGGACGACACCGGGCTCACTGCCGACGACCTGAACGGCGATACGGACGTGTTTGCGAGCACCGGTGCCGCAGTCGAGCGGCTGACGCGCCCGGCGGCGGGACTTGGCGAGAGCTACTCGGGGCAGAGCCTGCGTCCGGCTCCGAGCTACGACGGCACCATCGTCGCGTTCCTGTCGTCGGCGACCAATCTGGTGTCCGACGACGTCAACGGGCGTGTCGATGTGTTCGTGCGCAACCGCACCACGAACATCACAGAGCGGCTGCCCCTTCCTGCCGGGTACGAGAGCTTCGACGCCGACTGGGTGACGATCAGCCATGATGGACGCTTCATCGCGTACACACGTGGCAGCCTTGCCAGCGGCACCGGCGGCGCGTTCCTGTACGACCGCTTCTCCGGCACGTCCACGCCGGTGAGCGTCGCTTCGCCCGGCACCCCGATCCAGCCCGCGTCGCAGCCGCGCATCAGCGCCAGCGGCCGCTACGTCGCGTACCTGACCTCGGCGCAGCTCGACGCCGCCGACACCAACGGGTTCGTTGATGTCTACCTGTTCGACCGGCTCACCGGCAGCAGCGCGCTGGTCAGCCGCGGCACCGCCGGCGCGTCGAACTTCTCGTCCACGAGCCCTGCGGTGTCGGCCGATGGACGGGTCGTGGTGTTCGCGTCCGGCGCCAACAACCTGGTGGCCGGCGACACCAACGCCCGCGTGGACATCTTCGCGCGCGACATGGTGGCTGGCACCACGGTGCGGCTCAGCACCAACGTCGACGTGCAGCCGGCCACCATCGAGGCGCGCGATCCCTTCATCAGCGCCGACGGCCGATACGTGGCCTATCTGCTCTCGAGCACGGTACTGACGAGCGAGGCAACCGCCGCATCGGACGTCTTCGTGGCGCGCACGGACGGGAGCACGCTGCCCCGCGGTCCGCTGAACGGTCTTGCCGAGAACACGGGAACGGTGCAGGGGTCGTATGACCCGACGCTGAGCATGTTCGGCCGCTACCTCTCATACCGGTCGTATGCGCCCGATCTCGTCGTCGGCGACACCAACGACGCCGCCGACGTCTTTGCGCGGCAGGTGCTGGGACCGGGCGTCCAGGCGCCCTCGTATCCCGCCAACCTGTTCGGCACGCTGCAGCGGGTGAGCGTCTCCGGAGGCGGCGCGGAAGCGGCTGGCGGCACGGGCTTCGACACCGAGAACCCCGAGATCAACGGCAACGGCACCGCCGCCGTCTTCCAGTCCGGGTTCACCAACCTCGTGGCCGACGACACGAATTTCATGGTGGACACGTTCATCCGCTCGGGCATCTTCCCGGGCGAGTGCACCTTCCTCGACGCCACGCTGCCCGGGTACACGGCGTTCGCCGGGCAGTACGGACTCGACCCCTGCGCGAACTCCGGTTCGCCCTACGCCGATCCCGACGGTGATGGCGCGACCAACGAGGAGGAGCATCAGGCCGGCACCAACCCGATCCTCGGCGCGTTCACCCGTTACTTCGCCGAAGGGGCGACAAAGACCGCGGCGCTCGACTTCGACGTCCGGTTGGCGCTGGCCAATCCGTCGCCCGCACCCGTGGAGGTGGAGATCACCTATCAGCTCCCGTCCGGCGTGGCGGTGCCAGCAACGCAGCTGACCCTGCAGCCCTGGCAGCGGCAGACCGTGTTGCTGGATCAGCAGCCCGGCATCGCCGAGAACGGTCCCGACACCTCGTACGAGTTCTCCACGACCGTCAAGGCCACGGCGCCAATCGGCGTCGATCGCCTGATGACGTGGGACAAGACGAGCTATGCAGGCCACGCGGAAACCGGCGTCGTCAGCCCGTCGCGGACGTGGTACTTCGCCGAAGGCGCGACGATTGCGGGCTTCAACCTCTTCTACCTGCTGCAGAATCCCAACCCGACGCCGGTGACGGTCGAGGGGCGGTACCTGCTGGGAACCGGAGCCGTGCACACCAAGACGTACACGCTCCAGCCCAACAGCCGCTTCAACGTGTGGGCGAACGTGGAGACGATCGGCGGCGCGACGCCGCTGGCGGCTGCGGAGTTCTCGGCCGCGTTCACGGTGACCGTGGGCGAGCCCATCATCGCGGAGCGCGCGATGTACCGCGGGGCCAACCCGCTGTTCAAGGCCGGGCACGAGAGCGCCGGCATCAACGCGCCGGCCAATGAGTGGTTCCTCGCCGAGGGCAACGCCGGGGATTTCTTCGATCACTTCGTGCTGATCGGAAACACGACGAATGCAGCGGCGCTTGTGCAGGCCGACTTCATCGTCGGCGGCTCGAGCACCATCGGCGCAGGCGTCTACACGAAGCAGTACACGGTGCTGCCGAACTCGCGGTTCAACATCTGGGTGGACGAGCAGGAGATTGGAGCCGGTCAGTTCCCCTTCCGGACCGGCAGCAGCGACGTCTCCGTGCGGATCCGGTCGTTGAACGGCGTGCCCCTCATCGTCGAACGTGCGATGTGGTGGCCGGGCAACTCGACCACCTGGTACGAGGCGCACAACTCGCCCGGTACGGCCCGCACGGCGCCGCGCTGGGTCCTGGCCGAGGGCGAGAACGGCGGTCAGCTCGGGTGGCAGACCTACATCCTGATCGCCAACGTGGGTGACGTGGCGGGCCAGTACCGGCCGCGCCTGCTGCTCGAAGGGCAGACCGTCGAGCTCGCACCACGCACGGTGCAGGCCAACTCGCGGCAGACCATCACGCTCGCGGAGCTGCTCGCCGAGGCCGGCGTGCCAGCCGATTCGAAGGCCGGCGTGCTGATCGAGTCGGTCGGCTCCGCGCTGCCGCTCGTCGTCGAGCGCGCGATGTACAGCGGCGCAGGGTTGCAGCTCGGCACCAACGCGCTCGGCACGCCGCTGCCGTGACGCAGCGGGACTCCACACACCGCAGTGG
>JAEZCY010000042.1 GCA_023429845.1 Acidobacteriota bacterium
GAGATGGACGGCTCGGAGAGCCGTCCCTACCTTACTCATGGGGAAGAGGGTATCGCAACACGAAGGGCGCCGTGAGGCGCCCTTCGTGTACAGGCGGAGATGGGATGCCACACAGACGGACGGCTCGGACGTGCGCAGACGGACGGCTCGGAGAGCCGTCCCTACCTGACTACAGCGCGGCGGCGGCGATGGGCCGGCGTGCGGCCCGACGCTTCTCGGCGCTGGCGCGCACGAGGAACTTCGCGTAGGGCACCACCTGCTTGATGGCGGCCACGTTCATCTGGCACGGGCTGAGGCAGCTCGGGCACTTTTCGTCGCGGATGTAGTTCCTGTGCTCCTGCGACGCCTGCTTGAAGTAGATGTCGCTCGGATCTTCCTCGAGCACGTTGCCGACGACGTTGCTGTTCTCGCAGAAGAACATGCCGCCGTCGGGGTTCAGCATCACGCCCTGCGTCTGGAAAGGGCACGGGGCCGTGCGGTGATAGCCGTTGGCAATCATGTCGGCGTAGTGCAGGTAGATGTAGTTCTGACCGTCGAGCAGCGGGTCGTGGCGAACCCGGTCGAGGAAGAACTGACGCATCTGCTGTTCCTCTTCGCTGACCGGCTTGATGTCCTTGGCCAGGTCGGCGTTCCCCAGCATGGCTTCAGTGAAGCGCACCATGTTGAACACGATGTCGAGCTTCTCCCGCCGTGCCCACGCAAGTATGTTCTCGGCGTCGCCGAGGTTCATCGAGAAGATGGTCGTGGAGATGCCGAAGTTGAACGGGTAGCTCTTCTGCAGCTCGCGCATCGCGGCGATGGTCTGCTCGGCCTTGTCGAAGCCGCGCTTCACGCGCCGCACCTCGTTGTGCATGTCGCCGACGCCGTCCACCGAGACGCGCGTGCTGAAGATGACGCCGCGCTCGTGGCACATCTGCACGATCTTCGTGAGCATCGGGATCCCCCGATGCGGCGTGAGCCCGGTGGTGTTGAGCGTGACCTTCCGCAGCCGCGGCAGCTTGTCGATCATCACCCGGACGATGTCCACCAGGTCGTTGCGCGTGGTGGGCTCGCCGCCGGAGATGCTGGCGTTCTCGATGTGCTTCCAGAGCGGGGAGTCGAAGACCTGCTCGATCTGTTCGAGCGTCATGTCCTCCTTGCGGTTGCCGCGCGTCCAGTTGCTGCACATGTTGCAGCGCGCGTCGCACACGAAGGTGACATGAAAAATCAGCACGGTCGGGTGTAACGGCTTCACCCGAGCCACGTAGCTGTTTATGAAGTCCCTGGGAGCGGAGAGAGCGGCCTTGGCGAGGTATCTGGCCGCGTAGGTCTGCGCCATAAGATTTTATTGTACTACGTCTTGCGGGCAATCGCGAGGGACGGAGCGCGACGCGGCTCGTTGCGGCAGCCAGGCATGCTCGAGTCAGCGGGAGTCTATGCCGAGCGCCGTCGCAAGTACAGCAGTGCCCCGGGCAGGTTGCCGAACAGCCCCGACAGGATGATCAACGTCGTCAATGCCAGCGACAGCTCGTCGGGGACACCCTGCGGCCGCAGGAGCCAGATGATCACCCCTTGGGGCAGCCCGAAACCGCTCACCGAGATGGGCAGCAGGAGCATCAGCAACCCGACGGGCATGAACACGAGGTAATAGCGGAAGGGCACGCCGACGCCGATGCCGAGTCCCAGGCCGTACGCCTGCACGATGCGGAGCATCTGCACGAGCAGCGACAGGCAGAACACCGCGACAAGCGTGCGCGGCTCGCGGCGGTACACCGCCACGGCGTCCGCCACGCGCAGCGGCAGGCGCACCGGTGTCCAGTGGTGCCAGGACGATGGAAGCCACCGGATCCAGCGATCCGCCCAGATTGCCGCTCCCGAACCCACGAACACCAGCGCGGCACTCCAGAAGGCCACGAGTTGCACCTGCGGGTCGGGGTGTTGCCGCGCGTACAGCGCGACGCCCACCGCGCCCATGAGGGCGATGGCCACCACGCCCAGGATCCTGTCGATGGCAACCGACGCGACCGCCGCGCCATGCCGCGAGGTGCGTTGACCCAGCGCGTAAGCGCGCGCCGCGTCACCACCCACACCGGCCGGCAGGAAGCTGCCGACGAACGAGCTGACGAGGAAGATGCGCGCCGCGGTTCTGGTCGCGACCTCGGTGCCGCTCGCGCGCAAGAGGAGCAGCCACCGCCAGATCATCACGACGCGATCGAGGAGCACCAGCAGACAGACCACCGCGACCGACAGCGGATCCACCCGGAGCATGGCCTGCATCGACGCGCCCGCGTCCACCTGACGCAGGAGATACGCCAGGATGACAGCCGTGATTGCCGCTCGCACCCAGAACGAGCGGAGCAGGCGGGTCATGCCCGAGGCTTGCGCGCCACGAATGTCAGCGTCTCGAAGAGGTTCTTGCGCACCTTGAACAACAAATCCTCGGTGCCCGTCCAGCGAGACAACGTGTCGAGTCCCGGCAGGTTGGTCAACACGCTCGCCGCCGCGAGCGCATCACGCCTCAGTCCGGTGGCGACGCCGATGCTCCGAACCACACGCTCGACGACGAAGCCGCCGTCGTTGAACAGCTGCTTCATCCGCCGTTCGGTCGTGACGAAGTTGTGCGTGTAGTCCACGTCCCAGAAGAACGTGCGCTCCTTGAGGTAGTCGGGCACCACCACGAAGAAGACGCCGCCGGGACGAAGCAGCCGGAGGGCATCGGCAGTGAAGGCGCGCGCCGCGTCGATCCCCGGCATGTGCTCCATCACCTGATCGGCATACACGACGTCGAGCGATCCGGCCTCGCCCGGAATCGGCGGGGTGAAGGCCTTCACCACGCGGAAGCCCTTCTTCGTGAGCACGTCGATCAGCAGATCGCTCGCTTCGATCGCCGTGTAGTTCCACCCGGCGGCCACCGCGAGCTCGCCGAGCGTGCCGTGGCCCGGTCCGATCTCGACCATCGCGCCCGGTGGCGGGATGGCGGCGTGGAGGATGCCGAGACGCGTGCGTTCGATGCGGCTGCGCCTGGCGGCGCCGAAACCGGTGAGCTGCTTTTCGGAAAACGACTTGTAGAACGTGTCCTCGGCCACGGCGGGCGATCATAGCAGGGCGTCGCGAGCGGGCTCGGGTGCGGACCACTCGGGCGATGCTCGCCGAGCCTGTTGACGGGCCGGCAATTCCGCGGTGTGATCCCATCCGTGCTCGACAAGTCCGGGTCCTATGGGCC
>JAEZCY010000078.1 GCA_023429845.1 Acidobacteriota bacterium
GCCGAGGGCGGCCGCGTCGTCGCGTCAGGCGTGCCGGCGGACGTGGCCCGGTCGCACGACAGCCGCACCGCGCCCTACCTGTCGCGCACGCTGGCGCCGACGGCGGCACGCCGCGGCACACGCCAGGCTGCGAGATCGAGCGCCAGATAGGGGCAGTGCCGCCCGTGCACGCCGGCAGGCTAGTGCGTTACAGCTATTGAGCGCCACCACAGCCGTGCCACACCATTGGTGGCCGCGCAGGCTGCGCACCCGACAACCGCCCCCCACGGCAAAGGGCCCCGAGAGACGATGCACGAGACGGCAGTCCACACCTACACGCGTGCAGAGCACGACCCGCGCTACCCGGGATGGCGCGTCGCCGGCGCGTCCTCGCTGGGAGTCTTCGTCGGCTTCGCGTCACTGTTCGTCTACACGTTCGGCATCTTCCTCAAGCCATTGGCCGAGGAGTTCCAGTGGTCACGGCAGGCCGTGTCCTCGGCCTTCGGCGTGGCCGCCATGAGCCTCGCGGTCGCCTCGCCACTGCTCGGCGCCGCGCTCGACAGGTTCAGCCCCGTGCGCGTGATCGCGCCGTGCGTGGCCGTCTTCGCCGTGGCCTTCGCCGCACTCGGCGCCATGGACGGCTCGCTGTGGCAGCTGTACGCCATCTGCGCGGTGATCGGCTGCGTCGGCAATGGCACCGCGCACATGGCCTACTCGCGGGCCGTCGCGACGTGGTTCACGGCGCGACGCGGGCTGGCGCTGGCCGTGATGATGTGCGGCGGCGCGATCGGCGCGCTGGTGCTGCCGCCGCTGGCGCAGGCCCTCGTCGACGCACTGGGCTGGCGCCGCACCTACGTCGTCCTCGGCGCGGCGGTGCTGGCGATCGGCCTGCCGAACGTGCTGACCCTGATCCGCGAGCGGCCGCACGAAAGCGCCGGCACGCGCCCGGCGGCCACCGGCGCCACCGTCCGCACAGCAGTCGCCACCTATCCGTTCTGGCTGCTCGTGGCGGTGCTCTTCGTCAGCTCGATCGCGCAGAACGGCGCGCTGGCGCATCTGCCCGCGCTGCTCAACGATCGCGGCGTGGGCGCCGGCGGCGCGGCCGCGGCGCTGTCGACGATGGGCGCCGCCAGCCTGCTTGGCCGTCTTTCGACGGGCTGGTTCCTCGACCGCTACTGGGCGGCGTACGTATCCTGCGCCCTGCTGGCGATGGCCGCGGGCGGCGTGCTCCTCCTTGCATCGGCCCAGACGCTCACGCAAGGCGTCGCGGCCGCGGCGCTGATCGGGTTCGGCATGGGCGGCGAGGCCGACGTGACGCCCTATCTGCTGGCCCGCTACTACGGGCTGCGCTCGTTCGCCACGCTCTATGGCTGGACGTGGACGGCTTACGCGATCGCTGGCGCGGTGGGCCCCGTCCTGATGGGGCGAGCCTTCGATCTCCAGGGCTCGTACGCCAACCTCCTCGCCTGGATGGCGCTCGGCACGGCGCTGACAGGCGTGCTCATGCTGACGCTGCCCCGTGCGCCACTGACGGAGCCACTCGCCGACGCCGTCTGAGAGCTGACCGCCGCAAGCGACTTGCGCGCCACGTCGGCGTGCTTGCGCACGCGCCGCGCAGCGTGATACCTAACTCCCACCGGATTCAGTTCAGCAGCGGCGACAGCACGTGGCCGTGGACCGTGCGTCGCACGGACTGCCCACGCACGGTTCGAGGCGAGGCCGAGCATGAACATCGTGCACATTCTCGGTGGCGGCGTGGCGGGCCTCAGCGCCGCACACGAACTCGCCGACCGCGGCTTCGATGTCGTCGTGTACGAGAAGAACGACATCTGCGGCGGCAAGGCGCGCAGCATGAAGTACAGCGCGCCGGGCAGGAACGATCTGCCGGGCGAGCATGGCTTCAGGTTCTTCCCCGGCTTCTACTGGCACCTCTCCGACACGATGTCGCGCATCGTCGTCGACGCCGCGACAGGCCGGACCGCGTTCGACAATCTGCAGACCGCAACAGAGATCGGCATCGCGCAGGACGGCAAGCCTCTCTTCCGCATCGCCGCCAGGCATCCGCAAACGGTTGCCGAGTGGGTGGACGCCATCCGTGACCTCGTCGAGAGCCCCTCCCTGGGCATCCCGAAGCACGAGGCGAAGCACTTCCTGCACCGGGTGTTCTGCTTCGTCGGCTCCGGACGGAAGCGACGCCTGGCCGATTACGAACAGCAAAGCTGGTGGGACTACATCGGCGCCGGCACACGGTCGCCGCAGTACCAGGCCGTGCTCGCACGCGGCCTGAGCCAGTCGCTCGTCGCCATGCGGCCCGACAAGGCGAGCGCGCTGACGGTCGGCACCATGCTCGTGCAGATCGTGTTCAACGTGATCGAGGGAAAGAAGGCCGACCGCGTGCTGAACGCGCCGACCAACGAGGCCTGGATCGACCCTTGGGTACAGCAACTCAGAGCCAACCCGAAGGTGCGCATCCTCAACGGCCACGAGCTGCAGCAGATCCTCTACAACGCCAGCACCAACACGGTCGACCAGCTCGTCGTGCGAGACTCGGCCACCAACACGACGCTGACGATAGGGACGTCGCTCGACTACGTGATGGCGGCGCTGCCGGTCGAGGTCATTCAGAACCAGGCCCTGTTCTCCCAGGCGTTCAAGCGTGCCGCAGGCCTGTCGCGACAGCCGACCACCGGCGCGGCCGACGATGGGGTGGACAAGCTCGAAACCGAGTGGATGAGCGGCGTGCTGTTCTACCTCAATCGCCCGGTCTCGGCGCTCCATGGCCACATCATCTACGCGCACTCGCGGTGGTCGCTGACCTCGATCTCACAGCAGCAGTTCTGGCGCCCGACGTATCCGTGGCCGACCATTGGCAACGGTCAGGTCAGGGACATCCTGTCGGCGATCATCTCGGACTGGAACGCGACGGGCAACAAGGTGGTGACGACGACGGCCAGGGCGTCGTCGCGCTCCCAGATCTTCGACGAGACGTGGGCGCAGCTGCAGGCGCACCTGTCGCAGGAAGGCGCGGGCGCCATCCACGCCAGTGACGTGGTCGATCGGTTCATCGATCCCGCCATCAAGTTCGACGCGGCCGGCTATGTCGTCGGCAATGACGAACCGCTGCTGATCAACACAAGGGCGTCGCGCCAGCACCGCCCGGGAGCGCGGACGCTCGTCAACAACTTCGTCGTGGCATCCGACTACGTGCTGACCGAGACCGACCTGGCGTGCATGGAGGCCGCCAACGAGGCCGCGCGGCAGGCCGTCAACGCGGTGCTCGACATGTCGGGATCGACCGCGGTGCGCTGCCACATCGAGCCGCTGCACGAGCCGCTGATCTTTCGCGTGCTGCAGGACGCCGACGATCTGGAGTACACGGTGGATCCCGCACGGCCGCCGCTGCTGTGTCAGCTCCTGTCCGACGACTCGTCCGGGGTGGCATCGCCGTCCTCGTCGAAGGGCGCGATGCTGCTCGCCTTCCTGGGCGGAGTTGGCGTGACGGCGCTGGCCGCGCTCCTCTACTTCCTCCTCCAGTGAGCGGTGGCCATGCGTCGTTGCCGCGTTCCCGTCTCGTTCGCCGCGGTGCTGCTCCTTGGCGCATCCGCGTCCCCGCTGCATGCCGACGGATGGAAGATCCAGCTTCAGGGCGCGAAGGCACTCGGGTCGAGCTATGCCGGACGGTCCGTGCTCACCGACGACGCCAGCGCCGTCTGGTTCAATCCGGCGGCGATGACCGCGCTCGGAGATGGGTGGACGATCACGGCCGGCGCTCCCGTCATCACGTATCAGCTGCTGTTTCGTGACGGCGGCTCCCGCGGCGTGCTCGGCCAGCCGCTGCAGGGGGGAACGGAGAACGGCGGCACGACAGCCATCGTCCCGCACCTGTACGTGAGCAAGGGCATGGGCGATCGCGCCCGTTTCGGCTTCGGCTTCAATGCGCCATTCGGGCTGGGCACCGACTACGGCGAGTCGTGGGCCGGCCGCTATCACGCCACCGAGACCACGCTCTCCGTGTTCAATCTCAACCCGGCGTTCGCGTGGCGCGTGAGGCGCGGACTCTCGGTGGCCGCCGGTCTCGACGTGCAACGCTCGACCGCGACGATCGCCAGCATGATCGACTTCGGGTCGATCGGCGCGACGCTCGGCCTGCCGCTCACGCCGCAGGGCGTGGACGGCCGGATCCGGTTCACCGGAAGCGACTGGGCGGTGGGCTGGAATGGCGGTGTGTTCTGGGAGTCACCGCATGGCGTGCGTGCCGGCGCCTCGTACCGATCGCACGTCGGCCATTCGCTGCGCGGCACGGTGGACTTCACCGTCCCGGCCGAAGCCATGCCGCTCGCCGCAGGCTTCGCCGACGGCGCGGCCGCGGTGTCGCTGCCCATGCCGGCCGAACTCGCGACGAGCGTGTCGTATCCCCTCACGCGCACGTGGCTGCTCCTCGGCGACGTGACCTGGACGGACTGGTCTCGGTTCCAGTCGCTGCGTGTGCGCTTCGACGACCCAGCCCGGCCGCCGCTCGAGCAGGCGGCAAACTGGGACGACTCGCTCCGCGTCGCGATCGGTACGTCGGCGCATGTGAAGGACTGGGTGGTCCGCGCCGGCGTCGCCTATGAGACCACGCCCGTACCGGACGCCACGAGGACGCCGCGGCTGCCCGAAGCCGACCACACCTGGGTCAGTGGCTCGGCGACCTATGCGTTCAACAAGCGCTGGAGGCTCGACGTGCACGCGTCGCACCTGTTCACGCCAGACGCCTCGATTCATCAGCTCGACCCTGCCTCTGGCCTCCTGCAGGGCGCCATGCACTGGCGCCTCACCATCCTTGGCGCGGCAGTCGTGGTGGCGTTCTGATGGACCGAGTGCTGCACTCTGCGGGACACGTTCGCTCGGGCCGTCGCCGTGGCAACGCCGCGGCGCCAGCGGTCTCGGAGTACTACGACCACTGTGCGAGCGACTACCGGATCCTGTGGCGCACAGACGAGAACGGCACGATCCACTTCGGCTACTTCGACGACGTGGCGATCCCCTGGCGGCGGCGAGTCGTGGAGGGGATGCAGGGCGTCGTGCGCCACACGGCCGGATCGTTCGCCGCGGCGGTGGGTCTCGGCTCGCTGCTGCTGCACCGGCGCACCGACGACGAGCACGCAGTGAGATGGCTCCGGATTGCGGCGAGCGGCCGCGCGTCGCGGCACGACGTCGCGCAGCAGCGCATGACCGACGTCTGCGCGAATGCCGTGGCCCTGCAGCCCGGGCAGCGCGTGCTGGATGCGGGCTGCGGCGTGTGCGGTCCGGGTCTGCGGCTTGCGGCGCGCTACGGCGCCAGCGTGCTGGCTCTCAACCTCCAGCGCCGGCAGCTGGCAGAGGCCCGGCGTCGTGCAGGCATCGACCCCGCGGGTGCGCGCGTCCGCTTCTCGCTGCAGGACTACACCGAGATGGGCGTGGCAGGCGCGTCCGTCGATGTGGTCTGGGGGCTCGAGAGCATCTGCCATTGCGACGACAAGGCTGCCTTCATCGGCGAAGCCCATCGCGTGCTGCGGCCTGGAGGACGAGTGGTGGTGGCCGACTTCTTCCAGTCGGATCGCGCCCTGTCGCCCGATGACGCACGGCAACTCAGGACGTGGACGCAGGGTTGGGCCATCCCCGGTCTGGCGTCGGTGTCGGGATTCGGCGAGGCGCTCGAAGCGGCGGGCTTCAGGCACGTCCGCTACCGCGACATCGGTCAGCATGTCGTGCCGTCCTCGCGGCGACTGTACAAGGCGAGCCTCGTCGCAATCCCGGTCGACCTGACTTTGCGGGCGCTTGGTGTGCGCACCGCGATTCAGGGCCGCAACGTCAGCGCCGCCTACTGGCAGTACCGGTCGCTGCGCGCGGGCGCCTGGACGTATGGCGTGTTCGTCGCCGAGAAGTGAACGGATTCAGGCCTCACCGAACCCCGGCGCCTGCAGCCGCGCCAGTCGGTCGGGTCGCTTCACCCCCTGCGCCAGCAGCCGCGCGTCCACGGCTTCGACGATGGCGCGACCGCGTTCGCCACCCACGAGCCGACCGTACTGGCGCCTCGCCCCGGCCCCGAAGGCGCCCCACCCGAGTGCATCGAGTTCGTCCGCTCCGGCATGGAGCAGGCGTGCGGCGTCGGCGGTCTCGCCGCGCGCGTAGGCGAGAGCGGCGCGCACCGGCCTGGCGAGCGCCCGCGCGTAGGGTGGGCGGCCGCGTTCGAGTCGTCGTGCGTCGGCCTCGGCCCAGCGCAGCAGTTGTTGGCGGTCGCCGCCGGCTTCCACCGCCGCGAGCGCGCAGCGAGCCCTCAGGTGCTGCATGTACACCCTGACGATCTCGACGTGCAGCAGCATCGCATCGGCGACGCCCGCCCATTGCTGGCGCACCCGCAGCCACGCAGACGCAGGGTCGCCGGCGTACATGTCGATCTGAGTCTCCGCGGTCAGGGTCATGAAGTGCTGTACCTGGAAGTCCTGCCGTGACCACTCGCCCATGACGCTCCGGAGCGCCCGTCGCGCACCCTCGACATCGTCGTCGGCGAGCCAGACGAAGAGCCCGCCGAACGCGGTGAGGTCCGCTTCCGCGAGTCGCGCGCCGCGGTCGCGGACATCGGTGATGAGCGTGTAGAAGCGACGGCTCAGATCTGCGTAGTCTCCGGCGAAGTACGACGGCCAGAGCGCGAACGCATTGCAGGTGTCCAGCTCCCATGAGACGCCCGTGCAACCCTCGCGGAAGATCGCGACGGCCTCCTCGCAGCGCTGTCGGCAGCGCGCGAAATCGCCGAGGAAGTACGCCGCCACGCCCTGCGACATCCGAACCATGCCGATGGCGTGACGGTTCTGGATGCGCTCGGCGAGTTCGTCCGCCGCCGCGAGCTGCGCATGGACGCGCTTCATGACCCGCCCGCCACGCATCGCCAGGTGGGCCGCATCCCAGGCCAACGCTCTCGCGATGCGATACGGCTCTCCCGCCCTGAGCGCCAGGATCAGGTCCAGCGTCTGGAAGTCGGCGCCGCGTATGGGATCGACGATCGTCATGCCCGCCGACACCGACCACAGCACGTCGACCTGCTCCAGCTGGGCACGGTCGACATCTGCCTCGCGGCGCTCCTGGACGCGCAGCCCGCGCAGGCGCAACTGCACGCGGCGCATCAGCAGCGACAGCAGGGCCTGCCGGCGCGTGCGCGGCAGCTTCATGTCGAACGTCGCGAGCACGGTCGAGAACGCGTGCCGACCTTCGTCCACGTGCCCACTGACGCAGTACTGGTAGCCGGCGCGTCGCTGCAGGTCGATGATCTCGGCTGGCGATGCGCCTTCCGCGGCGCGCTGGTACTCGACGGCGGCGTCGTAGCCGCGCCCGGCGTTGGCCATCGCATCGGCGCGCTTCCGAAGCAGCAGCCGCCGCTCCGCGCCCGTGGCGCTGCCGATGTCCAGGGCCACGCCGTACAGGTCGGCGCTGCGGCCGAACGCAAGCGCGGCGGCCGCCTTGTCACCCGCAAGCACGTAGTAGTGCGCGGCCCTGTCGGCGAGGCCGGCGAGACGGAAGTGCACCGCGGTGGCCTCGACGTCCACATCGCCGGCCGCTTCGAAAACCAGCGCCAGACGCCGGTGAAGGTCCTGAAGCGCTGCCGGATCGATGTGGCGCGACACGCTCTCGCGAATGCGGTCGTGGTAGGTCTCGACCTCGTGTTCGAGGCCGGGGCCGGTGGAACGGATCAGCCGCTCGGCCCTCAGCGCGGCCAGTGCGGACGCCGCCTGCAGTCCCAGATCGAGTGCATCGAGCGCGTGGCGCAGCGACAGGGGCTTGCCAGCAACGGCCACCAGCTCCAGCATCCGCTGGGCGGGCGCCTGGAGTTCCAGGACGCGTCGTCGCAGCGCTTCGTCGAGATCGAGGGCAGCGGCCGCGTGCACCGCTTCGGCGGCGGTGGTCCGCCCGCGCCGGAGTTGGCTCACGAGTTCGTGGATGAAGAACGGGCTCCCACCCGACTCGCGCGAGATTCGCGCGATGACCTGGGGATCCGACGGGCCGCCAAGGAGGATCGAGGCCAGTTCGGCACCTTCGTCCAGCGACAGTTCCGACACCTCCACGTCGACCCACGCCACGCGATTGCGCGAGGCGTTCAAGGCGGCAAGGCACGGGCTGGTCTCCGCGTACTCGCTGCGATAGCAGGCGATGAGCATCAGTCGCGGCGGAATCGGCGCCTCGAGCACGTGCAGCAGCATCGCGGCGCTGTCTTCGTCGCCCCACTGAAGGTCGTCGATCGCCAGCACGAGGGGCCGGCGCGCGCCCAACCGGTGCAGCAACTCGGCCAGTGCGCCGAACGCCCGGCGACGCACCTCGCGCGGGTCCGGAATGGCGGCACGCCCAAGGCATGCCTCACGCACGGCGTCCACGCGCTCGAGCACGGGGAAGATCCGCGCGAGGGCAGCGATGTCGGCGGGGATGACGGCTTGCGCCTCGGTGTGCGTCAGCCGAATCAGCTGTCGACAGAGATCGTCCACGATGCTGTCGAGCGCCTTGTAGGGAACGGACTCCTGCTCGTAGCAGCGGCCCGTGAGCACCATCGCGTGGGCCGGCAGCGTGGCCAGGTAGCGTTGCGCCAGTGCGGTCTTGCCCACGCCGGACCGTCCGCGAACATGCACCGCGACGGTCGTGTTCTGCTCCAGCCGCTCGTAGGCCGCCGTCAGGGCGGCCACCTGGGCGTGACGTCCGACGAATGCCGCTGGAGGCGCCCACGTGCCGCTCGCCGGCGCCGGCCGCGCCAGCAGCCGCGATCGGATCGCGTCGCCGGACGGGCGCGCCTGCGGGTCGCGTCGGAGCAGTTCGACGCAGAGATCGTTGAGATCGTCAGGCACGTCGGGCGCGATCAGCCTGGCTGCCGGCGGGTCTTCCAGGCGCTTGCGCGTCAGGACCTTGGTCAGCGATCCGCTGAACGGCACCGACCCGGTGAGTGCCTCGAAGAGCATCACGCCTACCGAGTACCAGTCCGCGGCGCCGTCCACGGCGCCCGAGGACGCCTGCTCGGGCGACATGTAGAGGACCGAGCCGACAACGTCCTGATCGCCCGTCCAGCTCGGCTCGTGATTGGGCGGCGGCGCCAATGGCGGGAACCGGTCGCCACCGGTTGCGAGGTCTTCCGATCTGATCTCCTTGATCACGCCGAAGTCGAGGATGACCAGGTGCCCGTCGTCTCGCACCAGGACGTTGGACGGCTTCAGGTCACGGTGCACGATGTGTGCACGATGGAGCGCCCCCACTCCCTCGACCAGTTGCAGGAGCACCGCACGAAGACGCGCATGACGCGCGCCGTCCAGCGTGCCGGTTGCGCGCGTCCGGGTATCTGCGATGAGCGATTCAGCGCCGCGCGACCGCGGGCCCTTCCTGCAGTAGGAAATGAAGTCCTGGCCCTCCACGAATTCCATCGTGAAGAACCAGGCGGTGCCATCGGAGATGAGCTCGTAGAGCGGAACCAGGTTCGGGTGCGCGAGATCGGCGAGGGAACGGAACTCGCGCTTGAAGCGATAGAGCGACATCGGCTCCATCTGCTGCAACGTCTTGAGCGCGAGACGCGTGCCGCGATGACGGTCGATCGCCTCGTACACGATGCCCATGCCACCCTTGCCGACCTGGCGGAGGATCTGGAACCGATCGGGTAGTCCCACCGCGAGAGGCGCAGCGTGGTCGGTCATCGAGTCCCAATGGCCGTCTGGATTGTTCGGTTTCGGCCATCTTAGCAGAAGGGTGTCCGTCACCCGTCAGCAGGAACGTGACCATTACACGGGCAGGCGCCACGTGCCCCTCACTGCCAACCCCGCGGGATCGAAGTCGCGCTCGGGCACCGCGCGATGCCCGAGGTGCGCGTCGAGGCGGTACAACAGCTTGTCGCGCGCTTGCCATGGCGCCGGGCCAACCGAGACGAATGGCGAGCCATCCTTCAGTGCAACGGTCTGCAACTGGCCGGCGTGCACGAGGTAGCCGACTGCCTGATAAGCGGACCCGCCGCCGGTTCCATCCGTCGCCGTCTTTATTGCGAACAGCAGTTCGCCGATGCGGTACGCCTCGTACATGCGGTGCCACCTCTGCGATAACGTCCATGCGAGCCTTCTTGCCGGACGCAGCAAGAAGCCGGGTTCAGTCCATGAACCAGTCTGCAAGGCGCTCGCCATTCAAGCACCGGCAGACGCGAGCAATGGCACAGTGGAGACGACGCTCGCGTCCCGTGAGCAGTCAGGGCTCGGTATGTCCAGATTTCCCGCCGCCGTCGCGCTCCTGTGTTTCCTGAACGCCGCGCCGGCATCGGCCGATGCGACCGAGCCCGCGCGCAGCCTCTACCGGGAGCACTCGGTCGTGTGCACAGGGCAGAAGCACGTGCAGATCCTGACGACCACGCATGTTGGCGCTGCCAGCCTCGAGCAAGCGCCGAGGCCGCAAGCACGACAGCGCTCATTCATGAAGAGACGGCCCGTGATCGCCGGGATGCTGATTGGCATGGCCGCCGGCACCGCCACCGCTGCAGCGGCCGCGGGGAGCGAGGCGGCATTCGTCGGGTTCTACGGGGGCGGGCTCGTCGGCGCTGGATTGGGCTGGATGCTTTCGCGTTGAGTGGTCCCGAGAGCGCGCTCGACGCGGTAGTCGAAGACTCGAGTCGGTTCGACCTTCGCGTACCAGACGGCCGCGCCAGTGCCCACGCCCTCGCAGCGCGTGGTCGGAGCCGCCGTTGATGGGTATCATCCCCTCGACGAAACCCTTCCGCAGAGTCAACCATCCGGAGCCGTGAGATGAAGTTCACCGTCCTCGTCACCTGCGCCCTGGCGGGCGCCGTCCTCAGCGCCCAGCAAGCCCAGACGCCGCAGCAGCAGGCGCCAGCATCGCCGACCGGCTACCAGGACACGCCGATGCAGCCCAATGGCAAGTGGCACATTCACGACGGCAAGCGACCGCAGCCCCGGGTGGTGACGCCCGGGCCGCTCGAGTCGCAGGCGCCGCCTTCGGACGCGATCGTGCTTCTCGGGCCCGGTCAGGATCTCGGCCGCTGGCAGATGACGCAGGGCGGTGGTGCGGTCACCTGGCCGATCGCGGACGGCGTGCTCTCGAGCGGCAAGGGGATGATTCGCACGACGCAGGACGACTTCACCGACTACCAGCTGCACGTCGAGTTCGCCACGCCGTCGGAGGTGAAGGGCAACAGCCAGGGGCGCGGCAACAGCGGCGTGTTCCTGAACGGGGCCTTCGAGATCCAGGTGCTGGACAGCTTCGACAACGTCACCTATCCGGACGGGCAGGCCGCCGCGATGTACGGCCAGTTCCCGCCGATGGTGAACGCCTCGCGCAAGCCGGGGGCGTGGCAGTCCTACGACATCGTCTTCACGAGCCCGCGGTTCAACGGCACGACCCTGGAGAAGCCGGCCATGGTCACCGTGCTGCACAACGGCGTCACCGTGCACGCCGCGCAGGCGTTTCTCGGACCGACGTCGCACAAGCAGATCGGCACGTACGCGCCGGCACACGCCAAGGGGTATATCGGACTGCAGGACCACGGCAATCCGGTGCGGTTCCGCAACATCTGGATCCGCCCGCTCGCCCCCGCGGAATAGCGACGACGCTCGATGTCGCGTTCAGCTGGCGAAGGCGGCCACGCCGAGCGGAGGCAGATCGCTGCAGAAGCGGCCTGCCCCCGCCGGTCTCATCAGTGCTGTGACCCAGACGGCGACGACTTGCCGGCGTGTTCGACGCTGATCGCCGTCGCCACGTGCGTCTTGCCCTCGTCGCGGTAGCGAACGGACACCGCGTTGCCTGGCGCGACCTTTCCCTCGCGACGCGTCGAGGCGTTCAATGCAAACGACATGTCGCCGTGATTGCCGCCGCTGCCGGTCAACACCAGGGTCTTGGCGTCGATCGACTTGACGACCCCTTTCATCGAATGGGTCGCTGCAGCGGGTTTCGCCGTTCTGGCAGCCGGTGCTGCCGCGGGTGCCTGCGCCGCGAGTGCGGTCAGCGGCGCTGCGCTCAGCGCGCCGACGACCAGGGCTGTGATGATCTGCCTCTTCATGATGCGCTCCTCTCGAACGTCCCGGGAACGCGCGTGCGGCTCTTGCTCCGTGGCCTCACTGCTCTGCGTCCCTGCTTCATTTGACGCAGCACACCTGAGCAGGGCATGAGGCACGGATTAAGTTCGCTCAAGGCGCCGACGCCGCAGACCCGCTGCCCGGAGTACGCGCAAGTGGCAGCAACACGGTGAACGTCGAGCCCTCACCAGGCCGGCTCGCGAGCTCGATGCGCCCGTGGTGACGTTCCACCACCCACTTGACCAGACTCAACCCGAGCCCGGCGCCCTCGACCTCCGACGATCGCGCCGGGTCGGCCCTGAAGAACGGCTCGAAGACGTGCGGAGCGGCGACCGGGTCCACCCCGATGCCGGTGTCCCGCACGGTGAGTTGCGCGTCCGTGCGCCCCCGCGAGACGCCGACCTCGATTCTGCCGCCGGCGGGCGTGAACTTGATCGCGTTGTCGAGCAGGTTAATGACAACGCGCTGCAGCCAGTCGGGGTCGCCAGCCACGACCGTGCACGCCGCTGCGTCACAGCGCAGCGACAGACCCTTCGCTTGCGCGACCGGCTCGATCTGATGCACGACCGCTGCGACACGCTCTCCCAGGTCGATCTCGCGAGACACCATGGGGATCTCGCCGGCTTCGGCACGGGCCAGCAACAGTACCCGGTCGATGAGGCGCGTGAGGCGGTCGATCTCCTCGAGCTGATCGGCACAATGCCGGATGTCCTCGTCAGCGCTCGACCTCAGCATCGCGAGCTCGATGTCTCCCCGGAGCGCGGCCAGCGGTGTCCGCAGTTCATGGGCGAGCGCCGCGCTGAACTGTCGCATCTCGCCCATGGCGCGATCGAGCCTCGCGAGCGTGTCGTTGAACGCCAGTGCAACCGCATCCACCTCGTCACGGACGCCGCGAACCGGCAGTCGTCGACGGAGCCCCTCGATGTCGATCGAGCGCGTCGCCACCGCAAGGTCGGCGAGGGGCGTCAGCGCGACACCCGCCGTCCATCGACCGATGACGAACGCCGCGACGAGTCCGGCCGGCAGTCCGATCGCGAGAAGGGCGACGTACCTGTCGAGCGCGCGGTCCACAGGCGCCAACGTCACGCCGACCTGCAGCAGGTACCGTCGCCCCTTTGCTGGCTCCAGCACGCTGTTGGACAGGCGGATGCGGCCGAAGTCGGTCTGGATGTCGAAGGGCGCGGTCTGCTCGGCGAACCGGTGCACCTCGCCGGCCGTGAACTCGACGCCGAGCGGCGTGAGCGCGTTCGACTGCACGACGAGCTCGCCGGAAGTCAGGTCGAACACCTGGTAATAGCGCGTCGCTTCCTCGACGAAGGCCGACTGTGCCGGGTCGGTGCCGTCGAAGACCGTGGTGGGCGCGCCGTCCGTGAACCGCAGATACCCATGCAGGCCGCTTGTCAGTTCGTCGAGTCGGCTGGAGACATCGACGTCCAGCTGGTAGGCGAGCACCCGGTACGAGGTGACCGCCAGCGCCACAAGCAGCACGCTGAACACACCCGTGTGAAGCAACGTGAGCCGGGACCGCAGGGTAACGGTCACCGCGGCGCGTCCGTCAGCACGTAGCCGACGCCACGCACCGTGTGGATGAGCGGCGTCGCCGAGCCACGGTCGATCTTGTTCCTGAGCGCGTTGATGTGCACCTCGACGACGTTGCTGATGCTGTCGAAGTGGATGTCCCAGACGTGCTCGATGATGAGCGTCCGAGTCAGCGGACGATCGCTGTTGCGCATCAGGTACTCGAGGAGCGCGTACTCCTTGGCCGTGAGATCCACGCGCTGCGCGCCCCGCCGGACTCGCCGCGTCACGGTGTCCACCTCGAGGTCGGCGATGCGGAGCACGTTCTCCTTCGGCGCGCCCCGACGCAGGACGGCCCGCAGACGTGCCGACAACTCCGCCAGCGCGAACGGCTTCACCATGTAGTCGTCCGCGCCGCTGTCCAGTCCGGCGATGCGATCCTCGACGGCGTCCCTGGCCGTCAGGATGACCACGGGCAGCACCGGCTTGCGGGCCCTGATGTCACGCAGCACCTGGAAGCCGGACCGGCCGGGGAGCATGAGGTCGAGTACGACGGCGTCGTAGTCGATGCTGCGGGCCTGTTCGCCGGCGAAGCCGCCGTCACCGAGCACATCGACGGCATAGCCCTCCTGCTCCAGCCCGATCTGGATGAAGCTGGCCACCTTGTGATCGTCTTCGACGACGAGGATGCGCATGCGAACCACCACCTGCGCCCACGCATGCCGTGCGTGGCGCCACCCTTCACGCTACGGAAGGAAGATCCTTCGATACCCGCCGGCGATGAGCGCTGCCACGTCGGCCAGCACGCGCGCCAGCCGGAGCCCGCCCGGGTAGGCCAGGTACCGCGGGCGCCAGACAGGGTCGAACTTGTTCTTGAAGGTCCGGAGTCCCTGGAAGTTGTACACCGGCTCGCCGTGCGCATAGACGAACGACGCGAGTCGGCTCCACGACGGCGCGATCGATGAGCGCTCGAACCCCGACAGCGGCGCCATGCCGAGCTGGAACCAGCGGTAGCCCTCGCCCTTGCCCCACAACATCAGGTGCACGAGCAGTGCGTCCATGACGTCCCTTGGCGCTCGGCGGTCGTACCGCATCAGGTCGATGGAGAGCTCCTCGTGCCGCGGGCCCTCCCACAGGTTGGCAAACGCGACGATGCGATCGCCCTGCTCGATGACAGCCACCGGGAAGCGGAGAAGGTAGTCGGGATCGAAGAAGCCGAGCGAGAAGCCCTTCTCTGCCCCTGCACGCTGTGCCATCCAGTCGTCGGACACGGCGCGCAGCTGGTCCATGATGCCGGGCACGAGTGCGTTGGCGACGACGCGGAACGTGGCGCCGTCTCGGTGGAGCCGATGCAGGGCCTGGCGATGCTTCTTGCCGGATCCGCCTTCCAGGCTGAAGCCGGACAGATCGACGCGGGCTTCCTCGCCCAGCTTGACCAGCGTGAGTCCCACGTCCGCGTACAGATGGAGATGGTCGGCGGACACTTCGTAGAACACCGGCACCGCACCGAAGTCGTCGCATCGCTCGAGGAAGAGGCGGATGAGACCGGGCATCTGTTCAGGCGCACCGACCGGGTCGCCCAGTGCCGCCCACGTGCGTCCCTGCACGCCGTACATGACGAACCCGGACCTGGCCTCATCGAAGAGGACGGCCTTGTCGCCGAGGTACACGAGGTACGGCAACGTGGCCGTCTGTCGGCTGATCACGGCCGCGGCCGACTCGAGGTCCGCCTGGGTCGGCCTGGGCGCCTCGTGTGGCGCATGGCCGATCAGCCGGGCCAGCGCGAACAGCAGCGTGGTCACGCTCGCGCCCACGGTCGCCCTCAGCATGCGTGACGCTTCACCATGCAGTTCGAACTGCCACCACAACTCCTTCGAGTAGTCCACGTGCTTGAAGGCGAACAGGCCAAGCCACCACGACGTTCCCAGCGCGGCAACGACGGCCGCGATCCAGGCCGGCGAGAAGCGCGTGTCGAACAACGCCGCCCGTCGCCCGAACGCCGGCCGGGCACGCCAGAGAACCAGGGTGATGGCCGCCAGGATCAGGGCTTCCTCGTAGTCACCGCCCTTCAGCAGTGAGGCAACGATGCCGGCGACCATCGCGACCATGGTCAGGAAATACGCGGCATCGAGGCGGCGCGCGAGTCCCTGCGACAGCAGCAGGAGTACCGCACCGAGGACGCTGCCGATGAAGTGCGACACCTCGATCAGCTCCAGCGGCAGGACGCGGTTGAGGAACGCCAGGCGTCCGCTCGTGGCCGGCGTCGCACCGGAGACCAGGAGTACGACGCCTGCGAGGAACGCGAACGCGGCGAGCACCCGGGGCGTCACCTGCTCGGTCCACCAGCCGAGCACGGCGGCCACCCTTGCCGACGGCGAGCGTCGCTGGCGGAGCTCGTCGGCCACCAGCACCACCGCCGCAAGCGACAACGGCAGCAGGTAGTACACGGCGCGGTACGCGATGAGCACTGGCAGCAGCACGGCCGACGACATGAACGGCTGGAGCAGCAGCACCATCGTCCCCTCGAACACACCTACGCCGCCCGGAATGTGACTGGCCAGACCCAGCAGCTGTGATGCGAGGAACGCGCACAGCAAGGTCAGGAAGGACACGGTGCCGGATGGCAGCAGGACGTGCAGCACGGCTGCGGCCACCGTCCAGTCGAGGACGGACAGTCCTAACTGCGCGAAGGCGAGTCGCGGGGGAGGAAGCGGCAGCGCGATCCGGCCGAGCCGCACGGGTCCGAGTCCAAGGCACGCCGCCGCGACGTAGCCCAGCGCAGCCAGCATGAAGAGGCCACCGGCCGCGACAATGCCGGCCTCCAGGCGCGGCCCAAGATCGTGGCCCCGTATGCCGACCACGAGGCTGAGTCCGCCCATCAGGAGGAGTCCCAGCCAGAACGTGACGACGTACGCGAACACGACGCGCGACAGTTCCTGCGCCGTCAAACCCCAGCGCGTGTAGAAGCGGTAACGCACGGAGGCGCCCGACAGCATCGCGAAGCCGATGGTGTTGGAAAGCGCGTAGGCGAGGCACGAGGCTGCCACAACGCGGCCCCATGGGAGGCGCTTGCCGACAGAGGCGAGGGCGATGAAGTCGTAACCGGTCAGCACCGCGTAGTTGACAGCGGTGAGTACGACTGCGAGCCACAGCCGCCAGGCCGGGATGGCGACGAGATCGGCCGTCAGGGTGTGCCACGTGATGGCGCGCAGCTCGCTCCGCAGCACTGCGAGCGCCGCGAACAGCAGCACGACGCCGATGACGACCGGCAGCGCGGCGCGCAGTCGCGGGACCATGGCGTTCACTGCGGAGCGTGCATCCTGACCCAGGCAATGGCATCGAGGAGTTGGCGGTCGAACGCGGCGAGGTTGCCACTGAAGCCGTGATTGGACGCATCCACGATCCAGAGACGCTTCGGTTCCTTGGCGTTCTCGAGGACGCGCGCGATCTCGGCTGGCGGCACGAACTCGTCGTGCGTCGAATGAATCGCCGCCAGCGGGATGGGGGTCACCCGCGCGACGATGGCAGCGGCACTGAACATGGGCTCGTTCGGCGCGCCGTGCGTCAGGTAGATCAGCGCATCCCGCCAGCGCCATCCGAGCTCATTGAGGTCCGGCAGCCCGAGACCGATCACGCCCGAGATGTCCGCCTTCGTCGAGGCATCCGTCGCGGCCAGCACCGACAGCCCCGCGCCCTCCGAAACGCCGATGAGGAGCGGGCGCTTCCCGGTTCGTTTCCGCGCGAGCTGCGTGAGCACGTGGTAGTCACCGGGCTCGTTTGCGGCTCTCAGCGTGGTCTGCCCGGAGGTGAACCCGGACAGGTATGCCCTGACGTCGAACCCGATGACGTAGAACCCGCGCCCGCTGAGGAATTCTGCGACGTGCGGCCCGAGGTGCGTCCAGCCGCCGTCGCCGCTCGAGACGATGACGGGGTCGCCGCGGGGTGACCCGTAGACGAGCAACACCTGTTCATGCCCGCGGACGTCCACGGAGAGGCGCGTCGGCGCCGACGCAC
>JAEZCY010000268.1 GCA_023429845.1 Acidobacteriota bacterium
GGGCCCGACGGCTACGTACGGAGAGGGCCCGACGGCTACGTACGGAGAGGACCCGACCGCTACGTACCGGAGGCCGAGTCCGACGCACGGGCGGCGGCCGCCGCGGCCTCCATCTCCTCGCGGCGAAGCGGTGGCACGAACCCGCTCAGGTATCGCACGAGATACGGGTCGCTCGACGTGCGCATCGCCTCGACCCCGCCCTGGAAGTAGACGACGCCGTCCTTGATGACGATGAACTCGACCTCCTCGATCTTGCGTTCGTCGGCCGGCACGATCACGACGTCGCCATCCTTTCGCACAGCTTGGTGCGACGCGATGTAGAAGGCATCCTCGAGCTGGTGAGTGACGAGCAGGGCGGTCACGTGCTCGAGATCGCGCAGCTTGAGGATCTCGGCATCCACCGTCTTGGCCGTGATCGGGTCGAGCCCGGACGTCGGCTCGTCGAACAGCAGCAGGCGCGGGCGCGCCGCCATGGCACGCGCAATTGCCACCCGTCGGCGCTGGCCGCCCGACAGCTCCGACGGCATGCGGTCCATGTGCTCGGCGAGGCCGACGAACCCGAGCACCTCGTGGACCCGCGCGCGTACGTCGTGCGTGGGCATGTCGGTTTCCTCGTCGAGCTTGTAACCGACGTTCTCGGCCACCGTGAGCGAATCGAAGAGCGCCGACTCCTGGAACAGCATGCCGATGTCGTCCCGCACACGCATCAACTCAGCCTCGCTGAGATCGTCGATGCGCTCGCCGTTGACGTGGACCGTGCCGCAATCGGGCCGGACGAGGCCGAGAATCATCTTGAGCAGCACCGACTTGCCCGATCCGCTCGCGCCGACGAGGATCGCCATGCGACCGTGCGGCACACTGAAGCTCACGTTGCGCAGCACCAGGGTGTCGTCGAAGATCTTGCAGATGTGATCGAACTGGACCGCAGACGCGTCGGTGGCACTCGGCCCTGGCCGTCCGCTCCCAGCCGTCCGGTCGAGCGCGCCCGACTCTCGGGCCCGCGGCGGCGCCCACGGCGACCACTTCGCCGATCCCGTCAACCACCTGACCATCGTCGTCGCCTCCGTGGCCGCGCCACCCTTGCCGCGCGGCCGCACAGCCTGCCTGTGACTTTACCCGCGCGGTCAGCGAATCGCCCAGCGAAGCTTCGCGGCCGCGGCCCGTCGGTTCGAGAAGGTCTCGGCCTTTCCTGATCGCACGACCGTCTCGGCGATCCGCGTGTAGAGGCCGGCGCGGCAACCAGCCCTGAACGCGCGCTTCACGCGGCGATCCTCGCCCGAGTGGAAGGTGAGCATCACCACGCGCCCCCCCGGCGCGAGGCAATGCGGGAGTGCCTGCAGCAACGAGTCCAGCGCAGCGAACTCGTCGTTCACGAGGATGCGCAGCGCCTGGAACGTGCGCCGCACCGACATCTTCACGTCCGCCTTGGCCAGGTGCGGAAAGGCATCGGCGAGCGACGTCCGCACGCGACGCTCGAGGGCGTGCGTGGTGGTCACCGGGTGCCGCGTCAGTTCGCGCGCGATGAAGTCGGCATGCGGCTCGTCGGAGTTGTCGGCCAGCACGCGTCCGAGCGCGGCTTCGTCGAGACGCGCGAGCACTTGTGAGGCGGGCTCGCCCCGTGAGGGATCCATCCGGAGGTCGAGAGGACCCGGATGCTTGTAGCTGAAGCCGCGCGACGGCGTGTCGTGCTGCATGGACGACACGCCCAGATCCGCGAGGATCGCCTCAGCCGTGCCTACGCCTTCGTCGGCGAGCACGGCGGAAAGATCGGCAAAGCTGCGATGGTGCACGCCGAGCACGTCCGGGCCGTACCCGGCGGCGCGCAGCCGCGCCTCCGTCCGCGGCAGTTCCACCGCGTCGACGTCGAGTGCGATCAACCGGCCGCCCGGTCGAATCCGCTCGAGGATCGCGCCCGCATGACCGCCGCCGCCGAGCGTGGCGTCCACCACCACGTCGCCGGGAGTCGGACGCAGGTGCGCCAGCACCTCGGCAAGCATGATCGGGCGGTGGGGACTCTGGACGCTCTCGGTCATGGTGGGCAACGACGTCGCATCCGGGGCGGACACGAGCGATACTACCTGCACATCGCATGAGCCTCGTTCAACGCGCACGCACCCGTTCAGGCCTGCGTCAGCCGGCGCGGGTCGCGGACGCCACGTCGGTCGGGGCACCACTCGGAACCCAGCGGCTCACGTCGCTCGACGCCTACCGCGGCCTGATCATGCTGACGCTGCTGTGCGGCGGCATCTTCCACTCGCTCGAGGGCCACGCGATGTGGGGATGGCTGGCCCGCCAGAACGAGCACGTCGCGTGGGAAGGCGCCGTCTACTGGGACCTGATCCAGCCGGCGTTCATGTTCATGGTGGGCGTTGCCATGCCCTTCGCCTTTGCGGCGCGCGCGGGCCGCGGTGAGACATGGCTCACGCAAGGCGCGCACGTGCTCCGCAGGGCGCTGACGCTCCTCGCCATCGGCATCCTCCTCGATCACATCGGCGCCGACCGCGTGCAGATCGGCTTCATCCGTGTGCTGCAGCAGATCGCCTTCGGCTATGTCGTCGCCTTCTTCGTACTCGGCCGACCGCTGCGCACGCAGGGCCTCGTGGCGGCCGGCATCCTGGTCGGCTACCAGCTGCTCTGGATGCTCAACCCCTGGAACGGCCCGGACGGCCCGTGGGCTCAGGGCGGAGACAACATCGGCAGGGCGTTCGACATGTGGATGATCGGGCGCCACTACAGCGGCGGCTACGTCGGCCTCAACGCCGTGCCTGCGACCGCCACGATCATCTTCGGCGTCATGGCCGGGCAGTACGTCGGTGCGCGGCGCGACGCGACGCGCATCGCCGTGACGCTCGCAATCGCGGGACTCGGCGGGATCCTCGCGGGGCTGCTGCTCGGGAACTGGTTGCCGATCATCAAGCGCATCTGGACGCCGAGCTTCACCGTGTACTCGGCCGGCTGGACCACGCTGATGCTCGCGGCGTTCTACTGGGCCGTCGAAGTGCAGCAATGGCGTCGGTGGGCCGCGCCCCTGGTCGTCGTGGGGATGAACTCGATCGCCGCGTACGTGATTGGCAACGCGTTCGGCGGCTGGTTCCGCAGCGCGACGCGGGCCTGGACGGGATTGTTGGCCCCGGCGCTGGGAGACACGTGGCTTCCGGTCGTGCAGCACGGGCTCTTCGCGCTCGCCGCCTGGGGCGTCCTGCTGTGGCTGTATCGCCGGCAGGTGTTCTTCAAGGTGTAAGTGCGTCGAACGGCGAACGCCGAACGGCTACGTACGGATAGCGGGCGACGGCTGCCGTCGGGTCCGGAGACGGCCGCGCTGGGGTGCGCTCAGGTTACGCGTCCGACGGCAAGGAGCGCGCGCGTCATGAGGATGCCGAGCAGCGTGAAGAGGGGCGCCGACACGTCCGCGCCGCGCCCGGGCATCGACACCTGCACGAGCTCGCAGGCAAACATCAGCAGCACGGCGATCGCCGACCACCTGACCGAGCTCCTCGCGTCCTCGCCACGCGTCCACCGGTCCGCCGTGGCGCATGCGAGTCCGAGCCAGCCAAACAGCACGGCGTAGTCGATCGCCCCGCGCAGGCCCGCGAGCCCCACCTGCGGCCACAGGCTGAACCCGGCCGCCGCTACGCCACGCCCCGGCTCGAGCTCGTACGCGGCAACGCTCGACAAAGCGCCCACGGCGAGCCCCACCGCCCACCACGGCGCCGCCGCGCGTCGTCCGGCGGGCGAAACCACCGCGAGGAGCGTGATCCCCGCCGCCAGCGCCAAACCCAGGAGTTCCTCGAACGAGAGCGGCGCCCGCGCATCGAGCAGCACCTGCAGGAACAGCGCACTCGCCGCCGCAGCCACGAGTGCCCCCGCCGTCCTCGCTGATGTCCGTGCGAGCAGGCGGCACGCACAACCGATGGCGACCCAGGCGCCCGCATGCCGCAACACGCGCCAGCCATCGAGCGCTTCGACGCCGCGCCAGTGCAGAAGGAACGAGAGATTCGACCTGAACGTGCCGACGTCAACCGAGAAGGTCCACGGCAGTGTCTGGCTCGCCACCCAGCCGACGATGACGGCTGCGGTGAGCAGGTGCAGCGCGCTGACGGCGCGTGCCGTGGACGAGACCGGCGGGACGGTGACTGCCTGCAGGAACCCCGCGGCGACGGCCCCGAGCGCGCTGCCGAGGACGTTGGTTGCGACGTCGTAACCCGACGACACACGCGCGGGCTGGCAGGCCTGCGCCATCTCCATGCACACCGACAACACTGCCCCGCCCGCGACACCGGCGATGATGGCCCAGGCCACCCGGCGGCCCAGCCAACGCTCGCCCACCGTACGTCCGGACAAGACCAGCACGCAGAGCGCGCCAACCGGCACGTACGCGATCACGTTCGCGAGCAGGTCCGTCCGCGACACGCGGACCGCCAGACCGAGGATCGGCCCGCGGCAGGCCCACCCGCCTCCGTCCGCCAGCGACTGGTACACCACGAACGCCACATACGCGACGAGCGCCGCAGCCACACCGGCACGTTCGCTCCGGTGCGGCAGTCCATGAACTCGCACGTCGCTCCCCGGCTCAGAGCACGCGTTCGGCGCGCAGCCAGTCGACTACGGCTTTGGACATGTCGTCGATCGCTCCCGTGAAGCGATGGTCGGCGCCCGGCAGCACCACGAGCGACGGCCGCCCGCCGGCCGCGGCACGCGCGTCGACCGAGTCCTGCAGCGGGACGAGTTCGTCAGCGTCGCCATGCACGAGCAGCCACGGCACCTGCAGCTGGCCGGCTTGCGGCGCGAGCGATCCCAGCCGCGCCGCATCGTCCCCGAGCGTGCGGTTCCAGACGCACCCGGGCTTGTCCAGCATCAGTCCCACCCCGGGCTCGAGATGCCCGAAGTGGCGCTGCATGAACGCGTCCACGTGGAACATGCCGGCCAGGGACACGAGCAGCGAGATGCGCGGATCCACGGATGCACGGAGCACACCGACGGCGCCGCCCATGCTGTGGCCGATGTAGATGACGCGCCGCACACCCCGCGCCGCCACCGCGTCGATCACGCTGCCGAGATCCGCGGCCTCTCGCGTCGGTGTCGCATCCTCGAAGCGACCTTCCGAGGCGCCGTTGCCGGCAAACGACACGAGCAGGCACGACACACCGACGTTGACGAGCGCGTCGGCGAGCTCGGTCTGCCATGGACGATCCCAGTGCGACGTCACACCATGGCCGATGATGGCCAGCGTGTGCGGCACCTCGGCGGCATGACCGGCCGGTCGATACGCGTGGTCGATCCGCTCGCCGTGCGCATTGTGCAGCTCGAGCCGCGGAAAGGCGCTCCCGGTCACGCGCCGACCGCCCGCCTCGCTCGACCCTGGACCCGCGTGCCGCCCGTCGGTCGCGTCCGCGCGCCCCCGCGGCGGCCGCCGGCTTCGACGAGGGCGATCAGTCGCTCCACCGCTTCCTCCACGAACGCGGGGTCCTCCGCGTGGAGCGGGCGCTCGACCACTTCGATGGCTGCCGGAAGCGCCGCCTTCAGCGCGTCGAAATACGCCTTGTCGCCCTTCGGATCATTGAGCGGTCCGCCCGGCATGGCGTAGCTGCCCGTTCCGAGGGTCGGCAGCATCAGCACCGCGTTGCCGCGCGTCGTCTGCAGCCGCTTGCCGATCTCCTTCGCGACGGTGCGCAGCTCCTTCGTGTTCAGCCGCGGGGCGAGCACCACTTCGTTGTGCCAGACGTGGGCGTGATCCTTCCAGCGTTCCGGCAGCTGGTGCGGTGTCGCGACGAGGATACCCAGGTGCTCGGAGCCGCCCGGGCAGAGCACCTGCGGCAGCCCGAGCGAGCCGGCCACCGAGAGTCTCTCGCTGCCGCCCGCGCGGAGGCCATGGAACACCTCGTCGCTGATCTCGCCCATGGCGTAGTCGAACACGGCGCCGATTATGCCCTGCTTCATCATCAGCTCCATTGCCCGTCCGCCGGTGCCGACGGCATGGAACACGATGGACTCGTAGCCGCGCTTCCGCAGCAGCTCGACCGCCAGCATCGTGCCGCGCGTCAGCACGCCGAGGTTGGAGATGCCGATCAGGGGCCTGGCGCCTTTCGCGCGCGGCTTCAGCGTCAGCTTCACCTGCGCCATGCCGTGCGCCGCGCCCGCCGCGTTGGCGAGCACCTTCCGCATGAACGAGTTCAGCCCGAGGATGTCGCCGACCGAGAACATCATGGTGATGTCGGAGATGCCGACATACGACGACGTATCGCCCGATGCGACGGTCGAGACCATCACCTTCGGCAATCCATACGGCAGCGCGCGCATCACCGCCGTGCACGCCGCCGTGCCCTGCAGCCCGCCCATCCCGATCACGCCGTGCACCTTGCCGGCATCCACGAGCTTCAGGAGGAGCTTGGTGGCCCCGGCCGACATGACCGGCTGCGCCGCCTCGCGCAACCGTCCTGCCTGCAGCTGCGCCAGTGACGCGCCCCCGGCTCGCGCCACCTCCCGGCGCGTGACGTCGGCGGCGGTGACCGGCGCATTCATCACGCCGATGTCGATCAGCAGGGCGCGGCTGCCGAGCGCCTCGAGCTGTTCGCGGAGGAACTCCGCTTCCTGCCCTTTGGTGTCGAGCGTCGCAAGGACGGCGATGACCTTCTTCGGCATGTAAGCGGACTCCTAGCGATTGTCGGGGAAGCGGAGCGCCTGGAACTCCCGTGCGGCGGCGGAGACGGCCTGCTCGATCGGCAGTCGTTCGGTGGACGAGCCGGTCCAGAAACCATCGCAGGACGTGTGGTCCAGGATGTACTGCGCGTCGGACGGCGTCTCCATGGCCGCGCCGTGGGCCACCAGGATGATGTCCTCCTTGATGCGGCGCAGCTTGCGGTTGGCCTCCTCGGTGCGGCTTGCCGTTTCCTCGATCGTCTCGCCGGAATCGTAGCCGCGGAGTCCGCCGCGCGTCGTGCCGGCGTGGAAGCAGAAGATGTCGGGCTGCGCTTCCTCGACGAGACGGATGCTGTCCTCCTCGTCGAACGCCAGTCCGATCGTCACCATGTCCATCTCGCGTCCGAGCTTCAGCAGGTCGATCTCGTTCTGCAGCGTGATGCCGGCGCTGGTGAGCACCCGACGAATCTCGCTCTCCTTGTCCACGTAGGAAATGGAGGGCCCGATGTTGGACACCGACTGCACGCCCATGCGCGCGCAGTCCTCGAGCACCATGCGCATGTCCTTGAGTGGATCGTTGGCATTGAGGCAGGCGCACACGAATGCGTCGCCCTTCATCGCCGGCATGATGTCCTCGCGCGTGTAGTCGAGCGTCTGCTTGTTGGAGTCGAGAATGGGCCACAGCATCGACATCGTGCCCATGCCGTTGGCGCGCAGGCGCGCCCCGGAGAACGTGTTCACGCAGTCGACGCCGGCGGCCTCGAGCAACTTGGCCACGAGCCCGCTGCCGGCGCTCGCGATGTGGATGGGCAGGCGGCTGGCGATCTTGGCGCGCAGCTTCTGCATGATCTCGGTGCGGGACGTTCGCGGGACGATCACTCGGAGCTCCTCGGGTTCTTCGCAGGTCTGATGTCGGCCATCTCAATGGGGACGGCAAGCGCGGGCCTGCCGCTCGCCGCCCGCCATGTTACGCGAACGGGCACGTGCCGCCGTGCGCCTCAATGTCGAGCCGGTGCGCTCGTCGCCGACCCGTCGTTTTCCAGGTAGCACCGACAACACGGGAGCGCCGATGTTCACCGACCTGCTGTTCTACCAGGCCACGCCCGCCGTCGCCGAGACCTACATGACCCGCCGCGGCGCCATCGAGTTCCTGCGGCAGGACACATCGTGGCGCAGCTCGTGGACGCAGATCGTGCCCGGCAGCTTCGGTGGCAACAACCTGACCGACCTGTTGTTCTACGACGCCAGCGCCGGTGTGGGTGAGGTCTATACGAGCGACGGCACGGGCGGGATCCGCTTCCTGCGGCAGTACACCGGCTGGCGTTCGTCGTGGACGACGATCGTACCCGGCAACTTCGCTGGCGACGGCCGCACCGATCTCCTTTTCTACGACGCGTCGGCCGGCGTCGGCGAGTTCTATCGGCAGCGCGCCGACGGCGACTTCGTGCGGCATCGGACGTTCGAGGGCTGGCGCGGCAGCTGGACGCAGATCGTCCCGGGCAACTTCGGTGGCGACGGACTCACGGATCTGCTCTTCTACGATGCGTCGGCGGGCGTCGGCGAGTTCTACCGCACGACAGCCGACGGCATCGCACTGCTGCGCACGCACGAGGGCTGGCGGCAGTCATGGAAGCAGATCGTGCCGGGCAACTTCGGGGGTGACGGACTCACGGACCTCCTCTTCTACGACGCGAGCAGCGGCGTCGGCGAGTTCTACGCCGTGACGGACGGCGGCGGCATCAGCCAGATCCGCACCCACGAAGGCTGGCGCACCACCTGGGACCAGATCGTGCCCGGCAACTTCGGCGGCGACGGCCACACCGACCTGCTGTTCTACGACGCGTCGGCCGGCGTCGGGGAGTTCTACGCCGTGGCGGACGGTGGCGGCATCAGCCAGCTCCGCAGCCACGAGGGGTGGCGTCCGAGCTGGAAGCAGATCGTGCCGGGCCTGTTGGCACCGGAGCGCTGCCTGCACATCCACCTCCGCATCCTGCAGCAGCCGTCCCGCTTCACCATCCAGCAGATGCTCGACGGCATGCGGCAGGTGTACGTCTCGGCAGGCATCCGGGTGTCCGTGTCCACGGTGCGGAACCTGAACCTGCCCGGCCTCTTGACGGTGGACATCGGCGAGTGCAAGGACGGATTCGGCGACAACATCCCCGGCGACGTCGGCGAGTTGTATCGCCATCGTCACGCGTCCGAGAACGACGTGGCGATCTTCTTCGTCAGCGCGACAGTGCCGGCGGCGAACGGCTGCGCGAAGCACCCGCCCGGTCAACCCGGAGCCATCGTCACCAGCGGCGCGTCGCAATGGACGCTGGGGCACGAGATCGGCCACGTCTTCGGCCTCGGACACACCGACAACGACCGGCGACTGATGTTTGGCGACGGCACCGACAACATCGTGGACTTGCCGCCGGATCTGGCCGATTCCGAGAAGATCCGCTTCATCACCAGCCACTTCGTGCACGACCACTGAGGAGGAGCCATGCCCGTCACCGAAGCCGAAGTCCTGGCGTGGCTGCGCCCGGAAGAACCCGATTACGTGTTGGCCGCGCGCGAGCTCGGCGCAGACGCGGCGCCGGCGCTCGCCTCGATCGTGAGCACAGGCGACGAGTTCGTCGCGGCGCGCGCGACGTCGCTCGCCGGCGCGATCGGCAGCGAGGCCGTCC
>JAEZCY010000277.1 GCA_023429845.1 Acidobacteriota bacterium
GCCGAGACCGAGGCCAGCGAGCCGATCGTGCCGGCGGCGAGCGCGGCGGGCGGCGCCACGACTGCCCCGACGACCGAGGCCGTGGAGCCGCCGCGCCAGACGGTGGACGTGCCCGAGATCGAGCGCGTGATCGCGCGCATGGCCCGCATTCCCGACAAGCAGGCACACGCCTCTGACAAGGAACGCCTGCGTACGCTCGAGGAGCAGCTGATGCGGGTGGTCTTCGGCCAGGACGACGCGGTGAAGGCCGTGGCGCGGGCGATCAAGCGGGCGCGCGCCGGGCTGGGCCAGCCGGACAAGCCGGCTGGCTCCTTCCTGTTCACCGGGCCCACGGGCGTCGGCAAGACCGAACTGGCGCGACAGCTGGCCATCCACCTCGGCAACCAGTTCGTGCGGTTCGACATGTCCGAGTACATGGAGAAGCACGCGGTCGCCCGCCTGATCGGCGCGCCGCCGGGGTATGTGGGCTTCGAACAGGGCGGGCTGCTCGTGGACGCGATCCGCAAGGATCCGTACGCCGTGCTCCTGCTCGACGAGATCGAGAAAGCGCATCCCGACATCTACAACATCCTCCTGCAGGTGATGGACCACGCCACGCTCACCGACAACGCGGGGCGCAAGGCCGACTTCAGGCAGGTGATCCTGATCATGACGTCCAACGCGGGTTCACGCGAGATGAGCCAGGCCCTTGTGGGCTTCGGCGGGCCGACGGGCAGCAAGGGCGCCGCCGGGCGCGCCAAGCAGGCGCTCGAGCGGATCTTCAGTCCCGAGTTCCGCAACCGCCTCGACGCAACCGTGACGTTCGGCTCGCTCGCGCCGCAGACGGTGGAGACGATCGTCGAGAAGTTCATCCTGCAGCTCGAAGCGCAGCTGGCGGAACGGCGTGTGGCGATCGCCCTCGAGCCCGAGGCGCGCGCCTGGCTCGCGGCGAAGGGCTACGACCCGATCTACGGCGCGAGGCCGCTCGCGCGCATCATCCAGACCGAGGTGCGCGACCCGCTGACCGACGAGATCCTCTTCGGCCGCCTCGAGCACGGCGGCACGGTGCGCATCGGCCTCGAGAACGACGCACTGACGTTCGACATCATCAGTTCGCCGGCCCCTGCCAGCAGGGACACGGTGGACGCGTGAAATTTGAAAGTTGAGAATTGAAAATCGACAATGAGTCGGGGAGCTCGACGTCGTCGGGCCATCCCCAGTTGTCATCTCCAATCGCCCGATGAGTGAACAGGAACCCGTCAAAGTCGTCGACCGCCGCTGGTGGGCGCGCGCGACCGCCGAGGATGCGCCCGCCGCGACCGACGACGCACCGTCGATCTTCGACAAGCCGTCCTACGTACAGGAACTCGAGCAGCAGCTTGCAGAGAGCAAGGAGCAGCTTCAGGAGTACGTCAATGCGGTGCACGAGGCGCAGCGCGAGTTCGAGGCGATGCGCCTGCGCATCCGCAAGGAGGCGGCGCGCGACGCGGAGCTGAATCGGCGGGCCGTGTTTGCCGACATCCTCGAAGTGATCGACAACCTCGATCGCGCTATCGCCGCGGCCCGCGTCGAAGGCGGCGCCGGCCAGTTGCTCGAAGGCATCGACCTCGTGCGCCAGCAGTTCCTCTACAAGCTCTCGGGCTATGGCATCAGCCGAATCGAGCCGCTGGGCGAGCCATTCGACCCGGAAGTTCACGAGGCGATCACCACCATCCCGGCGTCGGAGCAATTTCCCGAAGGCGTGGTGGCCGGCGTCGCCGCCCCGGGATACCTGATCGGCGAGGACGTGCTCCGTCCGGCCGCGGTCGCCGTCGCCTCGGACGGGTAGCGCACGGCAGCGCGCCGCGGCTCGCACGCCCTGCGCGTGCCCCATACCACCGGCGGTGTACGCAGCCGCACGTACGTAGCCGTCGGGCCCTTACCTTTCACGTACGTCGGCCGTCGGGCCTTGCCTTTCACGTACGTAGCCGTCGGGCCTTGCCCGACGGGCGGCGCTTCCCTTTCGCCCGAGAGGCGACGGTTACAAGGTGCCGCGATGGGCGGCGAACATCGTTCGCGGGGCGCGATCCCCTCGCGCTCGGAGCAATCCAGCGGCGGATGATCGGCATCTGACCTTCCGTGAGGAACGGTCCGCCGGTCCTCGACATGCGCTGGCCGACGTTCAAGCATGGTTGCGGCTTTTCAGTATGCTCCGGTCATGCGCGCAGTGGTCCTGGGCGGGGGCGTCGTGGGCGAGGCGGTCGCACGGGATCTCACGCATGCCGAGCCTCGCGCCGCGGTGACGGTCGTGGACTGCGACGCCCGGCGGCTCGACCTCCTGGCCACGCGTCTCGGCGTGACGACGCGTCTGGCCGACTTACGGAGTCCCGAGGCGGTACACGCGGTGACCGCAGACGCCGACGTGTCGATCGGGACGCTGCCCAGCACACTGGCCCTGCCCGTCATCGCGCAGATGGCGCGGGCGGGTCGGCGGCACGTGGACGTGAGCTTCCTGGCCGAGGACCCTCGCGTCAGCGACGACGACGCGCGCGCATCCGGCGCGGTGATCGTGTACGACTGCGGCGTGGCGCCCGGATTGAGTCACGTGCTCGTCGGCCATGCCGTGCGCGACATCAGGCACGAGCTGCGACTCACGATCGACGTCGGTGGGCTCCCAGCCGACCCTCGCCCACCGTTCTTCTACAAGGCGGCGTTCGCGGCGGCCGACGTCCTGGAGGAGTACACGCGGCCCGCACGCCTCGTGCGCGACGGCACGGTTATCGCGCTTCCCGCCTTGAGCGAACCCGTGGTGATCCACGTCCCGGGCGTGGGTCCGCTCGAGGCATTCAACACCGACGGTCTTCGCAGCCTCGTGGACACCGTGCGCGCCGATGCCATGGTGGAGCGCACGCTCCGCCACCCCGGACATCTCATGGTGATGCAGGCGCTGGCGGGCGCCGGGTTCTTCGACGTGCGCCCCGTACAGGTCGGCGACCTGCACGTGTCGCCGCGACGCGTGACGGCCGCGCTGCTGTTCCCGCAATGGCAGTACGGCCCCGGCGAACACGACATGACCGTCCTCCGCGTAGACGTGTCCGGTCGGACCTCCGAAGGGTCGGGCAGGCACGCGCGATGGCTGCTGGTGGATCGAGCAGATGCGGGCAGCCCGACGAGCAGCATGGCCCGCACCACGGGCTGCCCCGCCGCGATCGTCGCGCGGTGGCTCGCTGAGAGCACGTTCGCGACCCCTGGTGTCCACCCACCCGAGCGGCTCGGTTTCGACGGCCTTGCCGACGCGCTCCTTGCCGCCCTCTCCGCGCGCGACATCACTGTCGCCACAACCTGTTAGGACCCTCGCCGAGGCGTCCGATGCCCCGGCGCCCGTAGTGTCCGCTTCCGAACACCGGTTCGTTCGCCCGTGAACGCCCGGGTGGTGCGGACCGCGCATTTTCGCGTGATTCCCAGGCACGGCGGTTGCTCTCAGGAGCGGCCGTGGACCGCCCGATCGAATCGTCCGTTCGCAGACGTGCCCAGGTGCGGCGGTGGGTTCCCCTCACCGCCGTGCTCATCGTCTTCGCCTCGGCGCTCGTCTGGGGAGCCGACTTGCTGCGGCCGTCCGTGCGCCGCGATCGTGTCCGGACGACCCGAGTCGAGAGCGGGCCGCTCGAGGCGTCGCTGACCGCATCGGGCACGGTCGTCCCGGCCATCGAGCACGTGATCTCGAGCCCGATCGACGCTCGCGTGCTCGCCGTGCTGCGGCGCGTGGGCGACACGCTCGAGGCGGGGGAACCGATCGTGCGCCTCGACACCAGTGACTCGGAGCTCGAGGCCGAGAAGCTGCGGCAGAACATCGCGCTCAAAGGCAACGAGCAGGCACGGACGAGCCTCACCCTCGAGGCGCAGTTGATCGAGCTCGATGGGCAGATCACGTCCAAGGACCTCGAACTCCAGGCGCTGCAGGCGGCTCTCGCGAGCAACCAGGCGCTCGCCAGGGAGGGCCTCGTGTCGCAGGAGGCCCTCCGCGAGTCCGAGCTCAAGGCGGCGCAGGCGCAGGTGGACCTGGCGCGGTTGAAGCGGAGCCGCGTGAACGCCGAAGCGACCAACCGCGCACAGCTCGCCGGGCTTGCGCTCGAACTCCAGTCGCTCCACGCCGAGGACGTGCAACAGCGCCGCCTCCTGGAGCTCACGACGACCAAGAGCGACCGCAAGGGCGTGCTGACGTTCGTGCAGGACGACGAGGGCGCGCTCGTACGCAAGGGCGACGTCGTGGCGCGGGTCGCCGACCTGTCAGCGTTCCGCGTCGAGGCATCCACCTCCGACGTCAACGCCGCGCGCGTGTCCGTCGGCCAGCCGGTGACCGTGCGACTCGACGATCGCGTCACGACCGGCCGCGTGAGCATGGTCGAACCGCAGATGCAGAACGGCGCGCTCCGCTTCGAGGTCGCGCTCGACAACCCGGACGCCGAGTGGCTCCGCTCCAACCTGCGCGTCGACGTGCAGGTCATCACCGATCGCAAGCCGCGCGTGCTGCGCGTGGCCCGTGGCCCATTCGCGCAGGGCGGCGGCGCGCAGTACGCCTTCGTGCTCCGCGAGAACCGCGCGTACCGGACGCCGGTGCGGCTGGGCGTGTCGAACTTCGAGTTCTTCGAAGTCATCGAGGGCCTCTCGGAGGGCGATGAGGTCATTGCCTCGGACATGCGCGACTACGAGAGCACGCCGGAGATTCGGATCAGGTAGGGACCGCTGTCCCAGCGGTCCGCCTGCATACGCGCTGTGCCAGCGGTCCGCCTGCATACGCGCTGTGCCAGTGATCCATCTGCATCCGCGCAGACGGGCCAGCAGCGCAGACGGACGGCCGGGACGGCCGTCCCTACCTGACGTGTGGGGAAACGAAAAGCGAGAGACGACAATGATTCATCTCGAACAGATCCAGAAGGTGTACCGCACCGACCGCATCGAGACGGTCGCACTGGCCGACATCAACCTCCAGATCGAGCAGGGCGAGTTCGTGTCGATCATGGGCCCGTCCGGCTGCGGCAAGAGCACGCTGCTGAACCTGATGGGACTGCTCGACGAGCCGAGCGACGGCAAGATCCGGCTGAACGATCGCTGGGTGGAGTCGTATCGCGACCGCGATCTCGCGAGGATCCGCAATCGCGACCTCGGCTTCATCTTCCAGACCTTCCATCTCATCCCTGACCTCAAGGTCGTGGACAACGTGGAACTGCCGCTGCTGTATCGCTCCGGCGGCGCGGCGCAGCGTCGTGCGCTGGCGCTCGAGGCGCTGGACCGCGTGGGACTCAGCTCGCGCGTGGACCACTTTCCGTCGCAACTCTCGGGCGGTCAGCAGCAGCGGGTCGCGATTGCGCGCGCCATCGTCGGCAAGCCGATCGTCCTGCTCGCCGACGAACCCACGGGCAACCTCGACTCGGCGATGGGCGACGACGTCATGGCCATCCTCGCCAAGCTGAACAGCGAGGGCACGACGATCGTCATGGTCACGCACGACCCGCAGAAGGCCGAGCAGACGCATCGCATCGTGCGCCTGTTCGACGGCCGGCAGGTGCAATGAAGGCGGCGGGGCAACCGGGGACCGGGAACCGGCAGGCGGCAGCCGGCAACCAACCCGATTCCCGATGCCCGATTCCCGGAAAGCGATAGCAGCATGCTGAAGAACTACCTCACCCTCGCCTGGAAGGTCCTCCAGCGGCGCAAGGTCTTCACGGCAATCAGTTTGTTTGGCACGAGCTTCACGCTCGTGGTGCTGACCGTGGCCGTGGCGCTCTTCGACCACGCGCTCTCGCCGATGGCGCCGGAGGTGAACCTGCCGCGGACGCTGGTGATGGAACGGGCGCGCATGCAGGGGGGCAGCAACACGTGGCAGAGCCCGCCCGGGTACCGCTTGATCAACGACTACGCCCGAAACCTGCCGGGCGTCGCGATGATGACGGTCCAGACGCACGGGTCGGCCGCAACCTCGTTCGTCGATGGCCGCAAGATCGAGTCGACGGTCAAGCACACCGACGCGGACTTCTGGCGCCTGTACCAGTTCACGTTCCTGGAGGGATCCCCCTACGTAGACGCCGACGTGGCCGCGGCGCGGCTGGTGGTGGTGATCAACGAGACGACCCGGGCACGGTTCTTCGCTGGGGCGCCGGCCGTGGGCCGCTACATCGACGCCGACGGACAGCGCTTCCAGGTGCTGGGCGTCGTCCGGGACGTGCCGTCGCTGCGCGTGCCGTCAGCGGACATGTACGCACCGCTGACCACGCAGAAGTCGAAGGGGTGGGAAGAAGAATATCTGGGCAATCTGCAGCCGGCGTTCCTGCTCTCGCCCGGCACGCGACCCGAAGACGTGCGCGCCGAGTTCCTGTCGCGCACCGCGACCTGGAAGGCGCCCGCAGGCACGCAGTGGAAGACGCTGCAGGCCTCGCTCGAGACGCGCTTCGAGCACATGGCCCGGAACTTCTACCCGGGAGACACGGACTTCAGCCGCACGTACGGGGCCTTCGGCGTACTCGTGCTGACGGTCGCCGCGCTGATCTTCATGGCGCTGCCCGCGATCAACCTGGTGAACCTCAACGTGAGTCGCATCATGGAGCGCGCCTCTGAGATCGGCGTCCGCAAGGCCTTCGGCGCCTCGAGCCGCACGCTCGTCGTGCAGTTCGTGGTCGAGAACCTGGCGCTGACAGTGATCGGCGGACTCCTCGGGTTCGTGATTGCCGGCCTGGTGCTGCGCGCCATCAACCAGAGCGGCCTCATCCCGTACGCGGAGCTGGCGCTGAACGGGCGGATCTTCATCTGGGGCCTGGCACTGTCCATCGTGTTCGGGCTGCTGTCCGGTGTGTATCCCGCGTGGCGCATGTCGCGCGTCCACCCTGTCGTCGCGCTCAAGGGGACGAGGTAAGCCATGGCCCTGCACCTGTTGAAGCTGATCTGGAACCGGAAGCGGTCGAACTTCCTGATCATCACGGAAATCCTGCTGTCGTTCCTCGTGCTCGCCGCAGTGACGACCGTGGCCCTGCACTACTGGCGCAACTACCAGGCGCCGCTCGGCTTCACGTACGAGCGGATCTGGGACGTGGTCGTGCGCGTACCTCGTGGCCTGGACTCGACGCCCGACGAGGACCGCGAACGCCTCGCCCGCTTCCAGCGCCTGATCGACGCGGCGCGGCAGATGCCGGAGGTGGAGTCGGTCGCACACGTGCTGATGCCGTCGTTCCGCAACTGGCAGTGGAACAGCGACATCGAGTTGCCCGATGGACGGCGGGTGGAGTTCAACGGCAACCGGGCCGGCGACGAGCTCGCCGAGACCCTGGCGATCCCCGTGGTGGACGGGCGCTGGTTCTCGCGCGAGGATGCCGGACAGAACTGGGAGGCCGTCGTACTCAACGCGTCGATGGCGCGCGAGATCTTCGGCAGCGAGCAGGCCGCGGGCCGGATGATGCCGCGTCGCGACACGCCGCCCAACCCCGGCGACGGGCCACCAGACCGTCCGCAACGCGTGGTCGGCGTCATTCAGGACTACCGGCAGTTCGGCGAGTACTCGACGCCAGGCAACTACATGTTCGTGCGCAACGACATCGTGTCGGCCGCAACCCCGCCGGCTGCCGACGAGGCGGACGCCTCCGTGGCACACCCGAGTCCGGCCGCGACGCGCGAGCGGGTCGGCGCCGACATCCCCGGCGCGATCGTCGTTCGCGTCCGCCCGGGCGTGACGGCCGCTTTCGAGGAGCGGCTCGTCACGTCGCTTCAGGGGATTGCGCCGGACTGGGGGGTTGTGATGAAGCCGGTGGAGTCGGTACGCACCCAGTACCTGCGCGACAACTACCTCACGCCGCTGGTGATCATGGGCATGGTCGCCGGCTTCCTGCTGGTGATGGTGGCGCTCGGCCTGAGCGGGGTGCTGTGGCAGAACGTCACCCAGCGCATACGGGAACTGGGGCTGCGGCGGGCGAAAGGCGCCGATCGCGCACGCATCCGCCAGCAGATCTTCCTGGAGCTCATGATCATGACCGGCATCGCCGTGATCGGTGGCCTGGCGCTGCTGGTGCAGGTGCCGGTGCTGGGGTGGCTGGGAGCCATCCCGGGCCCCGTCTTCACGACCAGCCTGATGCTCGCCGCGGTACTGCTGTTTGCATTGACGTCGTTCTGCGGCTGGTACCCGAGCCTGCTGGCCACGCGCATCCCGCCCGCTGAGGCGCTACGCTACGAGTAGGGCATGGGGCCGTCGGCCTCCGGCATTCGGCCGTCGGCCCTGAACCCGCGTCCGGAACGGGCGAGGCCGAACGATATCGATGTCCACGACACGCCCCGACACCGCGCCCATCCTCATTGCCGACGATGACGAAGCCGTACGGGCGTCGCTGGCCCTGCTGCTGAAGCAGGCCGGCTATCGCACGCACGCCGTCGGCCAGGCCGACGCGGCGGTGGCCTGGCTCGCCGAGCACCCGTGCGCGCTCGTGCTCCAGGACATGAACTTCTCCCGCCGTACGTCGGGAGAGGAGGGCCTCGAGCTGCTGCGCCGCATCCGCAAGGACCACGCGCTGCTGCCGGTGATCCTCATCACGGCCTGGGGATCGATCTCGCTCGCCGTCGAGGGCATGCGGCTGGGCGCGTCCGACTTCGTCACCAAGCCGTGGACCAATCCCGCGCTGCTCCAGACGGTACAGACCGCCTTGCGGCTGGCAGGCTCGGCGACCGGTCACGACATGGCGCCAGTCTCGCGCGAGGAGCTCGACGCGAGCTACGACTTCGACGCCATCGTCACCGGCGATCCACGGATGCTCAAGCTGCTCCAGCTCGTGGGGCGCGTTGCTGCCACCGATGCGTCGGTGCTGGTCACGGGCGAGAGCGGAACCGGCAAGGAGCTCATCGCCGACGCGCTGCACCGCAACAGCCACAGGCGGCGCCGGCCGTTCGTGAAGGTGAATCTCGGCGGCATCGCCTCCACGCTGTTCGAGAGCGAGATGTTCGGCCACGTGCGCGGTGCGTTCACCGATGCGCGCCACGATCGGCAGGGGCGGTTCGAACTGGCCGACGGCGGCACGATCTTCCTCGACGAGATCGGCGACCTCGACGCGTCGTCGCAGGTGAAGCTCTTACGGGTGCTGCAGGACAGGACCTACGAGGTGCTCGGTTCGAGCCAGCAGCGGTCCGTGGACGTCCGGGTCGTGTCTGCCACGAATCGACCGCTGCCCGAGATGGCACGGCGCGGGGAGTTCCGCGAGGACCTCCTGTACCGCATCAACCTGATCACCGTGCACCTGCCGGCGCTGCGCGAGCGTCCCTCCGACATCCCGTTGCTGGCGCAGCGTTTCGTGCAGGCGATCGCGCAGCACCAGGGGCGCGAAGCGCTGACGATCAGCCCGGCGGCGGTCAAGTGGTTGCAGGGCCTGCCGTGGCCAGGTAACGTGCGGCAGCTCAAACACTGGATCGAGCGCACGGCGCTCGTCACGCCCGGACAGGTACTCGACGTGGACGACTTCCGCACGACGTCGGAGATGGAGGGCGCGACGCCCCAGACCGGGCACGACCCGCTGCCACCGGTGGGCAGCATGACGATGGAGGAGATCGAGCGGGCGATGATCCTGAAGTCGTTTCGGCATCACGGCGGCAACGTGAGCCGCGTCGCCGAGTCGCTCGGCTTCAGTCGCGCCGCGCTGTACCGGCGCCTCGAGAAGTACGGCATCTCGTAGCGACCAGGCTCGCGTCCGTGACACTTCGGCGCCTCTTCTACGCCTACCTGCTCACGCTGCACGCCGTGATGGCGGTGCTCGCCTGGCGGCTGGTCCGCGACACGCCGTGGGCACTTCTGGTGCTGGAGCTGGCGCTCGTCGTCTCGGCCCTGGCCGGGGCGTGGCTCGTGGATCGCCTCCTGCGGGCGCATGCCCTGGTGCAGGAGAGCGCGCAGCTCCTCGAAGAGAGCGACTACACCACGCGGTTCCGCAACACCGGTCAGGCCGAGATCGACCGCCTGATCGCCATCTACAACCGCATGGCCGACGCGCTGCGGGCCGAGCGCGTCCGCGTGCGCGAGCAGCACCACTTCCTCCAGAGCCTGCTGGAGGTGTCGCCGTCGGGTGCCGTGATCCTCGATCACGACGGCCGCGTGGATTTCCTCAACCCTGCGGCCGAGGGCCTGCTCGGGCGGGACGTGACACCGGGCCTGCCGGCCCATACCGGCGCCACCGTGTTGCGCGAGGTGATCGCCTCCCTGGAACAGGCGCCCTCTGCGGTCGTGACGCTGCCTGGCGGACGCCGCGCCAAGGCCAGCCGCGGCACCTTCATGGATCGCGGATTCAGCCGGACCTTTCTCGTGATCGAGGAGCTGACCGACGAACTCCGCCAGGCGGAGAAGGCGGCCTACGAGAAGCTGATCCGGATGCTGTCGCACGAGGTCAACAACTCGGTTGCCGCGTCGAACTCGCTGCTCACGTCGTGCCTGACCCTTGCCGAGCAGCTGCCGGGCGAGAGCCGCACCGATCTCGAAGGCGCGCTCACCGTCGTGATGAATCGGACGACGCAACTGGCGGCGTTCATGAAGGCGTTTGCCGACGTGGTCCGCCTCCCGGAACCGCAGCTGGCGCCGTGCGACCTCCACGACCTGCTCAACCACCTCCGGCAGCTCATGGCCGGCGAGGCGGACCGTCGTCGCGTGGCGCTGGTGCTCGACGTCGCGCTCGTGCCACCGGTGGCGCTGGACCGGACGCTCATGGAGCAGGCGCTCGTCAACGTGCTCAAGAACGCGATCGAGGCGGTCGGTCACGATGGCCGCGTGGTGCTGCGTACAGGCACGAGCGCCGGGCAGGCGTTCCTGCAGGTCGAGGACAGCGGGCCTGGCCTGGCCCCGGAGGTCCGCGACCATCTCTTCACGCCGTTCTTCAGCACGAAGGAATCGGGTCAGGGCATCGGGCTGACGCTGGTGCAGGAGATCCTCACGCGCCACGCGTTTCCGTTCACGCTCGACGGCCCGGCGGGCGGCCCCACCCGCTTCACCATCTGGTTCCCGTGACGCGCCTCGTCGGCGTCAGGACAGCGGCACCACCCGGCGCAGCCGTGCGTCCCTGAGCCACAGGCCCAACCAGAGCAGTCCACCGATGAAGACCGGGAACAGGACGTGGGACAACCACGGATTGCCCAGGCGCACGTGTGTGGCGACGGCGCCGCCCAGATAGCCGGTCCAGAGAATCGCGCCGAGCACCGACGTCCGGGGCACGAGATAGAGCACGAGGCAGACGAGCTGCAGCAGACCGAGCGGCAGGACGACGGTGGTCGGATAGCCGAGTTGCGCGGTCCCCTCGAGCGCGGGCGGAACCTGCAGCAGCTTCATCGACAGGTCCATGGCGAGGAAGAGCGCGGGGATTGCACTCACGACGACACCGGCCCGGCGCGCCGGCGTGCTGATCGGGAGGGGTCGTCCTGCGAAAGCGTCGGCGGTCGCAACCGACTTGAGGATGAAGGACGACAGGCTCGTGACCGTAGCGCGTGCTGGCTGACTCATGAATGCTCCTTGCTTCCTGCGATACAGACGGCACGCAGGTGACGGAGTCATCGGTCGGGCTCTGACGGCGGCGGCCGCCTTCCGTTTCGTCCAATCCATCGGCGCGCGATCGGGGGAGAATGCCGGCATGACCGCAGATGCCTACCGGGCACTCGTCCTCGCGCTCGAGGGCGCCGAGGAGAAGTCGCACATGGGTCACCCGGACTTCCGGGTCAACGGCCGGATCTTCGCGACGCTGCTCTCCGACTCCAAGGGCACGATCATGCTGACGCCCGAGGAACAGGCAGCCGTCATCGATGATGCGCCGGCGGTGTTCACACCGGCTGCCGGGGCGTGGGGCCTGAAGGGGGCGACGAGCGTCGCGCTGCCGAGGGCTGGGGAACCCGAGGTGCGGGGCGCGCTGCTGCTCGCGTGGGAGCGCATCCGCGCCATGCCTGCGCCCCGGCGTCGTTCGCCGGCGCGCCGCGCCCGTTGAGCCGCGCGTGACGCGCCGCGGCACGGTGCGCCGGGGAGGACGGGCGTCGACGTACCCGTTCGCGACGCGTGCCGACAAGCGCGTCTGCCAGGGCCCGACGACTGAGCCGTCCCTACCCGCTCCACACTCCCCGGCAGTATCCTGCCCCCCATGCTGCATCCGCACCGGTACTTCGACGCCGATCCTGCCACGCGTCGCATCGCGATCGACCTCTACACGCGCGTCGAGACGTTGCCGCTCGTGTGCCCGCACGGCCACGTCGAGCCGAAGCTCCTCGCCTTGAACGCGCCCTTCCCGGATCCGGCCACGCTGCTGGTGATTCCCGACCACTACGTCACGCGGATGCTGTACTCGCAGGGCATCGCGCTCGAGCGCCTCGGCATCCCGACGCGCGACCGCACGGAAGTCGAGACCGATCCGCGCCGGATCTGGGCGCTGTTTGCCGAGCACTTCTACCTCTATCGCGCCACGCCAACCGGCGGCTGGCTCAAGCACGAACTCGAGGGTGTGTTCGGCATCACGGAGCCGCTCAACGGGATGAACGCCACCGCGATCTACGACCACATCGAGGAGTGCCTCTCGCAGCCCGAGTTCCTGCCGCGGGCGCTCTACGAGCGCTTCGGCATCGAAGTGCTCTGCACGACCGACGCCGCCAGCGACACGCTCGAGTACCACAAGGCGATGAGAGACGAGGGCTGGGGCAACGTGCGTCCCACCTTCCGGCCCGACATGGCGGTCACGCTTTCACACCCCTCGTGGCGGGATGAGATCGACCGCCTCGGGGTGCTCACCGGCGAGTCGATGGACACGTACGCGTCCTTCATCCGGGCGCTCGAGTCGCGCCGGGCGTTCTTCAAGCAACTGGGGGCCACGGCCACCGACCACGCGGTTGCCGTGCCGTACACCGAACGCCTCGAGGACACCGACGCGGCGGCCATCTACGAGCGGGCGCTCGCCGGCAGGGCCAGCCAGGCCGACTCGGTGCGTTTCGGCGCGCACATGCTCATGGAGATGGCGCGCATGAGCGTGGAGGACGGGCTCGTCATGCAGCTGCACCCCGGCAGCTTCCGGAATCACAACACCCGGCTGTTCGAGCGGTTCGGAGCCGATCGGGGCGCCGACATCCCGCTCGAGACCGAGTACACGCGCAACCTGCACGCACTGCTCAACGCCTACGGCAACGAGCCCGGCTTCACGCTGGTGTTGTTCACGCTGGACGAAACGACCTACAGCCGCGAGTTGGCGCCGCTGGCGGGGCACTACCCGGCTGTGGTGCTCGGTCCGCCGTGGTGGTTCCACGACAGTGTCGAAGGCATGCTGCGGTTCCGTCACGCAGTCACCGAGACGGCCGGGTTCTACAACACCGCCGGTTTCAACGACGACACGCGCGCGTTCCCGTCCATTCCGGCGCGCCACGACGTGGCACGCCGCGTGGACGCCACGTTCCTCGCGCAGCTCGTCACCCGGCACGTCATCGACGAAGCCGAAGCGCACGAGATCATCGTGGACCTCACGCAGCGGCTCGTGAAGAGGGTGTACAGGTTGTAGGCCTTGGTCGTGGGGCCTTGGGCCTTGGGGTTCGGCGCCTCAGAAGATCGGATGGACGTTCACGAAGAGCGCGAGGCACAGTGCGTAGAACGCCGCGCTGAGCCCGATCGCCAGCATGCGGAAGGACGACTGCTCGATGGTGCCGGCCAGCATCGCGATGGGAAAGAACACGGACGTGTAGCGACCGAGCCCCTCGTACTGCCCCGACGAAAGAGGCAGGACGAGGTTGGCCAGCATGAACAACGCGTAGGCGGTGCCCAGCCGCCACCACACGAGTGGCACGAGGCAGAGCGCGAGCACGGCCGCGAGGCCGTTCAGGGTGTCGTACGGTGCCATCGGGCCGTGCACCAGGTAGTGATACGGCTGCGTGAACAGGCGGACGAGCAGTGACTGCAGCGCCGCCAGCGGCGTGCCGCCCGGGTGGTAGTCCCACCGTCGGATGCTATCCACGAACTCGAGCGGATTGCCGCTCAGCACGTAACAGAAGATGCAATAGCCCACCAGGCCGAGTGGCACCGCCGCGAGCGCGGCGACGGGAGCCGGCCAGCCTCGTGGCTGCTTGCGGACGTGCGTCCACACGATCCAGGCGAGCGCCGGCAGCAGCATGATCCCGTTGACCCGGGTGATGCAGGCCACCAGTCCGCCGGCCGCCCCCAGCGCCCAACGCTGCGTCCTGAACCCGTAGAACGCCACGAGCACGGTGAGCAGGAACAGGCTCTCCGAGTACACCACGCCGAAGAAGAAGGCGAACGGGTACAGCAGCGCGAACGGGATGGCCCGCTCGGCGGCTTCGTCGTCCAGGTCGAGCCGGGTCAGGCGATACAGCATCAGCATGCCGGCGACCGACGCCACCCACGACACCGCGATGCCGCCGAAGTAGAGATCGGCCGGTTTGCCTCCGAACAGCTGCCCGGCAATCCGCATGGCCATCGGATACGCGGGCAGGAACGCCAGGTTGTTGCGCCCACCCTCCACCCACTCGTAGCCGTTCCGCGCGATGCCGTGGTACCACCCCGAGTCGTACCGTGCGAAGTTGTCCCAGAAGGCGTGACTGTGCCGGTACACCCCGAACGCCTGATCCTGATATGCGGGGAACGTCACCTGCGCGAAGAACGCCAGGATCGCCGTGGCCAGGCGGACGGCGAGCGTGATCGCCACGATGCGGACCATCGTCCCGCGCAGCCACGCGAGCAGCGTCTGGGGGCGGGCCGCTGTGAGCAGGGGTGCGGCATCGACGGCAGGCCAGGGAGGAAGAGTTCGCGGTTCCACGGGCTGATGAGCTTGGCCGCGCGAGAATACACCAGCTGCCTGCGCCCTGCGGCCCGCGGCTGTGCTACTACTTGAGGATGGCTCTGACACGAAAGGACCCAGGGGTGGCCGCGGTGCTGAGCCTCGTGGTGCCCGGAGTAGGCCAGATCTACAACGGCGACTTCCTCCGCGGCATCTTCTGGCTGATCGTCACGCCCGGATTCTGGATTGGTACGGGCGGCCTCTTCGGCTGGGTATGCCACATCCTCGCAGCCCTCACCGCCCGTCGCCGCGCCCGCTGGCACAACGCGCGCCTGCCCGGCTCGCCTGCCGTGAGTTTCCCGTGACGTCGCGAGCGCTGGTGGCCGCGGCCCTGATCCTCACCGCCATGGCCTGCAATCACGGCCAGTCGCGACCCGACATGCCCGACGCGCCACTCGAGGCCGACATCCATTCGTTCGCCCGTCCGGCCGAAGCGCGGGTCACCCACGTGGCGCTGGACCTCGTTGCCGACTTCGGGCGACGCATCCTCGAAGGCACCGCGAAGCTGACGATCGCCCACCGCGACGATGCGCGCGAACTCGTGCTCGACACACGCAGCCTCGATGTCACCCGCGTCGAGGACGATGATGGGGACGCACTCCGATTCACTCTGGGCACCGAGGTGCCGCACCTCGGCCAGTCGCTCACGATCGAGTTGCCGGACGCGGGCGACACCGTGACGGTGCACTACCGGACGCGTCCCGATGCGGCGGCCCTGCAGTGGCTGGCCCCGGCACAAACCGCCGGCAAGAAGCACCCCTACCTGTATTCGCAGGGGCAGGCCATCCTGACGCGCACCTGGATCCCGACGCAGGACAGCCCGGGCATCCGGCAGACCTACGACGCGCGCATCACCGCGCCGGCGCCGCTCACCGTCGTGATGTCGGCGGAGATGGAAACACCAAAGGGCGAGGACGTCGGGAACGGGATGCGGCGCTTCACGTTCCGCATGGAACAGCCGGTGCCGGCGTACCTGATGGCCATCGCCGCCGGCGACCTCGCCTTTCGCGAGATCGGACAGCGGACGGGCGTCTACACCGAGCCGGTGATGCTGGAACGCGCCGCCGACGAGTTCCAGGACCTCGAGAAGATGATCGCCGCGGCCGAATCGCTCGGTGGCCCGTACAGGTGGGGGCGCTATGACGTGCTCGTACTGCCGCCCGCGTTCCCGTTCGGCGGCATGGAGAACCCTCGACTCACGTTTGCCACTCCGACGATCATCGCCGGCGATCGGTCGCTGGTGTCGTTGCTGGCCCACGAACTCGCGCATTCCTGGTCCGGCAACCTCGTCACCAACGCCACGTGGGGCGACTTCTGGCTCAACGAGGGCTTCACGTCGTATTTCGAGAACCGCATCATGGAGGCGCTCTACGGCACCCCGCGGGCCGAGATGCTCGCCGTGCTCGCGCGCAATGAGCTGGTGCGCGAGATGGCGACGCTGCCCTCTGCCGACACGAGGCTCGTGCTCGACCTGAAGGGCCGCGACCCCGACGACGGCATGACGTCGGTGCCTTACGACAAGGGCGCCGCCCTGCTGCAGACGATCGAACGGACGGTCGGGCGCGAGCGATTCGACCCGTGGTTGCGCGGGTACTTCAATCGTCATGCGTTCACGTCGATCACGACCGGGCAGTTCGTGTCGGACCTGCAGCAGGAGCTCCTGCGCGGCGACGCCGAGCTCGCCGATCGACTGAACCTGCAGGCGTGGCTTCATGAACCCGGGCTGCCTGCATCGGCATACGTGCCCACGTCGTCGGCCTTCTCCCAGGTCGATGGCCAGGCGCGCCGCCTTGCCGACGGCGCGGCCCCGACCGATCTGCAGGTGCAGGGGTGGACACCGCAGCAGTGGCAGCACTTCCTCGAGCAGTTGCGCACGATGACTCTGTCGCCGGCGCAGGTGCGTGCCCTGGATGCTCGCTACGAGCTGTCGACGTCTGGCAACAGCGAGATTCTGTTTGCATGGCTGCGCGTGACGGTCGCACGCCAGTACGAGCCTGCCGTCCCGGCCCTCGAGCGCTTCCTGACGAGTCAGGGGCGGCGCAAGTTCCTCCGTCCACTGTACGAAGACCTCATGCAGACCCCGTGGGGGCAGCCGATCGCCCGACGCATCTACCAGCAGGCCCGCGGCTCGTACCACTCCGTCTCCGCGCAGACCCTCGACACCATCGTCAAGTGAAGATTGCGACCTGGAACGTCAACGGCATCCGCGCACGTGCCGCGCAGGTGGAACAGTGGCTCGACGAGGAGCGCCCGGACGTGCTCTGCCTGCAGGAGATCAAGGCCGCCCGTGAACAGGTGCCCCTGACCCTCGTGGCCCGCGACGACTACTGGACCTGCTGGCACGGGTCCGGCGGTTACTCCGGGGTGGCGCTGCTCGTGCATCGCGACATGGCGGGCACCAGTTGCGAGGCGGCGCATCCTGAGTTCGACTTCGAGTACCGCGTCGCGAGCGTGACGCGGGACGACCTCGAGATCATGAGCGTGTACGTGCCGAACGGGGGCAAGGACTTCGCGGCGAAGATGCAGTTCCTCGAGGCGCTCGGCAACCACGCCGCCGAGGTGCATCGCGCCGGCCGTCGTCTCGTGCTCTGTGGCGACCTGAACGTCGCGCTCACCGACCGCGATCTACACGCCAAGGAGCGCAAACCCGGCGCGATCGGGCAGCGCCCGGACGAGCGCGCGCTGCTGCAACGGGTGATCGATGTCGGGCTCACCGACGTGCACCGCACGCTGCACCCGGACGACGATGGGTTGTTCACGTGGTGGGCGCCGTGGCGCAATCTGCGTGCGCGCAACATCGGCTGGCGCATCGACTACGTGCTCGCGACGGCGTCGCTCGGCGCACGCGCCGTGCGCGCGGAGTGCCAGCGCGACTTCGGCACGAGCGACCACGCGCCGCTCGTCGTCCAGTTCGACTGACCGCCGTTGTCGTGGCAGGAGCGTCGGCGTCGGGCCTTGCCCGACGCGCGCGCGGCGCCGGGACAGCCCGCCCTCCCCGGGGCAAGTAGGCAGGCATCGCGTCCCGGCCGACAAGTCTCCCATCTGGACGAGGTCTGCGCGCGCGCGTATGTTCGTCTCCCACCATTCATCAAGGAGTGCACATGCGTCGCAGGTCCGTCGTGTCACTGGCGTTGGCCGTCGCCGTCGTGGCTGTGCTCGCCTCTGCTCACCCGTCGCACGCGCAGTCCCGGAACCCGATGGTCGGGCGCTGGGCGCTCGACGTTGCGAAGTCGTCGGGGAGCGGAGCGATGCCCAGGTCGCGGGACCTCACGATCAGCCAGGCCGGGTCCGACATCACGGTCGTCGTGAACGAGATCTCGGCCGACGGCGCGGCACTCGAATGGCAGTTCACCACCCGCGGCGATGGCAAGCCCGTGCCCGTGACGGGGTGGACGGCGATCGACAGCGCCACGAGCACGTTGGACGGCAACACCGGAAAGACGGTCTACATGAAGGACGGCAAGCAGGTGCTCGAGACGAACACCGAGGTGTCGCCCGACGGCAAGGTGCTCCGCATCAAGGGCACGCGGCTCGACGCGAGTGGCAAGCCCTACCCCTATACCGGTCACTACGACCGGAAGTGAGCTCCGCGCGGCGCCCGACGGCACAGCGGCGGGCTGGGACAGCCCGCCCTCCCGGGGCGAGCCTCACGCACCGTGAACGTACGCAGGCCGCGGGCCGTGCGTGCAGGTACGTAGGC
>JAEZCY010000377.1 GCA_023429845.1 Acidobacteriota bacterium
ATGTCGGGCCTGCCGACATTCCGCACCAACCTTCACGGTTGCGCAGACGCCAACCGCTCAGCGCTTGATGCGCTCGCCCACGTTCTCGATGGCCTCGCCCACCTTGCGCTGCACCTTCCCGGCGCCCTCGCGCAGTTCGCCCGACGCCTCGTCCACGTGACCTTCGTCGTGCAGGGACTGGTTGCCGGTCGCGCTGCCGATCGCCTGCTTGACCTTGCCTTGAACCTGCTCGACCTTGCCCTTGATCTCGTCCTTGTGCATGGCTCAGCTCCTTGGTTGAACGCCGCGATGGCGACGACTCATGCGGCCTGAAGGGTGCAACCATCGTTCCGCAATGGCGCCCGACGCCGGTTGCACGGCAATTACCGGGTGCGAAACAATGCGCGGCGTGCCCCGACACATCCTGCTCATCACCGGCGACGCTGGCGAAAGCTTCGAGTGCCTCTATGCACGTCAGCGCTTCCTCGAGGCCGGACTGACGCCGCTCATTGCGGCGCCGAGCGTCCGCAGGCTCAACCTCGTCATCCACGACTTCGAACCCGGCTGGGACACCTACGTCGAACGTCCGGGTTACGGCGCCGCGTCTGACCTCTCGTTCGACCAGGTCCAGGTGGAGAGCTACGACGCCGTGCTGGTCCTCGGCGGCAGGGCACCCGAGTACCTCCGTCACGACGCGCGGGTGCTGGACATCGTCCGGCGGTTCCACTCACAGGGCCGCTGGGTGTGGGCGATCTGCCACGGTGTGCAGGTGCTCGCGGCGGCCGGCGTGATCCAGGACCGTCGCGTGACCGCCTACGCGCACTGCCGTTGGGAGATCGAGGCGGCGGGTGCCACGTATGTGTCGTCGGAACAGGCCGTTCGCGACGGACGCATCGTGACGGGGCAAACGTGGGAGTCGCACCCGGAGTTCTACCGGGAGGTCTTCGCGTGCCTCGCTGACGGCAGCTGACACCCGCGCCTGGCCCCAACTCCGGCGCGCGGAAGATTCAGCCTCGCTGCGTGGTTTTCCTCACGTGAGCGCGATCATCGCCGCGCGATCGGCGTCAATCACGCGAGACGCGCGGAATGCGTTCCGGCACGGGCCCTGCAGTGAATCCGTGCAACCCGCGCGGTGGTCGACCGCGACGGTTCCCCTGGGGGTGTTATGTCTGGCTTCCGCACCATCGTCGCCGCCGTAGACTTCAGCGAGACGTCGGACGACGCGCTGCGCCTCGCCGCCGAACTCGCCGGCTGCCACGACAGCGAACTGCACCTGCTGCACGTCATCCCCGATGCACGCCAGCAGGCGTGGAGCGTGGAGGCGCCCGGGCTCGACTTCTCGGCGCTGCAGGAGGAAAGCATGGCTGACGCCGAACGCCTGCTCGCGCAGCGCTCGGCGGTCGTCGTCTCCGCGCTGCCTCGGGTGGTGAGGCGTGTGGTGGCGGGGTTGCCGGCCGCACGCGAGATCGCGCAGTACGCGGCCACCCACCGCGCCGATCTCATCGTCGTCGGCACGCACGGATACGGCCCGGTACGCCGTCTCGTGCTCGGCAGCGTGGCCGACCGCGTCGTGCGCATGGCGCCGTGCCCGGTGCTGACCGTACCGCACCATGCCCTGCGAGCGTCGTCGCCGGACTGGGTGCCTGCAGAGGCCCACGAACTGGATCCGGCGCGATCGTAGGCAGGCGGCGTACCTGCCCCACGGCAGCCACGGGTACACTAGGGGATGCTGGCTCAGGCCGGCCCCCTGTCACCCGTAACTGCGCATGTCCGACGCTCCCACACACGCCCGGCCTCCGGCCTCTCCGCTCGACTTCATTCGCCAAATCGTCACTGAGGACGCCGAGGCCGGCCGCCACGGCGGACGTGTGCACACGCGATTTCCGCCGGAGCCGAACGGCTATCTTCACGTCGGCCACGCGAAGTCCATCTGCCTGAACTTCGGTGTGGCGGCGGAGTTCGGCGGGCTGTGCAACCTGCGGCTCGACGACACGAACCCCACGAAGGAAGACGTCGAGTACGTGGACGCCATCCGCGAGGACGTCCGCTGGCTCGGGTTCGAGTGGGACGACCGCGAGTTCTACGCGTCGGACTATTTCGAGCAGATCTACGATTGTGCGGTTGCGCTGATTCGCGGCGGCCGGGCCTACGTGGACAGCCTGAGCGCCGAGGAGATTCGCGAGTATCGCGGCACGCTGACGCAGCCGGGGCGCAACTCGCCTTACCGGGACCGTCCCGCCGAGGAAAGCCTCGCCCTGTTCGAGCGCATGCGCGCCGGCGAGTTCGCGGACGGCGCACACGTGCTGCGCGCGAAGATCGACATGGCGTCGCCCAACATCAACATGCGCGACCCGACGCTCTTCCGCATCCGACACGCGCATCACCACCGCACGGGCGACGCCTGGTGCATCTACCCGATGTACGACTTCGCGCATGCGCTGTCGGACGCGTTCGAGGGCATCACCCACTCGCTGTGCACGCTGGAGTTCGAGGATCACCGGCCGCTGTACAACTGGATCATCGAGCAGTTCCCGGGCCTGCCCGGCGACCCGCAGCAGATCGAGTTCGCCCGCCTCAACCTCAGTTACACGGTGCTGAGCAAGCGCAAGCTCCTGGAGCTGGTGGACAACGGCGTCGTGTCGTCCTGGGACGACCCGCGCATGCCGACGATCTCCGGCATGCGGCGGCGCGGCTACACGCCCGGCGCCATCCGTGATTTCTGCAGCCGGATTGGCGTGGCGAAGAACGAGAGCCTTATCGACGTCGCCCTCCTCGAACACAGCGTCCGCGAAGACCTCAACCGGGTGGCGCCGCGCGCGATGGCCGTGCTGCGTCCACTCAAAATCGTCCTCGAGAACTATCCCGAGGGTCAGGTGGAGATGCTGGAGGCGATCAACAATCCCGAGGACGCCTCGGCGGGCACGCGCGACGTTCCGTTCTCCCGCGAGCTCTACATCGAGCGTGACGACTTCCGCGAGGTGCCGCCGAAGAAGTTCTTCCGGCTGTTCCCGGGCAATGAGGTCCGTCTCCGATACGCCTACATCATCAAGTGCGAATCAGTGGTGAAGGACGAGAGTGGGGAGATCGTCGAGCTCCGCTGCACCTACGACCCCGAGACCCGCGGCGGGCAGGCCGGAGAACAGCGGCGGGTGAAGGGCACGCTGCACTGGGTGTCGGCCGCGCATGCGGTCCCGGCCGAGGTGCGTCTCTATGACCGGCTCTTCGCAACCGAGCAGCCGGGCAGCGACGACGCGCGTCACTTCACCGAGGAAGTGAACCCGCACGCTCTGGAGGTGGTGGCCGACGCGCTCGTGGAGCCATCGCTGGCCACGGCCGACGCCCGCCTTACCTATCAGTTCGAGCGTCTGGGGTACTTCTGCGCAGATCGCGACGGGACGCCTGAACGCCCGGTGTTCAACCGCACCGTGACGCTGCGCGACTCGTGGGCCAAGATCGAGAAGGCCCAGGCGCGCTGAAGACGCCTACGCGGCGTCGTGCGTGTGCGCCATCGGAGGCAGATATTTCGCCAGCAGCGCGGTGAGCGCCTCGCGGCGGACGGGTTTGGCCAGGTAGTCGTTCATCCCTGCCGCGAGACACCGGTCGCGGTCGCCCGACAACGCGTTGGCCGTGAGTGCGACAACGACCACTGCACTCGCGGGCTCGCCGAGCGCCCGGATGCGCCGCGTCGCCTCGAAGCCGTCCACGATCGGCATCTGGCAGTCCATCAGCACGAGGTCGTACTCCTGTGCGGCCACGGCAGCAATCGCCAGTTCGCCGTTCTCCACCACATCCACCACACACCCGTAGCGCTCCAGCATGAGTCGCGCGACCCGCTGGTTCACCGGGTTGTCCTCGGCGACGAGGACCCGCGCCGCCGTGCCGCCGCGCGGCGCCAGGCTGCGCACCGCCGGGACGGGCACGACGTCGTGGACGGCGGGTCGTCCGATTCGCTCGAGCGCAGCCAGCAGTTCGGTGCGGCGGACGGGCTTCAGCAGGCGAGCCGCGCCCTCGGCCAGCGTCGCGCTGGATGCCAGTCGCGCCGAGAGGAACAGCACCGCCACGGGATGCGGAGCCCGGGCCCGCAGGCGCTCTGCCAGCGAGGGGCCCTCCCCCGTGGCCAGGCCCTCGTCGATGATCGCCACGTGCGGCCACGGGCCATCGCCGATCGCCGTCAGGGCGTCCTCGGTGCTTCGAGCGACCTGCACCGTCAACCCTGCGTCCATCAATGTCTGCTCGAGCATCGCGCGCGAGGCCTGGCTGTCGTCCACGACCAGGACGCGCGTGCCCTCGAGCGCGCCGGTCGCGGCTGACGCTGGCGCCGCGCCGGCGCGCGCGCAGGGCACCGTGAACCAGAACAGCGTGCCGACGCCGGGCGCGCTCTCGACGCCGATGTTGCCGCCGAGCAGGTCGATCGTGCGTCGGGAGATGGCCAGGCCGAGCCCGGTGCCGCCGAAGCGGCGCGTCGTCGAGGCATCAGCCTGCGTGAACGCCTCGAAGAGCCGGGCCTGGGCGTCGGGGGCGATCCCGATCCCGGTATCGGCCACCTCGACCCGGATGACGGCTTGCGCGTCGGTGACGTGCTGAGCCGAGACGCGAATGGCAACGTCGCCCTTTTCGGTGAACTTGATGGCATTGCCAACCAGGTTGAGCAGCACCTGGCGCAATCGTCCGGGGTCACCCACCAGGTTGCGCGGCACGTCGGCCGCCACGTGGCAGGTCAGTTCCAGGCCCTTCGACCGGGCGCGCTGCCCCATCAGCCGCGCCACGTCGTCGGCGAGCGCCTCCGGGTCCATGTCGATGTGCTCGAACTCGAGCTTGCCCGACTCCACCTTCGAGAAGTCGAGGATGTCGTTGATCACGTTCAGCAGCACGTCGCCCGACGACCTGACGGTTTCGACGAACGTGCGCTGCTCCGGCGTGAGGGGTGTCTCGAGCAGCAGATCCGTGATGCCGATGACCGCATTCATGGGCGTGCGGATCTCGTGGCTCATGGACGCGAGGAACTCGGACTTGGCGCGCGTGGCCGACAGCGCCTGTGCGTGGGCCGACTCCAGCGCTTCCTCGGCGGCCTTGTACTCGGAGATGTCGACGATCACGCCAATCAGCTCCCGGGCCTCACCGTCCTCGACGATCACCGAGATGATGTCGCGCACCCAGACCAGCCGGCCGTCCTGGGCAAACATCCGGTACTCCACCGTGTGATCGCGACACTCGGCGGTGGCGCGTCGGCTGTAGCGGAAGACCCATTCGCGGTCGTCGGGATGGATCAGGCCGGCCGCGAAGTTCGGCACGTCGAGCCAGCGCGTTGTGGGATATCCGAGCAGCTGCTCGGCCTCCTGGCTGACGAACGTGCAGCGGCCGGCGACCATGTCGAAGCGCCACACGATCGCCTTCACCGAGTGCACAAGCTGCTTCAGTTGTCGCTCGGTCGCACGCAGCGCATCCTCGGCCTCGTCGCGTCGTCGCGCCGCGAGGGCTTCCGACTGGGCCCGCTCCTCCACGAGGCGGTGCATGCGGCGAAACCACGCGAAGGCGAGCCCGCCGACGAGCACGGCGAGCGCAGACACCACGACGACCGGCGAGGCATGGTCCACCACCACCCAGCCCAGGGGCCCGACCACGCCCTCGATGATGTTGTGCCAGTGCAGCCTCGTCACACGGGTCCTCGGACGGGGAACACGGAGTTCCCGACCTTCACGTATTCGGCGTTCGCGGCGCCAACGTGAAGGCGAGGTCCGTAGAGGGCTTCGCCGCGGAGAACGTGCTATGCTTCGGTGTTCGCGACCTCGGTCGCGCAGCGCCTTCCGCGCGGTGGGTGTAGCTCAAGGGCAGTGCGCCGGACTGGGGCTCCGGATGTTGGGGGTTCGAATCCCCTCACCCACCCCAATCTTCTCAGCACTGCTCAGCGGCCCGGAAGCAGGGCCCGCTTCAGCGTTTCCTTCACGTCCACGCCGAATTCCGGCTTGTTCACCGTGCCGCGGATGCGGATGGGGAACTCGGTGTACCCGTCACGACGGAAGAGGCCGTCGAAGGGACGCAGCAGGATCGACTTCGTGCCGCCAACCATCCGCGAGACGCCCGCGTCCAGTCGGATGCGCCCGTCGAAGTACAGCCCTTTCCCCTTGAGCGTGTAGCTGCCCGCCAGGTCCACGCGTGCGCCGTCCACGCGGAACCGCAGCGTCGGAAACCGGATGACCCCGTCGGCCATCTTGAAGCGGCCGCTGAAGCCCGACACGACACGCGCGACGGTAGCATCGTCCACACGTCCCTGCGCACGCCGACTCAGTTCGTCGAGCTTTGCCTGCACCGTGCGACTGCGGAACATCGTGCGGCCGAGGGTGAAGCGCCCGTCGAGCGTCATCTTCTCGACGACGGGCACGGGGCCCGGCGGAATCAGCATGGCCGCGTCGAGGTCGATCCGCCCCGTCATCACGGCAGGGCCGTCCATGGCCAGCGCCAGCACTTCCTCGAGACGTCCGCCCGCAATCGTCATCGCGAGATCGACCGTGCGCCCGCGACGGTCCTCTGCCTTCACGACACCGCCAGTGACGCGAATCGGCGTCGCCTTGCCGAGCATGGCTTCCGCAGGCTGGATGTACGTGTTGCCGTTGGTGCCGTCCACGATCACGGAGAACTGCGTCACCAACTCGAGCGGACGTCCACCCACGTCCAGCGAGAACTCGGGTGTCGTCGTCTTGCCGACGGCCTCGATCCGCTCGAGCACGCCTGCATACGTGCCCTCCGACTGCAGCACCCCGGCGATGCCCCTGATCGTCGACAGATCGGCATCGACGAACTTGTAGCTCGCCTGCAGGGGCGTCTGCGCGGGGGACTCGGCGTTCCAGGGACCGAACGTGCCCCCGGTCTCGATGCGGCCGCGGGGCTGCGGGTTGTCGAGCACCGTCGTGAACTTCATGGGCCGGTCGCTCGAGATGTCGCTCACCGTGAGTTCGTGCATGACGAACCGCCGTGGCGTCTTGCGCGGGTCGCGCGGGAGGATGGTCAACGTCGCGGCGTCTGCGGTCACCTTGCCGATCAGCACGGCCGGCGGCCGACCATCGTCCCGGCGCTCGTCCTCGCTGCCTTCCTTCGGCTGGGCGGCAGCGGGCGCGTCCTCGGCCGTCGTGGAGTCGTCGTCGCCACCGAGTCCCGGCAGCCGCGGCTGCCCCTCGCCGGGCGAGGGCGGGATCACGATGGCGAGCCCCGTGAGCGTCACGGTGTCCACCCGACGCGGACGACTCAGCATCTCGCGCCACGTCAGAGTCGTGTCGAAGTGCTCGAGTTGCACGAGCGGCGGCGTGTCGCGCCGGCCGCGATGGCGGATCACCAGCGGGCCGCCGCTGATGCGCGTGACCGGGCCGAGGTGCACGGAGATGCGTTCGAGCTCGACGTCGCTGTTCAACTTGCGCTCGAGCGTCTCGATCACCGTCGCACGCAGCCACTGCTCCAGCCGCGGACGCGCCGTCAGGGCGATGGCCCCGACGAGGGTCGCGCTGACGCCGAGCACGAACAGGAGCGCGTTGCGGACGCGTCTTCGTCGCCACACGAACGGCAGCGCCACGAGGGCGACGGTGACACACACGCCGATTGCGGCGGCGGCGACTGTTGCAAGCATGAGGACGACGTGGGCGCGACACACAAAGCGTACGCCGACTCGAGCACATTTGCTCGGCCGTCAGCGCCACACCAGCTACTATTCGACGTCATGCAGGACTTCGAGAAGCTCGGGGCCTTCTACATCGGCCGCCCCTACGACCTCGCGACGCGCACCGCGACGCCGTCGCCGCTGATGTACGACTCACGGGACCTGGTGACCCACGCGGTCTGCATCGGCATGACCGGCAGCGGCAAGACCGGGCTGTGCATCGGGCTGCTCGAGGAAGCGTTGATTGACGGGGTTCCGGCGATCGTCATCGATCCCAAGGGCGACCTGGCCAACCTCGCGCTGACGTTTCCGTCGCTCAGCGCCGAGGAGTTCGAGCCCTGGGTCAACCAGGACGAGGCACGGCGCGCCGAAGTGAGCGTGCCGGATTTTGCCGCCGCGCAGGCCGAGCGCTGGAAATCCGGCCTGGCGGGATGGGGGCAGGACGGCGAGCGGATCCGGAAGCTGCGCGACGCCGCGACCGTGACCATCTACACGCCGGGCAGCAGCGCCGGCGTGCCCGTCTCGATCCTGAAGTCGTTCGCGGTTCCGCCCGAGGAGGTGCGTGCAGACCGCGACCTGCTGCGGGAACGGGTGCAGACGACGGTAACCAGCCTGCTCGGGCTCGCGGGCGTCGACGCGACGCCCATGCAGTCGCGCGAGCACATCCTGCTCGCCAGGATTCTGGAGACGTCGTGGGCGGCCGGCGCGGACCTCGACCTCGTCGGATTGATCCAGCAGATCCAGTCGCCGACGTTCTCGCGCGTCGGCGCGCTCGAACTCGACGCGTTCTACCCCGCCAAGGATCGCTTCGGGCTGGCGATGGCGCTCAACAACCTCCTCGCCGCGCCCGGGTTCGACCAGTGGCTCACAGGCGCGCCGCTCGACATCGCCTCCTTCCTGCGCACGCCCGATGGCAAGCCGCGCGCCGCCATCTTCTCCATCGCGCATCTGAGCGACCCGGAGCGGATGTTCTTCGTGTCTCTGCTGCTCAACGAGGTGCTCGGATGGGTGCGCACCCAGTCGGGCACGACGAGCCTGCGCGCGCTGCTCTACATGGACGAGATCTTCGGGTATTTCCCGCCGGTCGCGAACCCGCCATCCAAGGAGCCGTTGCTGCAGCTCCTCAAGCAGGCGCGCGCTTACGGCCTGGGCGTCGTACTCGCCACCCAGAACCCGGTCGATCTCGACTACAAGGGGCTCGCCAACACCGGCACGTGGTTCATCGGGCGGCTGCAGACCGAACGCGACAAGGCGAGGGTGCTCGAAGGTCTCGAGGGCGCCGCGGGCGGCGCCGGTTTCGACAGCCGGCGCATGTCGGAGGTGCTTGCCGGCCTCGGCAGCCGGGTCTTCCTCATGCACAACGTGCACGAACAGGCGCCCATCACCTTCGAGACCCGCTGGACGCTCTCGTACCTGCGAGGGCCACTCACCCGCACGCACATCAAGCAGCTGACGGCACCGCACCCGTCAGGTAGGGACGGCTCTCCGAGCCGTCCGTCTGCGTCTTTGAACGATCCGTCTCCGTCTCCGAGGGATCCGGCTGGCCTTCCGAGCCATTCGCCTGCATCTGCGCCTGGTCACGCCACGCCGTCCGCCATCGCGACGGACCCGCACGTGAGCGCGCCTCCAGTACTCCCACCCGGCATCACGGCCGCCTTCGTGCCTGCCCGCGGCGGGGACACGGCGGGCGCGATCCGGTACTCGCCCGCGCTCTACGTGGCGGCGAGCGTCCGCGTCGAGGATCGGAAGCGACGGATCGCGGAAACGCTGCCAGTGCAGGTCATCGTGCCGGTGCAGAGCGGCGCGTCGCCGCTCGCCTTCGACCGCGCAATCCCCGTGGACGTGCCGCCGGCGGATCTCGAGCAGGCACCCAGGGGCGCCGCCGCGTACGACGAGCTGCCCACGGCGGCCACCACGCCGCGCAACTACGACAAGTGGCGCAAGGACGTGGCCACGTGGTTGTACGACACGCAGGCGGTGACGCTGCAGGAGCACGTCGCCACCGGCCTGCACTCACATCCAGGCGAGTCCGACGGCGCCTTCCACGCGCGCGTGGCCGAGGCGCAGCGGGAGCAACGCGACGCGCAGATCGATGCGATCCGGAAGAAGTACGCCGCGAAGATCGCGTCGCAGCAGGACCGCGTCCGCAGGGCCGAGCAGCAGCTCGGCAAGCAGCGGGAGGATGTCACGTCCTCGACGGGGTCGGCCATCCTCACGGCGGCCACGGGGATGTTCGGCGCGTTGTTCGGACGCAAGACGTTCAGCGTGTCGAATGCCGGCCGATTGGGTACAGCCGCGCGGGGCGCGGGCAAGGTGCTGAAGGAGAAGCAGGACGTGACGCGGGCCGAGGAAACGCTGGCCGCCGAACGGCAGAAGCTCGCCGACCTGCAGACGACCGTGGAGGCGGAAGCCTCCAGGATCGCCGCGGCCGAAACCACGACGCTGCAGCCGCTGGTGCTGCGTCCGCGGAAGACGGACATCACGGTGAGCGTCGTCACGCTCGCGTGGGTGCCCGGAGTCAGTTCGTAGACGCTTATGGAGGACCGACCCCCGCGACGCGAGTGCGCGGGTTACGCTGAGGTTCCGGAAAGAGCCCGCGGCGCAGAGCCGCCAAGCGATGGGAGGTCGGTCATGGGC
>JAEZCY010000378.1 GCA_023429845.1 Acidobacteriota bacterium
TAGACAGGCGTGTTCCTGGTCGACCCAGAGGGTTTGGTCGCGATCGCGCATCGATTCGACCGTCGCCTTTGGGGACCCACGTCGCTGACGTCGAACGCCGATGGCACACGTCTGGCGGTCGGGACGCCGTTTCGGTTGATCACGCTACGGGTGGGAAGCCGTCGTATCGAGGAAGAAGTCTGGTGGCACGCTGCAAGTTGCCGCGTGCTTGACGAGAACTGTCGGTGTTACCAGTGAAGGCCGTGCCTGGTCCGTGACACTCCGGCCGCGCTGACTCACGGACAGATCAGGGGACACGTCACGGCCATGCTGAAGACGATGTGGCGGATTGCGGCACTCGCGCTGATGTGTGGTCTTGTCATGGCAGGGACATGCACGGCGCAGAGCAGCGAAGGCTGCCCGCCAGGGGCGCGTGCCATCTGGCAAGGGTGGCCGGGAACGCACGTATCGGAACGCTTACCCGCGGGTGCGACCGAGGTGTGCCTCGTCAGGCCTGACGGTCCACCGCCCCTGATCGTCGACTCATCGCGCGTAAGCCGCGAGGAGTATGTGGCGTACCGGAAGGCGGCTGGGCATGTCGTGTGGTTCGAGGTTCTCGCCACCCGCGGCGTCCTGATGGAGGGTGGTAGTTGGATCGGCACTGAACTGACGGGACGCCTGATCCGCAGCTTCGGCGGCAGAGCGCCTGCCACCGGACTGATCGCAGCAGACCGCGTTGTCTGCGAGTTCTCCGGGGGCAGCCTGGACATGGGCGGGACGCGTGTGACGACGGCTCGCACGTCGGGACGCCCCCCGGCGGTTGGTGACAGCGTGATCGCCTTCGCACTGCCCGACGAGCATGAATGGGCGTGTGGCTTCATGCTCACGATGAACGATGGAAAGGTGGGCCTCCCGTTCGATGATGCCGACGGGCGACGGCGCTGGTCCGGTGTGACCCGGAAGCAACTGCTCACGTTACTGGGTCGGTGACGGGCGATGGCCGATCCTGGCGTCCGCCGCCGTGCGCTCGTGCACCCGCGCGGCTGCCGCCACCGCTCGACAACGCCTGTCTGGGGCCCGTAGACCTCGGGGCGTCGACGAGACGTGATTGGCAATCTTTGACAATGGCGAGGGCCTTTGCTAGCGTCGCATCCAGCACGTCATGCAGCGGATTCGGAGCATGTCATGAAGGCCGTCACCAAGAACATCTCTCTCACACCGGAGCTCAACCAGTTCATCGACGCTCGGGTAGAGAGCGGGATGTACGAGAGCGCCAGCGAGGTCGTTCGCGAGGGTTTGCGCCTGCTCAGGCATCGCGAGGAACTGCAGCAGAAGCAGGTCGAGCGCGTGCGCGCCAAAATCGAGCAGGGCTGGCAGGAGAGCGAACGCGGAGAGGTGGTGTCTGACGCCGACGCGCGCGCGCACCTCCAGCGGCGGCTTGCCGGGCGGCGGTCGCGCGCATGAGCCGGTTCGAGCTCACGCGTTCGGCACTGGCCGACCTCGACGAACTCTGGACCTACATCGCCGAGGACAGCGCCGAAGCTGCCGACCGCGTGACCAGCACCATCCTCGACGCCTGTGCACTGCTGGCCGAGCGACCGCTGATCGGCCATACCCGGGCGGACCTGACCTCGCGGCCGGTTCGCTTCTGGTCCAGTGGACGGTACTTGATCGTGTACCGAGTCGACACCGAGCCGGTGAGAATCATCGCGGTGTTCCATGGCGCGCGAGACGTCGCGACGCTGCTCACCGACCGGGAGTGACAATCCCGGAGCACGGCCGATCGGCCTGCCCCGGGGAACCATCTGCCCCGAGGGGCAGAGTGCTGACTGAGCACACCGACCCTCACTGGTAAGGTTCACGTTGCGACGTCAGTTCCTTCAACAGGCAAGCTGCGCCCCGCGTGGTGCGCTGCTGTACCAGCAGCCAAGATGCCGGTGTTGGCGGCGGTGGTAAATCTGACAGTTGTGGCGGGCGAAAATCTGACAGTCGGCAGCGGTTCTTGGCTGCCGGCGGCGAGCGTGGCTCCCGGCCGGTGATTCCTTCACCATGCGTCTCCCACGGGCGGAGGCGCGATGTTCGGACGGGAGACACGGATGCTGCTCAGGCACTACCTGGAGCGAGGCACGAGTAAGAGCGCCCTGGCGCGTCAGCTGGGCGTCAGTCGCGACACCATCCATCGCTGGATCCGAGACGGCGAGCTCGATCGCGACCTCGACGACACGCCGGTGGCGTACGGGCCGCGGCGGCCGACGCCGACCAAGCTGGATCCCTACCGCGCCATCATCGAGACCCGGTTGGCCGCGTATCCGGCCCTCTCCGCCGTGCGGGTGCTGGAGGAGATTCGGGCCGCGGGGTACACCGGCGGCTATTCGCAGCTCACAGCGTGCGTGCGACAGCTTCGCCCGGCGCCGGTCCCCGACCCCGTCGTGCGGTTCGAGACGCCGGCCGGGCGCCAGGCCCAGGTCGACTTCGCCGAGTTCCAGTTTCCCTGGGGCAAGCGCTACGCCTTGCTGGTCGTGCTCGGCTACTCGCGCTTGCTGTGGTGTCGCTTCGGTCCACGCCAGGACATGCGCACGCTGATCACGGGCCTCGAGGACGCGTTCCTGGCGTTCGGCGGGGTCCCGCAGGAGCTGCTCTTCGATCAGATGAAAGCCGTGATCACGCGTGACCTGCGCCTGCAGGGCGGCGCGCTGGTGCGCAATCTGGAGTTCCTCCGCTTCGCGCATCACTGGGGCTTCACGCCGCGCGCGTGTCGCCCCTATCGTGCCCAGACCAAGGGCAAAGTGGAGCGCCCCGTGCGCTACGTCCGGGACAATCTCGTCTACGGCCGCACCTTCCTCAATGACGGGGACGTGGCGCAGCAGTGTGCCGACTGGCTCGAGCGCGTCGCCAATGCGCGATGCCACGGCACGGTACAGGAGGCCCCACGCGCCCGCTTCGAGCGCGACGAGCGCCACGCCCTGCTGCCCCTGCCCGCGCGTCGCTACGCGTCGGTGGTGCTCGACGCACCGGCCGCGCCGAGACCGACCGCACGGCGCGGGCCGACGGTGGTACCGGTCGAGAAGCGCGCGTTGACGGTCTACGCACAGCTCGCGGGCGGTGTCGCATGAAGACGGCCCCTCTATCGCGCCGCGACCGGCTCCGGCAGATGCTGGCCGACTTACGGCTGCCGGGCGCGTTGGAGGCGCTTGACGCGATCTTGCGGGACGTCGACGGCGGCGCGCTGACCGCGCCCGACGCCATCGAGCAGCTGCTGACCGCGCAGATTCAGCTGCGCAATAACCGGCGGCTGCAAGCGGCGATGCGCTCGAGCCGCCTGCCCGTCGTCAAGCAGCTCCACGACTTCGACTTCACCTTCCAGCCCTCGCTGCGCCGTGAGCAGATCGAGAGCTTGCATGACCTCGGCTTCGTCGAGCGCCGCGAGAATGTGATCTTCCTCGGCCCGCCCGGCGTCGGCAAGACGCACCTGGCCATCAGCCTCGCGATCGCGGCGGCGCAGAGTGGCCGCCGCGTGTACTACGGCACGCTCGCCGACCTCATCACCTCACTCGAGGAGGCCCAGGCCTCGGGCCGCTTGCAGAGCCGCCTCAAGGTCCTGACGCATCCTGCGGTGCTGGTCGTCGACGAGATCGGCTACCTCCCGATCAGCCGCACCGGCGCGATGCTGTTCTTTCAGCTGATGACGCGCCGCTACGAGCACGCCTCGACCGTGCTCACCTCCAACAAAGGCTTCGAGGAGTGGGGCGAGGTCTTCGGCGACGAGGTCATGGCCGCCGCACTCATCGACCGGCTCGTGCACCACTGCCACCTGGTCACCATCCGGGGCAACAGCTACCGGATGCGCCAGCACACCGAGCTGTGGCAATCCTTGCACGCCGCCCCGGACGACGCGCCGGCGGCTCGCCGCCGGCGCTCCCGTCAGGAGGTGGCGACGACCTGAGGCTCGTCCCCCTTGGTCGATTGTCAGATTTTCAATCGGCGAATCTGTCAGATCTTCCCTCGGCGTTGACAGATGCCCCGGTCCTCCACTTTGATCGCCGCGGCTTCATCGTCCTCGCCTACGACCGCCAGGGGCCGTGCGAGAAGGTGTCGACATTCGCGCATTCCCGCATTCCCGCATTACGGTGTACGAAGCAGCCACGCATCAAGACCGATCCTCGTGACGCCGCGCCGCGGATTACGCATCTGAGTCAAGGACTGCCGAACGCGGCGACGGCACCAGGCGAGGCCGCCGAGGCGTTCGCGCGAATGGTGCAATCGCACGGCGCAACCTGGCCGCAGTTCTTGCCACGTTTGGACGCCGCAGGTCGGGGGCACGACGAACGGTCGCGTGAGTAGTGCTGGCGTGCTTCGTGCCTCCCGCTGAGGCGTGGACAAGGACATCCAGCAACGGACGTTTGCTCTGGCCCTTCGGATCGCCACGCTCGCGCAGGATGAGGATTACTGCCGCATCGCGCGCCAGACGGTCATCCGCCAACTCGTGCGGGCGGCCACCTCCATCGGCGCGAATGTCGAAGAGGCGTCTGCCGGTCAGACGAAGGCGGACTTCGTCGCGAGGATGAGCATTGCTCGCAAGGAGTCGCGCGAGGTGAACTTCTGGCTGCGCCTCGCCGAGGAACTGCGCATTGCCGGCGGTGTGGACTGGGCGGGCCTTCGACGCGAAGCGATGGAGGTGTCGCGCGTCGTGGCTGCCATCACCCGCAACGCACAGCGCTCACCGAACCGGCAATACCGGCCGTGACAGAGCAGCGCGAGCCCGCGATGTCTGATCATCCACTCCGATGGGGCAGGTTGTACACGCAGTCCCCGGCGTTCCGACCCGAGCCTCCGACGAGGTTATCGACATCACCTGGACGCGCTGTCGACATTGCCGCATTCCCGCGTTCCCGCATTGCCGCGACGAGGTATCGACATTCCCGCGACGCGGTATCGACATGCCCGCGACGCGGTTTCGACATTCCCGCATTCCCGCATTCCCGCATTTCTGCATTTCGAGCTTTCGCGTGGGGTTCGTCAACGGGAGACGTCCGCGCCTTCACCACGGCAGCTCCGCCCACATCCGCACCAACGCGATCAACTCGCGCACGCTCGGCGCGCGCCTGACTTCTGCGTGATTGAGCATCGGCGTCACGTGAACGCGCACCGGCGTGCCCCGTGATCGCAGGTACGCGCCCAGCGCCTCCGCCTCGCTGTCGGGAATCACGTCGTCACCCTGGGCGTGCATGACGAAGACGGGAGCGGTCGGCGCGGGCGAACGCGCCGGCGACAACGCCGCCTCCTGCCCCCAGCGATCGAGGTACGGCAGCAGCCGCCGCCCGAGTCCGGCGACGTCCCGCGTGTTCACCATGTGCATGAAGGCGCGGGCTTCCGGCGGCAACTGCGCTTCCAGGGCAACGGCTCTCTCGAACTCGAGGGCGGCCTGCGCCTTGTCGAACATGTCCACGTGCGAGGCGTGCAGGAACTGGTGCACGGCTGAGCGCAGCGGCGTCACCTGGTCGGCAGGGACGACGTCGCCAGCGATGTTGGTGAGCAGGATGACACTACCGTAGTCGTGCGGCGGATGGTGCCGGCCATCCGGTTGCACGCCGGTGCACAGGTAGCGCATCACCGGCGGGAGTTGCGCATGCCCGCCCATCGAGAACACGAAGGCCACGCGATCGCGCAGCGTGTCGCGTCCTGCGGCGACGATCGACAAGCCTCCCGCGAACGAGATGCCGAGCATGCCGATCCGGCCGTCTGGCGCGTGTGGTACCTCCGGCGCGACGAGGATGGCGCGGGCTGCGTCCTCGATGTCGTCGGTGAGGCGCGTGGTGACGAGGTACTCCTTCAGGTCGGGGAGTGACGGTGTCACCACGGGGGTGCCAGTGCGCGCCAGTTGCTCGGCGAAGGCGATGAGGCGCGGCTCGTCGATGCCGAGCGCGTGCACCCCGCCCGTGAGCAGCAACGGCCGGGTGCGTATGCGCGCCGGCTTGTACAGACGCGCCGTTCGTGGGCCGTGGCGGGCGGTGAACGACAGGGTCTGCCGCTCGACCGTCGTCGTCTGCCAGCGGCCGACGTGCGACGCCACCGGTCCCTGAAGCCTTCCCATTCGGACCAGTAACGAGAGCGTGCGTCCATACCGGCTCTCCGACACAGCGGCCCAGGCGACCAGCAGCAGCGTGAGCACGACGAGCGACGAGAGCAGCGCGACACGCACGGCGCCATTGTAGAGGGGCGCCATTGGCCCAGGGGTCGGACGTCGTTCGACGCTTCGTGACGCGCAGGCGCGCCCCGGGAGTCGAGGCTTGCAGCGATGGACGCCTCGTCGAGGCGTCGCCTGCCCGCGCCACGGTGACGGTCGATGTGCGAAGGCCGGTCCTGTATCCTGTGTCGCGGTGCTGATCGCAATCGATGGCCCGTCGGGCGCGGGCAAGGGAACGGTGGCGCGCGCCATCGCCGACACGCTGCAGTGCCGCCACGTGGATACGGGCGCGATGTACCGCGCCGTGGCGTGGCGGGTCCTCTCGAGCGGACTCGACCTGGACGACGAAGACGTCGTGGCGGGCGTGGCGCGCACGGCCCTGCTGGAAGCGGAACAGGGGCGCGTCGTGATCGACGGACACGACGTGACGAGCGCCATCAGGACCCCGGAGATGGACGCGGCCGCAGCCCGGGTGGCGAGGCTGCCGCGTGTGCGCGAAGCGCTGGTCGGCCGGCAGCGCGCCTACGCCGAGGGCGGCGATCTCGTCATGGAAGGCCGCGACATCGGCACCGTCGTGCTGCCGCAGGCGCAGGTGAAGGTGTACCTCGACGCGTCGGCGGACGAGCGGGCCCGCCGCCGGGCAGGCGACACGGCGCACGCGGCCAACGGCAGCGACGTGAGGGCCGTGGCCACCGCCCTCACCACTCGCGACACCAGCGACAGGACGCGCACGGTCTCGCCGCTCACGCAGGCGTCCGACGCCACCTACATCGACACGACGGGCCTGCCCATCGACGAGGTCGTCGCACGGGTGCTGGCGCTGATTGATGCCGCCCGGCCGTCAACCTAGCCGTCCAGAATCGTCTACCGCACGCACCGCTCGCGAAGCGTACGCCCTGATTCAGCTCAGAGCTGTGCCGGTAACGAAAGCACCAGGGCAACGAGTTCCGCCTGGCGCCGGGTTCCTGTCTTCGCAAACAGACTCTTCAGATGAAACCGGACGGTGTTCTCTTGCAGGGCGAGCAAGGTGGCGATCTCCTTCACCGTTTGTCGTCGGGCGAGGTGCCGTGCGACGACAGCCTCGGCGCGGCTGATGCCGAGGAGCCGCTGCAAGTGCATTGCATCCGGGTCCTCGACACGCTCCAGTTCGGCAATCAGGATCAGGGCGTTGGGTCCTGGAGCGATGGGCAAGGCGCTGGACCGGAGAGGGGACACCATCACCTGGACGTCACGGCGACCGGATCGGCGCGCCACGTTGACAACACCTCCCGCGCCCAGCACCGCGTCTGACCTGCGGCAAGTCGCGGAGGCAATCAACTGTCGGACCGCCCGCGTGTCGCCCGGTCTCCACCCACGGAGTTCACCTCTGTCCAAACGCAGGGCGTCTCCTTCGCTGAGCACCACCCTCGCCATGTCGTTCATGTGGACCACGCCTCCTGTGTCGTCGACGATGATCGCGGGGCTCGGGAGGCGGTTCAGCACGTCTTGCAGTTCGCCTGCCTGCACGTCGGCCGCGACAAGACGCTGATGGAGCTGAAGGGCCTGTCGCAAATGAGGGAGCAGGCGTGCCAGGAATGCCACATCGTTCGCTCCGAACAGCGCGCGGCGCCGACGGGTCACGCTGACCGCGGCAAACCGGCTGGCATCCGCCGTCACAACGCACGTGATGCCACCGTAGTAGTCGTAGTGCCGGCAAAAATCGTCGTGGAAAGCCAACCGCTGAAGTTCGCGCTGCGGGACGAGGCGTTCGCCGATCTCGATCACGCCCGAGCGGAGCAGACCCTGTGAGCGTGCGCGTTGCAGCCATGGATCGTCTATGGCGACGCGGGCATACGCCTCGCGAAAGGCGCCTGTCATGATGCCCGTCGACGCCTGGACCGTGCAGGTGGCGTCGCGAATGCAACACGCCGTCAGACTGCCGCCTGAGCCCTTCAGCATGCGGGCAAGCGAGCCGAGCGCAACGTCCCATCCATCCGGCGTGCCGACTGACGCATAGATCTGCTCGATGATCTGGGTCTGGGTGACCGACATCGCGTGATCTCCTCGGCATATCGCCCGAAGCGGTGTGACATCTGACCGGCGGTCGTCCGACGCGTGAGCCGCGGGCCTTTCCCACTGCTACCCATCTGGGTAGGGACCACGAGACGGTGGTGCATTAGGCTGCGCTTCGTCAGAGCGGCAGCTCTGGCGGTGGCTTGGCTCCGCGATGTGCTGGAGAGCCTACAGGAACCCGGGTCCCCCCGCTGTGCGTTCAGGAATCACTGGGAGAGAGAGCTATGGTGAACACGGCCACATGTGTGCGCATTGCGCTCGTGACGGCGGCTATGACACTCGGCGTCGACGTGACAAGGACCTGGGCCGCGCCGATCTTCGGCGCTCAAGTCGTGACCGGAGTCGGTGGGCTGTTTATAGGCTCGGACAACGACTCCATCGTTATGACATACGGCGTGGACACCTTGGCGCCAATCTCGAGCGCCGTGTCGAGCCAGTATGGCGACGCGTCGGCCACCGCCTCCGTCGAGAGCGGCGCGCTCAAGGCCCGCGCGTCGGCTTCCGGATACGACTTCAATCCGGGACCCGGGCGGCAGCCGGGAGGCGCAAGTGCCGGAGCCGTTTTCATCGACACATTCGTGCCACTCTCTTCAACGATAGCCACGGGCACCCTTGTCGACATCGACTTCGATTGGACGCTGACCTATTCGATGACCGGTACGGGCTGCGGAGAGGTCAGCGACGTCTACGCCTACATTCAGCTCTCGGGTTTCTACGTCAACGGACAGAATGCCGGTGGCACCGTACGCCAGCTGCAGGACAGTACCTGCAACCAGGACTTCGAACTCGATGCAAGCCAATTCCAGGTCAAGATCGGTGAGGAGTTCGAGGCGTACGTCTTCCTGCTGGTCTCTGCGTCCGGAGTCGCGCTGACCAGCACCGACGCCGGCAACACGCTGCGTCTCGCCGTCAGGCCGCTCGACGACTACACGCTGAGCACCGCGAGCGGGAACGACTACACGCCGAGCGTGCAAGCGGTCCCGGAGCCCACGGGCCTGCTGGCCGTAGGTCTGGGCGCCCTGCTCCTGCGTCGGCGGCAGGCGCGCCGATAGTGGCCGCTCCGACGCGAAATACACCGGCACCAAACGACCTCGCGATCGACGACATCGTCCAACGGGTGCTGGGCCTGGTGCGCAAGCCCCAGACCCGCGCCTGACGTCGCAGCGAATCGACCGCGGACGACCCACCTTCGCGGCGTCGGCCGGGCTGGGACAGCCGGCCCTGCCAAGCTGGGACGACCGGTTTACCAGCTGGGCCACGCCGGCCTGCCTGCAATCCTACGTTCCAATCGACGGGCGCCGGTGTCCCGACGCTCGTCCCCCTGCCTCGACGGTCCACCGGGCTCGGAGAGCCGGCGCGCTACCGGCTCGGCACTTGGCCGGCGCGGTTGCCAGCGTCACGCTAAATGGTGTAAAATCTGTCGGTTGCCCGCATAGTGCGCGCCACCACCGACGGCCCGCCGGCGCCGTAAAGCCGGCAAACGCCCACCGAGGAGGATTCAGTACGCATGTCAGATCAACAGACGGACTCGCCGGAAGTACGTGAAGGAGGTGCCCGGCCGTCCGCTGCCGGCACCACGAAGGCCATGTGGACGGCAGATGATCAGGAGATGGACCCGCAGGAGTTTGCCGGCCTGCTCGACTTGTACGACAACAGCTTCCGGAACATCACCGAAGGCGAAGTCGTGAAGGGCACGGTCCTGTCGGTCTCCGCCTCGGCGGTGATTGTCGACGTCGGCTTCAAGTCGGAGGGCATGATCGCCCTCGACGAGTTCCTCGACGAGAACGGTGACGTGATCGTCCAGCCCGGCGACACCGTCGACGTGCTGCTCGAGCGCACCGAGGATCGAGACGGCCACATCGTGCTTTCGCGCGAAAAGGCCGAGAAGATGAAGATCTGGGACGAGGTCGAAAAGGCCTTCGCCGATCGCAAGGTGGTCATCGGCCGCGTGATCGAGCGCATCAAGGGAGGCCTGGCAGTCGACATCGGCGTCCGCGCGTTCCTGCCCGGCAGCCAGATCGACGTTCGTCCCGTGCGCAACCTGGACGCCCTCAAGGGCCAGGAACTGCGCATGCGCGTCATCAAGGTCAACAAGAAGCGCGGCAACATCGTGCTCTCGCGCAAGGTCCTCCTCGAGGAGGAGAACGCCGAGAAGAAGAAGCACACGCTCGAGACGCTGGCCGAAGGCAAGGTCATGCGCGGCGTGGTCAAGAACATCACCGACTACGGTGCGTTCATCGACCTCGGCGGCATCGACGGCCTGCTCCACATCACGGACATGTCGTGGGGGCGCGTGCAGCACCCCAGTGAGCTCTTCAAGGTCAACGACGAGGTCGACGTCATCGTCCTCAAGTTCGACCCCGAGAACGAGCGCGTGTCGCTCGGGCACAAGCAGCTCACGACCGACCCGTGGTCGGACGTCGTGGACCGGTACCCGGTCACGGCGCGCGTCACCGGTCGCGTGGTCAGCCTCACCGACTACGGTGCCTTCATCGAGCTCGAGCCGGGCGTCGAGGGCCTCATCCACGTCAGCGAGATGTCGTGGAGCAAGCGGGTCAAGCACCCGTCGAAGATCCTCAACGTCGGCGACAGCGTCGAGGCGATGGTGCTCGGTGTCGATCCGTCGGCGCGCCGCATCTCCCTCGGCCTCAAGCAGGTCGAGACCAACCCGTGGCACGAGCTCGGCGACAAGTACCCCGTCGGCACGAAGATCAAGGGGAAGGTCCGCAACCTCACCGAGTTCGGTGCGTTCGTGGAGGTGGAGGACGGCATCGACGGCCTGATCCACATCTCGGACATGTCGTGGAGCAAGCGCCTCAAGCACCCGTCCGAGATGCTGAAGAAGGGCGACGTGGTCGAGGCGATGGTGCTCAACATCGACGCCGAGAACCAGCGCCTCTCGCTCGGCCTCAAGCAGCTCGCGGCCGACGTGTGGGACGACTTCTTCGGCCGTGTACAGGTCGGCGACGTGGTGGAGGGCAAGGTCGTGCGCATGACCTCGTTCGGCGCCTTCGTCGAACTGGCCGAGGGCATCGAGGGTCTCATCCACGTGTCGGAGTTCGACGCCGAGAGTGGTGAGAAGGTGGAGCTGCAGGTCGAGCAGTCCTACCCGATGAAGGTCATCAAGCTCAGCCCGTCGGAGCGCAAGGTCGGCCTGAGCATCCGTTCGCTCAAGGACGACAACTACCGCGCCGACTGGGGGCAGTACATCAGCGAAGCGTCCTCCACGGGCGGCGCCACGCTGGGTGACCACTTCAAGCAGCAGCAGTAGGTACCGGTCGGGGGGGGGGGGGGGGGGGGGGGGGGGGGGGCGGGCCCC
>JAEZCY010000175.1 GCA_023429845.1 Acidobacteriota bacterium
CGTCGGGCCTTGCCCGACGGACAGCTGCTGGTACTCCTCCGGCGTATCGACGTCGAGGAGCACGCCCGTATCCGCCACGGGGACGTCGAGGACCTGCCCCGCGGCGACGAGCGCGTGCATCACCGCGCGCCCTCCGCCCCGCGCCGCGTCAGCGGCGTGCAGCAGCGGCAACGTGTGGCGATGCCAAAGGACGGGGTGGCCGTGCCGCACCGCCACGACGGGTCGCACCGCGCGAATCGTCGGGTCCGGCGCGGCCCCGAGCAATGCGCGGACGGTGCCGACGGTCACCCCCGGCACGTCGACGAGCGTCACCATCGCCCACATGCCGCTCGTGTGCGCAAACGCCCAGTCCAGCCCGTGCACGAGCGAAGACAGCTGGCCCTGCTCGTGATGTGGGTTGAACAGCGCGGCAACGCCCGCAGCGTCGAGCACCGGCGCGAGTGTGTCATGGTGCGCACCCGTCACCACCGCGACCGGTTCGGTAGCGGCGTCCCGTAACGTTTCGGTCACATGTAGAACGAATGGCTGCTGTGTGGCCGGCCACGGCAGAAGCGCCTTGACCCGGCCCATTCGGCTCGACCGTCCACCGGCCAGCACTATGGCAGGGACGGTGGGGAACTTGCGTTCCGGAGGCGGCGTCTTATTCATGTCATCGGGGTACGTGTCGTTCGCGTCGAAGGACACGTCACTGAGGGCTTGCGGAGCGTGCTACCATCGCCCGCACCTGCTGCCAGACACGCCGGGGGAGAATGTCCGAGGCGCGTACGGGACGCGCAGTCCCCCGGGCAGCGATCCTCGTCGGGGCTGTGGACAGTCGCGCGAGGCCTCCCACCGCCATGCGGCAGGGAAGACATCGGAGGTCACGTATGCCGTCGGGAACCATTGCTCGCCTGCTCATCGACAAGGGATTCGGATTCATCCGCGATGAGTCGGGTGTTGAACATTTCTTCCATCGCAGCGCCGTGCGCGGAGCGGTTTTCGAACTGCTGCGCGAGGGCCAGCGCGTCGAATTCAGCGCGGAGGACTCCGGCAAGGGGCCTCGTGCTGGCGACGTCCGCCTGCTCGACGCCTGAGGCGCCACGCGGCCGTGCGGCCGCCTGCGAGTCACCAGAGGCCGGCATGGGAGGTGCCGGCCTTCTTCGTTTCCGCACCTGCCACCAGTTGACTCATCCTTACGCGTCGCCCGTGCCGGGCGTGTATGGCGGAAGCCCCTGGGAGTCGAACCCAGCCATCCTGTATGACAGGACACCGCCGGTTTTGAAGACCGGGAGGGCCACCGGGCCCCGTTGGCTTCCCAAAGGACGAAGAACTACGTAACCCCGGTCTTCCCAAGGACGTCCAGCACGGCATCCACGTCGCTCAGATCGTGGAACACCACATCCGCGCCCGCTTCGAGCAGGGCCGCGCGGGCGAACTGCCCCGTCGTGACACAGACGATGCGCGTGCCGCCGGTGCGCGCAACCTCGACGTCGTTCGGGGTGTCGCCGATGATCACCACGTGCGATGCGGCGATGGGGCGACCCGTGCGCTCGCGATAGCGTGACAACGCGACGGGCAGGAGATCGTTGCGGTCCACCGCATCTTCCCCGAATGCGCCCCACTCGAAGTAGCGCCAGAGATCGTAATAGCCCAGCTTGATGCGTGCTGACTGGGAGAAGTTCCCGGTCAGCAGCGCGAGGTGGTACGCGCGGTCGCCGCTGAGGCGGCGCAGCAGTTCGCGCACCCCCGGCAGCACGCCCGGGCCGCCGCTGATGCGATCGAGCTCCTTCTGGAGCAGCTCGCAGTAGACGTCGCGGATCCTGTCGCGCAGCTCATCCGAGAGCTCACGGTCGCCGAGCGCGCGCAGGGCGTCACGCAGGATGATGTTGTCGGTGCGCCCGGCGACGGGAATCCCGTCGAGCGCGCTCTCGACCTCCAGAGTGACCTCCACCGCGCGCTTCATCGTGCGGTACCCCGCGCCTCCCGTGGTGATCAGGGTGCCATCGATGTCGAACAACAGCAGCGTCGGGGTCATCTGAGAATCGGGGCTCGGGTCGGAATTCGGTCACGACAGCGCAAGCGGGGTGAGCGCGCCGGTGCCCGGATGCAGTTGGAGAAGGCGCGACGCCACCCGCCGCGCGAATTCGCGGTCCTGGCTGCACGCCAGCATGGTCAGCGCGCGGGTGTCCACGACCCGGCGCACGTCATCGGCGAATGCCGGACGATCGGCCGACTCGAGCGCGGCCGTCGGGTGCTCGAGCAGCAACAACCGCGGGGACAACGCAATGGACCGCGCCAGATGGATGCGCATGCGCACGGGCGCCGGCGCCTTGTGGGCGGGCGTCTCGAGCCATTCACGCTCGATCCCCGCTTCGAGCGCGAGCGCGTCGATCTCCGGCACCATGGCGTCGGGCACCGGTTCGATGTCCAGCGTGAGTGGTAGCGCCACGTTCTGGCGCACGGTCATCCCCTCGAGCAGGACCGCCCGCGCCGTGACGATGCCGAAGCGATCGAGGGTGGCGAGCCACTGCTCCCCGTCGGTGAGGCTGCGCGTGGACTCGCCGAACGTCTCCACCTCGCCTTCGTCCGGAAGCGTCGCGCCGTTGATCAGGTTGGTGACGACTTCGGCGCCAATCACGTCGATGCCGCTGAGCACAACGCGATCGCCGGCCGGGACCGTGAGGTCGAGCATGCGCAACGGGCGCAGGCCGCGGTAGTCCTTGATGACGCCGCGGCAGCGCACCACCGGAGGTGGCGACGTCACGCGCGCGCCCTGGCCTTGCCCTTGTCCTTGCGGCTGAGGAGCCGGTACTCGCGAATCAACAGGTCGAGGTGATCGCGCTCCTCGTCGGCAAACTGCAGGAAAATGCGCTTGCCCTCCGAGTCCTCGAACTTCTCGCCGTACTTCTTGAAGAACTTGTGGGAGCCCCGCTCGCACTTGATGCCGAGCATCAGCGCGCCGAGGTCGCTGGTGACGTTACGCAGCGCGTCCACGCCCGCAGAGAAGAGCCCGTTGGCGGCCGCGCCCTTGAAGAACAGGAACTGCGGCTGGTCTTCGATGCCTGGCTCCTGTTCGAGGAGCTGCGTGTACCGGAGTTCGAGCCGTTCGAGGTGATCGTCCTCGTCGGTCGAGAGGCGCTCGAAGATTTCCCTGGCGCGAGGATCCCGCGTCATCGCCGCCGCGCGGGTATAGAACTCGCGGCCGGACCGCTCGGTGGCAATGGCCACGCGCAGGGCGTCGCGGGCAAACAGCGCTTCGGCCGAGTAATGGCTGTCGTCGTCGCGCTCGCCGGTGCTGCATTCGCGGCACGTTCCGTAGAGCTGCACCACCGCCTGGCTGACCTCGAACTCGCGTGCGTCGGCAATCTCCTCGATCAGCTGCTCGATGTCGGAGCTGAGGAACTCCATCTGCTTGTTGCAGTTCTTGCAGACCAGGTGGAAATGCCGGGGGTGGCGGTAGCTATGTTCGAAGCGGAAGCGGCCCTCGCCGAAATCGACCTTTCGCGCGATGCCGGCGGCTTCCATCCAGGCGAGGGTGCGATACACCGTCGCGCGGCTGATGCGTTGATCCTGTTTGCGGATCAGGTCCACGAGGTCGTCGGCGGTGAGGTGCCCGTCCTGCGACAGGAACACGTCGACGATGAAATCCCGCTTGGTCGACCGCTTGCTCCCCGCAGGGCGCAGGCTGTCGACGTACGCGGCCGGAGTCTTTGCTGACTGCATGGTGGGCGCCCGCAGAACGGAAGGCATGCGCGGCGGCCAGCTGCATGCCGGCGCCGCAGGTGCGCCGCACATGTGGCGGCGCGTGACGATGTCGGGCAGCAACGTGCCCGCAGGCCACACCCGGTGGCGCGACGCGCCCGTGAAGGCGATTACGCCGAGAAGGACGACCCGCAACCGCAGGTCGACTTCGCGTTCGGGTTCTTGATGGTGAAGCCGCCGCCCGACAGGTTGTCCACGAAATCGACCTCTGCGCCCTTCAGGTAGCGAACGCTGATGGGATCGACGAACAGCCGCACGCCGTTGGACTCGACAACCTTGTCCACGTCGGGCGAGGGCTCGCCATCCTCGATCATGAGGCCGTACTGGAACCCGGAGCAGCCGCCGCCCTGTACGAACACGCGTAGGCCGGCAGCCGCCTTGCCTTCTTCGGCCAGCAGCTCGCCGATCTTCTCGGCCGCGACGGGAGTGACATTGATCATGGCGATGAAAGCTCCTCGAATCCTCATGGCAGTATAGCCACCGGTCCGATGCCCGGCAACTGTCTGCAGGGAAGGACCATATGCGGACCCTGCCGTGTCCTACCCCCATGACTGTCGACGTCCATCCGATGCTGCTGGCCGGAACGGCGCGCCAATCCACCACCACGCTCGAGGTTCGCTCTCCGTACGACGGAGCACTGGTGGCGCGGGTCTCGGCCGCCGGCCCCGACGAATACGAGGAGGCCGCGCGAGCCTGCGTCGAGGCTGCGCCTGCCGTCGCACGCCTCCCGGTGCACGAACGGGCTCGCATCCTCCGCGACGTCAGCGGGGCGCTTGCCCGACAGCGCGAGGCGTTCGCCGAACGGATCGTGCAGGAGGCCGGGAAACCGCTCAGGGATGCCCGCACGGAGGTGGACCGGGCGCGGATGACGTTCGAGGTCGCCGCCGAGGAGGCCCGGCGGCTGGCAGGCAGCGGCGAAGTCCTGCCCATGGACCTCGCGCCGCACGGCGAGGGACGCGTGGCGCTCACGAGACGCGTGCCCATCGGCCCGGTCGCGGCGGTCTCACCGTTCAACTTTCCCCTGAACCTCGTGGCGCACAAGCTGGCGCCGGCACTCGCCGCCGGCAACCCGCTCGTGCTCAAGCCCGCGTCACGCACTCCGCTGTCGGCGCTCGCCCTGGCGCAGGTCATGTACGACGCAGGGCTGCCGTCCGGGGCACTCAGCGTGCTGCCGATGAGTCGTGAAACCGGCGACCTGCTCGTGACCGACGACCGGTTCCGCCTGCTCACGTTCACCGGGTCCGCCGAGGTCGGCTGGGCGATGAAGGCAAGGGCGGGACGCAAGAAGGTCGTGCTCGAGCTGGGTGGCAATGCGGCAGTGATCGTGGACGCCGACGCCGACGTCGAGGTCGCCGCCGAGCGGGCGGCCACAGGCGGATTCGCCTATGCAGGCCAGAGTTGCATCGCGGTGCAGCGCATCTACGTCCACGAGCGGCGATGGGACGAGTTCCTGGCCTCGTTCCTCGACCGCGTGCGGGCCCTGGTCGTGGGCGATCCGATGGACGAACGGACCGCCGTTGGCCCACTCATCAGCGAAGGCGACGTCGAGAGAATGGAGACGTGGACGCAGGAAGCGGTGGACCGCGGTGCCCAGGTCCTCTGTGGCGGCACCCGAGCGTCCGACAGGATCTTTTCGCCGACCGTGCTGACCAGCGTGCCGGCCGACGCGAAGATCTGCGCCGAAGAAGCCTTCGGACCCGTCGTCATCGTCGAACGGGTGCGCAACCTGGACGAGGCGTTGACCGCGGTGAACCAATCCGCGTTCGGCCTGCAGGCGGGCCTGTTCACGAGCGCCATCGAGGCGGCGCTGACGGCGTTCGAGCGCCTTGACGTGGGCGGCGTGCTCATCAACGATGTGCCGACGTACAGGATCGACCACATGCCGTACGGCGGCGTGAAGGACTCCGGCCTCGGGCGCGAAGGCCCGCGGTACGCCATCGAGGACATGACGGAACTGCGCCTGCTCGTAATCCGACGCAATTGACGCCGAGCGGTTTGCGACATCGTCGCCGGGCTGTGCCCGACGCGCAGCCGAGGTTCGTAGCCGTCGGGCCTTGCCCGACGGTCCGTGCTTTGCAACCTTCGCAGCAGCACGCACCGCGGCGTGCTCCGGAAAGGACGACATCCATGAGAAGAGGACACACCCGCCTGGCCGTTCCCGCGCTGCTCCTGCTGCTGAGCGTGGCGTGCACCTCGAACGGGCGTGAGGACACTGCGGCGCCCGCCGACCCGCAGGTCGAGCACGCGGCTCCGGAGACGGGCACCGAGGCAGCGCTGACGCCGGTGGACCCGGCCCCGCCGCCGGCGCCCGACGGCCCGGCCGAGTCACTCGACCGCTCAACCGCCGCGCCTGCCCGAGCGGAGCAGCCG
>JAEZCY010000177.1 GCA_023429845.1 Acidobacteriota bacterium
TCCGTCGCCGCGGGGCCCTGCCCGGCGGGCAGCGGGGCGGGCAAGGCCCGACGCCTACGTAATCAACGTCGTATCTCAGCGTCGCCGCAACTGCGCCAGCAGGTCGCGCGCCGCATCCGCTGCCGGGCCGCCGAGCGCCAACGCCTCGTCGATGCGCGCCGTGACGAACGCCTCGTTGCCGACGTTGGCATGCGCCACCGCCGCGTTGTAACGAGCCCACGCTCGCTGGTGCTGGTGCTCGCGCAGCGCCACCTCACGCCGCGCCACCAGCGCAGCACGTGCGGCGTCAGGCAGACGCGCGTCGCGTGCGTCGGCAATACGCTGCTCGAACGTCGCCGTTCGCGCCGCGTGGCAGTCGTAGGCCTGGTCGAAGCCGCGGGCGGCCTTGTCCCACACCTGTCGCACCAGGTACAGGGCCGCGCGATCGAAATGCGCTTCGCAATGCCGCTCCTCGAGGTCCACAGCTGCGTCGAAGTCGCGCAGGGCGTCGTCCGGGCGCTCCTGGCGGAAGGCGATGACACCACCGAGATAGTGCACGTCGGCGTTCACGAGCAGCCGCCGCGCGTCGTCCACCGAGGCACGCGCCTCGTCGATGCGACGCAGGTTGAACAGGTTCCACGCCTTCCAGTAGTGCGCTTCCCCGAGATACCACGCGCCGAGCGCGAGCATCCGGTCGGCGTCGGCAAGCGCCTCCGCGTGGCGTCCCAGGAAGCCGAGACATTTCAGGCGGCCGAGGAGTGCTTCGCGGTGCTCGGGCGCACGCGCCAGCACGGCGTCGTAGAAGCCGACGGCGGCGTCGAAGTCTTCCATCCGCTGCCGGATGTCGCCTCGCAGCGTGAGCGCCGGCACGAGTCCGGGCAAGTGCACCAGCGCTGCCGCCAGGGCGTCTTCCGCCGACACGAGCCGACCCCGCGCCAGTTCCGCCTCGCCGACAATGGCGGCCATCTCGACGAACGCCGGCTGCGCGTCGCGGAATGCCGTGACGTCGTCGATCGACGAGCGCAGCAGCGTGAGCCGCGTGAACGCGAGAGACAGGTCGGCCGGATGGCGCGCCTGCCACAGCTCCGGCTGCAGGACCGCAATCCCCGCCGGAGGCATCCGCTGCCCGTCGTCCATGGCAATGAAGGGAGAGGTGCCGACCAGCGCCAGCAACAGCGTCGCCGCCCATGGGTCGGTCGCGGCGAGCGGTTCGAGCGCGGTGTAGCGGCTGCGCAGGCGAGGCAGATCCTCGCGGCCCACGGACATGCCGGACCCGAGCCCCACCGTGCCGCGCCGCCACGGGAGCGCGCTGAGCACGTCCTCCGCGGCCGCGACGTCTGCCGGTGCCGCACTCGACCGGTAAGCGGTCGGCGCGTCCTGGTACTCGCCAGGCCACAGGCCGATCAGCCGTTCGCGGATCGCGAGCTGTACGGCGACCCGATAGGCGCGCTGCGCCACGTCACGATCGACCCGCGCGCGCTCCTCGCGACGCACCGGCCGCGCGGTGCGCTCGCGGAGCACGGCATCGTACCCCTCGAGCGCGGACGCGAGACATCGGTAACACCCTGCCGACGCGTCAGCGTCCGCAGCCGCCAGCCGCGTCGCGACGACGTCCGGACCGCCGCCCGACCGGGCTCGCACGCACGCCGACTGCAGCGTCGCGACGATGGCCACGACGACGAGTGTGCGCCACGGACGGAAGGACGTCGGGACAGGCCCGACGCCCGGATGAACCACGTTCACTGCAGCGTGAAGTTGATGGTCATCGTCATCGTCACCGGCACGGGCTCGCCATTGAGCCAGGTCGGCGTGTAGCGCCACTGCGTCACGGCGTCGAGCGCCGCGTTGTCGAGCAGCGGGATGCTCCGGAGGACGCGCGCGTCCTGCACGCGACCTTCTGTATCGACTGTGGCCTCGATGATGACGACACCCGAGACGCCGGCGTCCTTGGCCGCGTCCGGGTATACAGGGGCGACGTCGACGATCTTCTTCGGCGGTCCGATGGTGCCGCCGACGCGCAGCGGCTGACGCGCGGCACTCGCGACGGCCTCGCGCGAACGCTCCGTGCGTTCGGGTCCCGCCGCCGCGTCAGCAGGGCCTACGACGACGTCGGTCAGCAGCAGCATCGGCGCGCTGGCAGGCGCGTCGAACTGCCACTGTCGCACGGCGTCGAGCACAGCAGCCCGCGCGATTCCCCAGGCGATGCGCAGCTCTCCCGCCGGCACGTTCGCGGGCACGACGTCGGGGATGCGCGCTTCGGCGACCGCACCGGTGTGGTCCACCACGAGGTGCACGCGGAACCGGAACCCGAACGGCGACGGGCCATACACCGGCTCGACGTTCACGACACGCCGGGGAGCCGGTGCGTCGAGCGACGGCAACACGGCGCGCCGTTCGAGCGGACCGGCCTCCGACACTTCAGAGGCGCTGTGCTGTGATCCGATCGTCGTGGCGCGGATGGGCGCGACAAGGCCCAGTGCGGCGGCCACGGCACCGCCAACGGCGATCATCCCTGCGTTCGTTGTCCATCGACGTGTACGTGACATCTCGTCTCCTCCCCTGCAGATGACGGCCACGCGCCGCACGAGCGCGTGACGCGGACCTCCGGCGTGAAGTCCGGACGACAGCACGGGCCGGAGCGTGCTGCACCACACCAGTGCTTCCACGTACGCGCGCGCGCCACCGATGCGCGCGACGACTTCCCGATCCACTTCGTGCTCGCGCGCCAATCGCAACTGCGCCAGCAGCCACCACACGGCCGGCTGCCACCAGAACGCGATTCGCAGGACCTCGTCGGCCCAGGCGTGGTGGACATCGCCGCGCGCCACGTGCAGCAGCTCGTGGAGGTAGACGGCGACCCGCTGCGGTTCGGGCTGTTCACGCAGCGCGTGCGGCACCAGTACTCGCACGCGCCGCCAGCCGAAGGCGCACGGCGAGGCCGAGGACGCAGTAAGCACGTCCACGGGGACGGGCCCGAACGGGAATCCCCTGCCGCGCCCGGGAACCAGGCTCCGAGCGCGGGCAAGCGCCGGATCGTCGTCCACGAACGACGCACCAGCCAACCGGCGCATCAGGCGTCGATGGCCGACGACGAGCCACGCGATGCGAGCCGCAGCGCCGAGAGCCCACCCCGATGCGAGCACCATCGAGGCTGACGGCCCGGACGCGGTCGGCGATGCAGAGACGACGGCGATGGTGGCGCTCTCGACGAACGTGGTCAGGGGCGCCAGCCTGCTACCGGTTACCGGGAGCAGCAGGGGGAAGAGTGGCGCGAGCACGACCGCGACGACGTTGGCGCCCCACCACCACATGAGCTGTCGCGAGTCGGTGATGCGAAACAGCCGCGGCAGCAGCAAAACGCAGAGCCCGAGGACGGTGCCATGGACGATCCAGGTGGCGACGAAGGCGTACGGCGACATCAGTCCTCCTTGTCGAGCAGCTTCCGGATCTCCTCCCGATCGCGGGCGGAGAGCTTGCGATCGGACACCAGGTGCGCCACGAGCGAATCCGCGGCGCCGTCGAACACCCTGTCCACGAACTCGCGCACCATGAGGCGCATCATCTGCCGCTGCGTCCGCACGGGGGTGTACCGGTGCGCTCGCGACTCGCCGTCGACGGCCTTGCCGAGGATCCCCTTCTGCTCGAGGATGCGCATCATCGTCAGCACGGTCGTGTAGGCGAGGTCGTCACGGCGCTCGCGGCGGAGCACGTCGTGGACCTCGCGAACGGTGGCCGAACCGAGGCGCCAGACCACCTTCATGATGGCGAGTTCCTGCGGCGTGAGCGGTGGAGCGGGAGCCATGAAGTACGATCTACTAAGTATTTAGTAGATAGTCAAGCGCGATGTGCGGCGGGCAGGCGCCCATCGCGTCGGGCAAGGCCCGACGCTACGTCTCGGGGCCTCCGCCGGCGTATGTAGCCGCCGGGCCTTGCCCGGCGGGAAGCGTCAGCGCAACCTCGATCCAGCCGCGCAGGCTGTTGACGATCCACAGGCGCGGGTGCGAGCGGAGCGCCGCCAGCGGCACGATCCGCTCCTCCACCTCGCCGCGGTCCAGCAGCTCCTGCCTGAACACGCCGGGCAGCAGACCACAGTCCACGGGCGGCGTCACCCGGACGCCGTCCAACTCGACGACGACGTTGCCGACGGTGCTCTCGGTGAGCTCGCGTCGCGGATTCCAGAGCAGGACGTCGTCAACGCCCGGCACGTCGCGGCGTGCCGCGTCGTAGACGTCCCGTCGCGTCGTCTTGTTGAAGATGAGAGGGCTGCGCGGGTCGATTGGCCCCGGCGCCACGACGACGCGCCACGTGTGCGTGGTCGGCTCGAACGGCACGGCCTCCACCCGCACCCGGCCGTCGTGCGCGAGGAACACGCGCATGCGCCATACACCTCGGCCGTGTCTCGCTGCCGCTGCCTCGACGGCCTTGTCGACTTCGCTCGCGTCCACAGGCCAGCCGAACAACGTCGCCGAGTCGAGAAGCCGCCTGGTGTGCGCCGCTCTTCGGCACGGAACGCCGTGCTCCAGCCGCAGCGTTTCGAAGAGCTCTGCGTCATCGGGCACGGCTGGCGGCCGGACCACGCGGGACTTGGCGAGACACTCCGCCCACTCGTCGTCGGCAACGGAGTCCGCGGTGATGCCGGCGCCGACGCTGAACGTCGCCGCTGCCTTCGCGCGTTCGAGGACGGCCGTGCGGATGGGCACGCTCGACACGAAATCACCGCCCGGTCGCAGCAGGCAGATCGCTCCCGTGTAGATGCCGCGCGGCGCCGCCTCGAGTCCCGCGATGATCTCCATCGTCCGCACCTTCGGCGCACCGGTAACCGAGCCGCACGGAAAGGTGGCGCGCAGCACGTCGAGCAGCGACGTGCCTTCCGGTGTCGTCGCATCCACCGTGGACGTGAGCTGCCACACCGTCGGATAGCGTTCGAGGCGGCACAGGTCGCGAACCACCACCGACCCGGTCACGGCAACGCGCCCGAGGTCGTTGCGCAGCAGGTCCACGATCATCACGTTCTCGGCGCGTGCCTTGTCGCTCTCCACGAGCGCTCGCGAGAGCTGGTGATCCTCCGCCAGCCACCGGCCTCGACGGACCGTTCCCTTCATCGGCCTGGTCCTGAGGCGGGTGCCGCGCCGCTCGACGAAGAGTTCCGGCGAAAGGCTCATCACCACGGCGTCGCCGGTGTCGATGTACGCGGCATAGGGAACGCGCGCCTGGGCCGCCGCGGCCTCGAACCAATCCCAAGGACTCGCAGCGAAGGGCGCCGTCAGGGGAAATGTGTAGTTCACCTGGTAGGTGTCGCCGGCGGTGATGTGCGCGAGGATGCGATCGAGGTCGCGATCGAAACGAAGCTTGTCGATCCCCGGCCGCCACGCGAGCGTGTGTCCTGCCGCCCGGGTGCCGGGCACTCCCGCCGTTGTCGTCACCGGCCGCATGGCGGCATACGACGCCGCCCAGGCCAGTGGCAGCGCGCCCGCCGACGGCCGCACCGACAGCGCGGTGTCGAACGCAGGAGCCGCCTCGTACGGCAGGAGCAGGACGGCCCATCGGCCCTGGAGCGCCTCCGCCTCGGCCCACGCGACCACGGCCGCAACGTCGTCGATGCGCCTCGCCAGTTCGATCCGGAGGGGACGATCCAGCCACCCGCTCCAGCCGTCCTGCGCCGCACCCGTCCCGAATCGTGCCAGACCGGCCGTGCTCATCGCCTCGCACGATAGCGCATGGGCTCGCCCCCGCGTCGCTGCCCGTCGGGCAAGGCCGGCGTTCCGAACGTTCGGCGTTCGACGTTCGACGTTCGGCGTTTAGGGGATAATCCTTCGGTGATCCTCGACCGGTGGCAACGACCCCTGGGCCACCTCCGCATTTCGGTCACCGACCGCTGCAACCTCCGCTGTGCGTACTGCATGCCGGAACCGGACTACGTGTGGCTGCCGCGTGCCACGCTGCTGACGTTCGAGGAACTGACGCGGATCACGCGGCTGTTCACCGGGCTTGGGGTCCGGCACGTGCGCCTCACCGGCGGCGAACCCCTCCTGCGCGCGCAGCTCACGGAACTCACGGCCCGCCTGGCCGCGCTCGAGGGCATCGACGACCTGGCGATGACCACCAACGGCGTGCTGCTCGCGCCCGCGGCTGAGCGGCTGCGAGCGTCGGGGCTCCGTCGCATCACCGTCAGCCTCGACACCCTGCGACGCGACCGGTTCGAGGCACTGACGCGCCGTGACCATCTGCCGGACGTCCTGGCGGGCATCGAGTCGGCGACCGCCGCATTCGGGCCCGTCAAGATCGACACGGTGCTGCTGCGCAATACCAACGACGACGAGATCGAGGCGCTCCTCGCGTTCGCGGGCGCGCGCCGGGCGGAGCTCCGCTTCATCGAGTACATGGACGTTGGCGGCGCCACGCACTGGGACGCCGACCGCGTGGTGTCGCGAGCCGAGATCCTGTCGCGGGTGACTGCGGCTTTCGGCGACGTCCAGGCGCTGCCGGCCGACGGCCCGGCGCCGGCACAACGCTTCCGGCTCGCGAGCGGACAGGTCTTCGGCATCATCGCCTCCACGACGACGCCGTTCTGCCAGACATGCGACCGCATCCGCCTGACCGCCGACGGACACCTGTTCTTCTGTCTCTACGCGACGAGAGGACTCGACATCCGCACGCCGCTGCGAAGCGGGGCGAGCGACGACGAGCTCTCGGCGCTCGTCGCAGGCGCGTGGCAGCAGCGCACGGACCGCGGCGCCGAGGCGCGCCTCACCGCTCCGGCACGCACCGCGTTCATCCGCGCCGAGGACTTGCGGCGGGCGCCGCACCTCGAGATGCACACGCGCGGCGGCTAGCGCCGTTCAGCAGGCCCGCGCCCACTCTTGGCGTCAGCCGCGTTCCTCCAGCGTGATCTCCCGGATCTCGCTGATCGTGCGCCAGCTCGCGATGCCCAGCGGACGGCACGGCAGCATCTCGACGCGCACATCCACGTCCCGGCCCGCCAGGGCAGCCTCGGCGACCACCTCGCCATCGACGAGCCCCTTCATGTGCGTGGGCGTGACGTCCACGCCGACGCGGTACCAGCGCTCGTCCTCGAGCCGCATGCCCCGGCTGGTCTCGTTCTCCGAGGCATCCAGGCCGTCGAGACTGGAGAAGCCGACGACGTTGCCCCCCCAGCCGCCCACCACGAACGAGCAGTAGCTGCCAGCCACGGGCACGGTGACCGTGCAGAAGAAGTCGGTCCCGTCGATGCGGCGCGCTTCCATCGTGATGCGGAAGTTCGAACCCGGCACGTCGCCGGTCCACACGACGCCGGTGAGGTCGTTGCCGCGCTCGAGCCGAATGGCGCCGTCCACGACGGAGACGTCGCCTTCGCCGCCGAAATTCACGGGCTTCCAGGCCCCCAGGGTCCGGCCGTCGAACAGCGAGCGCTGAGCGACAATGTGGGCGCCGCCCGTCAGGAGCAACGGAGCGCCGGCCAGCAGCGTCAGGCTTTCCCGTCGCGTGAGGCCCGGGCGGCCGTTGTTCCGGGACGGTCTGGATATCGTTGAGGAAGGGAAACGAGGCACGATTGCCTCAAGCCTACAAGGAGTTCGCTGCGTGAAGAAGATCGTGTTGGGCTGTGGACTGGTCGTCCTGCTCCTGGCCGTGGCGGGAGCCGCCGGCATGTACTACTTCGTCTACAAGCCCGCGCGGACGTTCGTCGCGTCGATGACCCAGCTCGGCGAGGTCTCCGAGCTCGACGCCGCGGTCGCCAACACGGCGTCGTTCACGCCTCCTGCGGACGGCACACTGAACGAAGCGCAGGTCAAGCGGTTCGCCACGGTCCAGGAGCGCATCCATCAGCGGCTCGGGGCGCGCGCGGCCGAACTCCAGGCCAAGTACAAGGCGATGAGCGACGCAGGCAGCGAATCGCGCAGCCTCGGCGAGCTCGTCGGCGCCTACCAGGACGTGTTCGGCTTCGTCGCCGAGGCCAAGCGCGCGCAGGTGGAGGCGCTGAACGCACAGCAGTTCTCCCTTGACGAGTACGGCTGGGTGAAGACCCGCGTCTACGAGGCTGCGGGCGTGGAGATGACGGGCATCGACTTCCGTGAGATCGCGGACAAGGTGCAGGGCGGCGACCTCGGCGCCTTGCAGGACATGGCGACCCGTACGGCCAGCGACATCACGGGTGCCCTCGAGTCGGCCTCCACCGAGGCGGCCGACCTGTCCACGCCGGACGACACGCCGGGGACCGGCATACCCGCCGTCAACAGGACGCTCGTCGCGCCCTACAAGGACGCGATGAAGAACTGGATCGTGTACGGGATGTTCGGGCTGTAGGAGCGACAGATGGACAGCGGCGCGGGGTGGGTCGAACAGGTCCGGGTCGAGTACGGCAAGCTGCGCGCCACAGCCGAGCGTGCGCTCGGCCAGGTGGACGACCAGCGGTTCTTCAGCGTGCCTGGCCCCGAATCCAACAGCCTCGCCGTCATGGTCAAGCACGTGGGCGGCAACCTGCGCTCGCGGTGGACCGACGTACTCACGACCGACGGCGAGAAGCCCGACCGCGACAGGGACGGAGAGTTCGAGGTGCGCGCGGGCGATACCCGCGCCTCGCTCATGGCCGCGTGGACGCGCGGATTCGAGGTGGTGGATGCCTCGCTCGCGGCACTGCGGCCTGACGACCTCGATCGGATGGTCGTCATCCGCGGCCAATCGGTGTCGCTGCCAGGTGCGGCGCTCCGCTCGCTGACGCATACCGCGGCTCACGTCGGCCAGATCGTCTGGCTGGCGAAATGGCACGCGGGCGAAGGGTGGCAGACACTCACAATCGCCCGCGGCCAGTCCGCGCACTGGCGTCCCTGAGCGCCTCAGCCGCGGACGCCCTCCCGCTTTTCCCACCCCTCGGTGAACAGGTTGAAGTGCGTGGTGCCGCACGGGTGCGCCGCGCAGACCGCCTCGTCGAGCTCCACGCCGAGACCCGGCGCCGTCGGCAACGCAAAGTAGCCGTCCACGACGGCCGGCACGCCCGGGGCGGTGTCCTTGACCCACGGGTCCGCGAAGTCGTTGAAGTATTCCTGGATGCGGAAGTTCGTCGTGCACGCCGCGAGGTGCAGGTTGGCGGCCGTCGAGATCTGCCCGCCCACGTTGTGGGGCGCCACCGTGACGTAGTGGACGTCGGCCTGCGCCGCGAGCTTCTTGCTCTCGAGCAGCCCGCCGATGTGCGTGATGTCGAACTGGATCACGTCGGCCGCCCGCAGTTCGAAGAGCTCGCGGAACTCGTGCCGCGCGTGGATGCGCTCCCCCGTCGCGATCGTCATGCCGGGCAGTTGCTCGCGCACGCTTCGCAGCGCGGCGAGATTCTCGGGCGGCACCGGCTCCTCGATCCACCCCAACCCGAACGGCTCGAGCAGCTTGGCGATCTGTACGGCCTGCACCGGCGAAAAGCGGCCGTGCATCTCGAGCAGGATCTCCACGTCGGGGCCAATCGCGTCGCGCACGGCTTCCACGAGCGACACCACGCGGCGACGCTCCGCTGCGTCGAGCTCGTAGTAGCCCGGCCCGAACGGGTCGAACTTGAGCGCGGTATACCCCCTGGCCACCACGGCTGACGCGGCCGCGTGGAACTGCTGCGGCGTGCGCTCGACGCGATACCAGCCGTTGGCGTACGCGCGGATGCGGTCGCGCACCTTGCCGCCAAGCAGCCGATAGACCGGCTGATGCAGCGCCTTGCCGACGATGTCCCAGCAGGCCATCTCGAAGAGGGCGATGCCCGAACTCATGATCTCGCCGGCGCGCGAGTAGTCGTCGCGCCGCATGCGCAGCACGAGCGACTCGATGTCGAACGGGTCGCGTCCGACGACATGGCGGGCCGCGGCGCGGGCATAGGCTTCGAGCGCGTGCGGATGATTGGGAATACGGGATTCGCCGAGGCCCGTCAGCCCGGCATCCGTGTGCACACGGCAGATGGTGAAGTTGCGCCACTCGGTGCCGACGAGGAACGTTTCGATCTCGGTGATGCGCATGGGTCTGTGAGTCTCCGGGCACGATGCTACAATGCGCGCGTCCCAGCGAGGCAGAGTTTGGCCGCATCTGCCGTTTCCAGCGGCCCGCGCCGCACTGTCATGCAGGGCACGCGCCACGCGCATGCGTTGATGATCCGCTTCATCCCCACCCACAGGCCTGCGATCGGCGAACAGGAACTCGCGGCCGTCGGCCGGGTGTTCGAGAGCCGTTGGCTCGGGCCCGGCGAAGAGACGCGTGCATTCGAAGAGGCGCTGCGCGCCTACCTGGGCGCCGCGCATGTCGTCGCCGTCGGCAGCGGCACCGCCGCGCTCCATCTCGCGCTCGAGGCACTCGATCTTCCAGCGGGCACCGGGGTGCTGGTGCCATCGCTCACGTTCGTCGCCTCCGTGCAGGCCATCGTCGCGGCGCGCCTGACGCCGGTGTTCTGCGACGTCGTCGCCGAGACGTTGCAACTCGACCTGGACGACTGCGCGGTCCGCCTGCATCGCGCCGGGCAGGACGGCATCATCGTCGGCGCCATCATGCCCGTGCACTTCGGCGGTGCGAGTTGCGACATCGCACGACTGGAGTGTTTCGCCGCGGAGCACGCGCTCGCCATCGTGGAAGACGCCGCCCACGCGTTCGGTTCCCGCCGCCAGGGACGCGCGCTGGGCACCGTGGGTGTGGCAGGCTGCTACAGCTTCGACCCGATCAAGAACATCACGTGCGGCGAGGGCGGCGCCGTCGCCACCGGGTGCGACACGGTGGCGCAGCGGCTGCGTGCATCTCGCAACCTGGGCATCTCGGCGGACGGCTGGAGCCGTCACACGGGCGCGGCCGGCTGGTCGTACACGGTCGAGAGCCATGGCTGGCGGGCTCACCTGCCGGACATGAACGCCGCCATCGGCCTCACCCAGTTGTCGCGGTTCCCGCAGTTGCTGGCGCGGCGGCAGGCCATCGTCTCGCGCTATGACGATGCGCTGGCGTCGCTCGGGTCACTCACACCCGTGACCCGACCGGACCCGGACGTCTGCCCCTTCACCTACACGGTGCGCGTCCACGATGGGCGGCGCGACGACCTGATGTCCTGGTTGCGTGAGCGCGGGATCGGCACGTCGGTGGAGTACATCCCCAACCACCTCCAGCCGGCCTTCGCCGCGTTCCGCACACCGCTGCCGGCGACGGAACAGGTATTCACCGAGATCCTCAGCCTGCCGCTCCATCCCGAACTGCTCGACGCGGACCTGGACCTCGTCCTCGACGCAGTGAGCCAGTTCCAGGCGGCATTGGTATCGTGAGCACGCGACGCAGGCTCCTGATTCTCGGCACGCGTACGTTCGCCGTGGAGGCCGCCGACCTCGCCTCCGACATTGCCGACATCGAGGTGGAAGGCTTCATCGAGAACATGGACCGCGACCGCGTCGGCGTGCCGCTCGAAGGCCTTCCCGTCCGCTGGATCGACGCGCTCCACGACCTGGCTGCGTCGCACGTCGCCGTGTGCGCCCTGAGCACGACGCACCGCAGCCGCTTCGTCGAGGAGGCGGCGGACCGGGGCATCCGCTTCACGACGATCGTGCATCCGAGCGCGCGGGTGTCGCGCACCGCGCAGATCGAGGAGGGCGCGATCGTCAGCGCCGGCGTCGTCATCGGCGCCCATGCGCGCATCGGTCGTCATGCCATCGTGAACCGCGGCGCCCTGGTCGGCCATCACACGACGATCGGCGAGTACGCGACCCTCGGCCCGGGGGTGAACATCGGTGGCTGCTGCGATGTCGGCGCCGCCACGTACGTCGGCATCGGTGCCATCGTGCTCGACAAGCTGACGATTGGCCACCACAGTCTGGTCGGCGCCGGCGCCCTCGTGACCCGGGCGGTCGCCGCCCATGTACAGGTGATGGGCGTGCCGGCGCGGGTCACGCGGGAAGGCATCGAGGGACGCTGACCGTGGCGCCGCTGATCGTCAACCTCGCGCCGACCGGCATGGTGCCGACGCTGCGCGACAACGCCTCGCTGCCCATCACACCCGAGGCTATCGCCAGGGACGCAGCTGCCTGTCGCGCAATCGGCGCGTCGATCGTCCATCTGCACGCGCGCGGACCGGACGGGGCGCCGACATGGCAGCCGGAGGCCTACCGCCGCGTCATCGCCGACGTGCGCCGGCTGGCGCCCGACCTCGTCATCTGTGTGTCCACCAGCGGACGCACGTTCGGCGCCTTCGAACAGCGGTCGGCGGTGCTCGATCTCGACGGGAGCGAGAAGCCTGACATGGCCTCGCTGACCCTCGGGTCGATGAACTTCCCGACGCAGGCGTCGGTGAACGAGCCGGCGATGATCGAAGCCCTCGCGGCGCGCATGCAGGAGCGCGGCATCGTCCCCGAACTCGAAGTCTTCGACCTGGGCATGCTCGACTTCGCGCGCCACCTTGTGGCACGACGGGTGCTCCGGCCGCCGTTCTACGTGAACGTGCTGCTCGGGTCGCGCGGCACGCTCGCGGCCACGCCCTTCAACCTGGCGTTGATGGCGCAAAGCCTGCCCGAAGGCGCCACATGGGCAGGCGCCGGCATCGGCCGCTTCCAGTTCTCCGTGAACGCGCTGGCGATCACCATGGGCGGTCACGTCCGCGTCGGGCTCGAGGACAGCCTCTTCATGGACGCCGCGAAGGCGCAACCAGCATCGAATGTCGCGCTGGTGCAGCGCCTGGTCACCCTCGGCCGTGCCGCCGGACGCGAACCGGCGACGCCCGATCAGGCGCGGGCGATCATCGGGCTGCCCCCGCGACCCGCCGCCTCGTCATGACGCCGCGGCCGCCTTCGGACGGCGATCCGCGGTGGTTGCGCGCGGCACTCTTCGTCCCGGCCGCGGTGGTGACGCTGCTCGTGGCGCTGTACGCCGTGGACGTGCCGTACTGGGACGCGTGGGACTGGCTCGATCGGATCTACCCGGAGGTGTCCGTCGGGCAAGGCCCGACG
>JAEZCY010000187.1 GCA_023429845.1 Acidobacteriota bacterium
CCCGTCGCCGAAGCGGCGACGGCTACGTACCCGAGGAGGTCCGTAGCCGTCGGGCCTCGCCCGACGGACCCGAGCTCGAAAGCGGCTCTCGTCTTGCTTCCGATCGACGCATGACTACTCCCCGCGCGCACCGAATCCGGCGGCCAGCAGACACGCGCACGGCGCTCATGACGGTTGGAGGTCTCGCCACCATCGGCGCTGCCGCGTGGCTGGGCAGCCGGCGGCCGCGCTACGACCTGCGAGGCCGCACCGTACTCATCACGGGCGGCGCGCGGGGGCTCGGCCTGTTGCTCGCCCGGGAGTTCGGCCGCCGTGGAGCGCGCCTGTTCATCGTGTCGCGCACCGCCGCCGACGTCGCCCGCGCGGAGGCCGAACTGCGCGGCGCCGGCTACGACGTGCTTGCCGAGTGCGCGGACGTGCGCGGCCCGCAGGCCGTCGCCCATCTCGTGCGGCTCGTGATCGATCGAACAGGGCAGTTGGACGTGCTCGTCAACAATGCCGGCGTCATCCAGGCCGCTCCTTTCGAGGACGCGCAGGTCAGCGACTTCGAGGAATCGCTCGACACCCATTTCTGGGGCCCGCTGCACCTCACGCGAGAGGCCCTGCCGCACCTGCGCGCGGCACCGGGAGGCGCGCGGATCCTCAACATCTCGTCGTTCGGCGGTCGAGTGGCCGTGCCGCACCTGGCCGCATACGCGGCCGGCAAGTTCGCGCTCGTCGGGCTGTCGGAGACGCTGACCGCGGAGTTGCGCAAGGACGGCATCCTCGTGACCACGGCCACCCCGGGGCTCATGCGGACCGGGTCCCACGTGAAGATCCTGATCCGCGGGCAGCACGAGCCCGAGGCGAAGTGGTTCGGCGCCGGCATCGTGACGCCATTCACCTCCATGTCGGGTGAGCGTGCGGCGCGGCGACTCGTATCCGCGTGCGTGGCGGGGCAAGCGCACGTCACGCCGGCCTATCAATTCCGACTCCTCGAGATCGCCGACACGCTGGCGCCCGGGGTTGCCGCCGCGGTGAAGGCGGCAATCGTCAGCATGCTGCTGCCCGGACCGTCTCGGTCGTCCGACGGTCACGTGCGCCGCAGCGCGGGCGAGATCGGCTTCGGCTGGCTCACGCCTCTGCTGCCGAATGACGCCGCGCGACGCAACAACGAGCTCGGTGGAGACGGGCAGGCCGGCTGAGGCAGCCGGCCTGCGATGTCGAGAGCTATCGAAACAGCTTCGGCGCGAACGTGGCGAGGTTGCGCCGCCAGACAGTCCAGGTGTGCGCGCCCGGCATCTCCACGCCTTCGTGGTCGATGCCGCGTTCCTTCAGGAATGCGCGCATCTGTCGGTGCGCCTCGATGAGCCCGTCTTCGGTCCCACACGAGATGTACAGCAGTTCGAGGCGCTTCCCTTCGGCTGCGGTCAGTTTCGGAAAGACCTGCGCGAACTCGGTGGCCGGCCCGAGACCACCGGAGCTGAACGCGCCCACCCAGGCGAACCTGTCTATGGCATTGAGGCCCACGTAGAGGCTCTCGGCGCCCCCCATCGACAAGCCAGCGATGGCTCGACGCTCGCGTCGGGAATCCACGTGGTAGTCGCGCTCGATTGCCGGGATCACCTCGGCGAAGAGCGCGTCTCGATAGCCGTCCATGTTCTTCTGCCGCAGCTGCGGCGCACGCGGGCCGCGCGTCACGATCTCGGGCGCGCCGTAGCCCAGCGTCATCACCACGACCATCGGCACGACCTTCTGCTGCGCGATCAGGTTGTCCATGATCACGTGCGCCTGGCCGACCGACGTCCAGCCGCTCGCGTCGTCGCTGAACCCGTGGAGCAGATAGAAGGCCGGGTACCGCTCCGCGCGCGCCGGATCGTATCCCGGTGGCGTGTACACGTAGTAGTCGCGGTGGTCGCCCACCACGGCAGACTTGTAGAAATGCCGATGCAGACGACCTCGCGGCACGTCGGCGACGTCCCACGGGACGCGGGCGTCCCCCGAGTCGGGCCCGGGCACGCGCACCATGTTCGACATGTTGAGGAGGTTGGGCGCCACCCAGGTATTCAGCGGATCGAGCGCCGACAGGCCATCGACATTGAACGTGTACTGGTGGATGTCGGGCGGCAGCGCTGCCGTCGTTGCCGTCCACACGCCCTGCGCATCGCGCGTCATCGGCAGGCGTTCGGCGCCGGCTCGCGCCACCGCGACCTCCTTGGCGTTGGGTGCGCGGAAGCGAAATGTGACGCGTCCATCGTCGTGGACTTCCGGCGAGACGGGCGGCGGCGCCGCCTGCGGGGGCTGCGCACCCGCCAGTCCTGCGGTCGCTGCAAGGGATGCCCCGAGTACCAGGGCGCACATACGTGGGCTTCGCACGTCACGGCTCCATCGGAATGGGCGGCCGCCCCTCGGGTGCGGCGCGCTCGTGTGGGTTCGCGCCAAAGTCTATCGCCGCCACGACCGGATGGTGATCGGAACCGTACCGCGCGTCCACCCGCCGGTGGATGGCACGCGTGCCCTCGGGCAGGCGGGCGAACAGGTGGTCGACCCTCAAACGGAAGCCGATCGTGGGACGCACGTCCTCGTGGGACCAGGTCGGGAAGGCGTCCCGCAGCAGTCGCCATGCGCGCTCATGGCGCCCCAGCCAGGTGTTCAGGTCCGCGCCCAGGATGAGCGCGTCGGCGCGGGGCGGCGTGTCGTCGCCAGGTTCGAGGTCGAGCGCATCGAGCAGGGCTTCCGCCTGCCGCGTGCGCGCCGCGCCGGCCCGCACCCACAGCCTGCCGGCTCCGGGGCGGTTCTCCAGGTGCGCGCTGACGACCCTCGCGCGCCAGCGGCGTCCGGTCGTCGTGACGCCCCGCACCGTGGCTGCCAGCGCCACCCGTCGCTGACGTTCCAGCGGCAGTTCGATGGCCTCGAGCTCGTCGAGCGGAAGCGAGGAGAGGATGGCGGTACCCCGATCGGCCTTGGTTGTCGCGTCGCCGTCGCGCAGCGTCGTCGGCCTCGCCGGTACGTACGCGAGGTGCCACCCTGGCAGCGGGAGGGTCGTGCCGCCGGGTGCACCGTCCCCTGGTGTGGGGCGCACGTACTCCTGCAACAGGAACACGACCGCATCCGGCGCCGGTGCGCCGTATGACCCAGCCCGGAGGTCGCGGAGCAGCGCGGTGACGTCTCCCCGCCCGTCGTGGAGGTTCCAGGTGACGAGGGCGACGTGCGTGACGGTGGCGGCCGACGAGGGTGCACCGCGCACGAGCAGGGGAGGACCGACCTGGGCGCACTTCTCGTCGAGCGCACGCCGCTCGCTCGCGCTCTCGGGTCTGATCCACGTGAGCCGCGCCTCGCCGGCATTGGACGCCGGTGTGCGGCAGTCGAGGAGCGGCTGCGGCACGACGGTCATGCGTACCGGGCGCGCGCAGGCGCCGGCTGATACGAGGACCAGCAGGCAGACGATCACGAGCGCGTGATGGCGCATGTTCCCCGCATGTTCGAGCTCCTGCGATGCCTACGATACGAAGCCGTCGGGCCTTGCCCGACGGTCCCGCGCGCGCCGGGCGAGGCCCGACGCCTGCGTATGGTTCCCGGGCGCCTGCGTATGGATACCGGGCTCACGTCTCCCGCGTCATCTCGACCATCGTGCGGCGGAAGGCCGCGCGCGCGAACAGGTGCTGCGCAGCCGTGTTCTGCGCCGCCGTCCAGAGCACGACGCGCGGCATGCCTCGCGCCCGCAGCCAGTCCACCGCGGCCTCGAGCAGCCTCGTCCCTGCGCCCCTGCCGCGTGCCGGGGGATCGACTACGAGGTCGTGCACGAATCCCGCTTCGTCGCGCAACTCCTTCCACGAAAGCGGCTCCACGCCGGCGTAGACGTAGCCGATCACCTCGCCCTCATGCTCGGCCACGAGCACGATGCAGTCGGGCGTTGCCATCTGCGTGCCGAGGAACCACGCATACCCGCGCTCAGGATCGCTGCCGGGCGCCAGGAAGCGCGCGCGATCGAAGTCATGGTGCACGCGCATCAGCAGGGCGCCGAGACGGCCGAGCGTCGGGAGGTCGGCTGGCGCAGCGGGTCGGATCGTCATCGCTTCACGGTAACGCAAGGATGCCCACGACGCTCGTGCCACACTGAGCCATGCTCCGTTGCACCATTGCCTCCACGTCTCGCCGGCCGTCCCCAGGTGCGTCGTCTGCCGAACGGGGCGCGGGCATACCGCCAGCAGCAGCGCGCCGCCATCTCGTCGCCACAGCGGTGGTGTGCGCGACCCTCGTCTGCATCGCGGTGCCGGCGCGCGGGCAATCGTTTCCTCTGTCGAGGTCCGTCGATGTCGGTCCCGACGCAGTGCTCGACGTGGACACCACCCGGGGACGCGTGGACGTGACGGTAGGCGCTGGACCGATGCGTGTGGATGGAGACGTGGTGGTCCGGCTCGGGTGGAACGCGCCTGCCGATGCACCGGCGCGCGCGCGCGCCGTCGCCGCCACGCCGCCGATCGACGTGCGCGACAACGTCGTGCATCTCGGACACCCCGATGGTCAGCAGACGCGGCACGCCGTCATCGTGCATTGGCGCGTACGGGTGCCGTCAGGCACCAGGATCGACGTGCGCACCGAGTCCGGCGCCGTCCGTGTCTCGGGCGGAGTCGGGCCCGTCCGCGTGACGTCCGGTTCCGGCGAGGTGTCGGTGCAGGATGCGCCGGCCGGAGTCGTCGTCCAGGGGCGCAGTGGCGCGATCGCGCTCGATCACGTTGGCGGAGACGTGCAGGTGCGGAGCGGCAGCGGAGATGTCAGCATCGACATGGCCGCCGCCGGCGGCGTGGACGTGGAGACGCGGTCGAGCGGGATCGACGTGCAGGGCGCGTCATCCGCGCTGCGGGCATCGTCGGGCAGCGGCGCCATCCGGGTGGGTGGTGCGCCCACGGCCGGCTGGCATGTGGAGACGAGGTCCAGCCGCATCACGATCGTGCCGGCTCGTGGTGGGTATGGGCTGGACTTGCGCAGCCGCTCCGGGCGGGTGACATCGGATCTCGCCGGCGGAGTGACAGGGGGGCACGAACTGCGACGCGCGAGCGACAGCGGCGCGGTGATCACGGCACGTTCGGGCAGCGGCGCGATCGACCTGCGAGCCGGCTCATAGCGTGCGAACGTGCGCCGGGGGCAACTCGGCGCACGTTCCCTCGCGATCGTACGTAGCCGTCGGGCGGCGGCCGACGGTCCCCGCTACGCTGGTGGCGCAGGCAGCGCGTCCCAGAACTTCTCGATCTCGGCGCGCTGGGCCGCCGTCGGCAACGTGCCCTTGCCGGCGCCCTGGTTGTCCTTCATGTTCTCGACCTTCGTCGTTCCGGGAATCGCCGCGGTCACGGCGGGGTGGGAGACGACGTACTTGAGGAACACGTGCGACCAGCTCGTCGCGCCGAACTTCTTCGCCCACTCGGGCAGCTGCTGGCCCTGCACCCGCCGGAACAGGCTGCCGCGGCGGCCGCCAAGGGGGAGATTCGTCAGCACCCCGAGCTTCAGTTCCTGCGCGAGCGGCAGGATCTCCTTCTCGGCGTCGCGGTTGTCGAGTGAGTAGTCCACCTGGATGAAGTCGAGCGCGCCGGCATGGCGGCGCATCTGTGCCAGCAATTCCGGATACTGCCGGTCGTCCGACGTCGTCACCCCGATGTACTTGATGCGCCCCTGCTTCTTCATCTCGAGCAGCGTCGGCATCAGCACGTCGGTGCCGGTGAGGCTGTGCACCTGCATCAGCTCGAAGCGGTCGGTCTTCAGCCGCGTGAACGACTCGGCGAGCATCGCCTTGCCGGCGGCGAGGTCGTCCTTCGGCGCCATGACCTTCGTCGCCAGGAAGAACTTGTCGCGATTGCCGAGGTCGGCCATCAGCTCACCGAGCACGGCCTCGGAGCGTCCGTAGCCTGGAGCCGTGTCGATGACGGTGCCGCCCGCGTCGGGCATCGCCCGCAGCACCTCGCGCAGCGGCGCCATCTCTTCCGCCGTCTTCACGGAATAGGTGTTGGTGCCGAGCCCGATGACCGGCACCTTCTCACCGGACTTGGGAATCGCCTTCAGGATCTGCGCGCCCTGCGCCTCGACGGCGTGGTCCGTGGTCCAGTGCGCGAGCGCGATGCCGGTTCCAGCCACGCTCACGAGCTTCAGCGCCTCACGGCGCGACAGAACAGTCCGATCGGTCATGCAATCCTCCTGGTTGGCGCCGTCGTCCCGCTGGCCGGGACGCGGACGGCGTGCGTGCATCATCAGTAAGCGGTGGATTTCGTCACAGGCGCCGCTGCGTCGCCGGCGCCCTCGCGCGCGAGCCGCTCCTGGCGGCGGCCGAGCCAGTACGCGTTGGCGAGCCAGACCGCGGAGATTGGCGCCGCCACGAACGCAATGCCAGACAGCGTCAACCCGAACCACACCAGCGCCGCGTACGACCAGGCGCCCACCTGGTCGCCGAGCCTGTAGACCACGGTGTCGATGAAGCTCTTCGACTTGTACTTGTCCTCGCGCGAGAGCACCGTGAACAGCACCTCACGCGTCGGCCGGGCGATGGCGAAGTTCCCCGCACGCCTGATCACCTGCATCACGACGATGGCGATGATCGTCGGCGTGGCCCCCAGCCACACGAAGCCGATCACGCTCAGGGCGGGGAGGATCGACAGCGTCAGCGCGACGCCGAGCGTCTGCAGGATGCGGCTCGTGAGGAACACCTGCGTGACGAGCGTCAGCGCGTTCACCACGAGGTCCACCCGCGCGAAGAAGCCGGTGCGGGCCGCGCGGTCGGCGAAGTACGTGGACGCGATGTCGACCTGCTGGAAGTACAGCACCGTGGACGTGATGGTGTAGAGCAGCATGTACAGGCTCACGTTGAGCAGGTACGGGCTGCTCAGCGTGCGCGAGAAGCCGGCCATCATGCCGCCGCCAATCGGCGCGGTCTCCTGCGCCACACCCGTCCTGGTCTGCAGCGAGGTGGCGATGTGCGAGAGGCGGCGCATCGCGTACACGGCGACCTCGAGCAGCACGACCGATACGAGGAGCAGGCGCGTGGCGCCGAGTCCCTCGACCAGGAAGGCGGTGATCGCCGACCCGGACATGGCGCCCACCGTCGCACCGGCGGCGATGAATCCGAAGAGCCGCTTGCCCTGCTCCCGGCTGAACACGTCGACGATGAAGGCCCAGAAGACCGACACGACGAACAGGTTGAACACCGAGGTCCACACGAAGAAGACGCTGCCGACCCAGACCTGTGACGCGGCGCTGAGCGTGCTGAGCAGCACGAAGAAGATCAGCAGGTTGGCCTGGAAGAACCGGTACGTGACGCTGATGAACCGGAGCCGCGGCAGGCGCGCGACGAGGGCGGCGTAGGGCGGATTGACGAGCGCCATCGCCACGAGGGTGCCGGTGAAGAGCCACGGCAGGTTCTCGACGCCGCTCTCCGCTCCCATGGCGTCCCGGATCGGCCGGATGACGTAATACGCCGAGAGGACGCAGAAGTAGAAAAGCGACGCCCAGAGCAATGCTGCGACTTCACCCGGGCGCACGTCGATGAGGCGGCGCAGCAGCGCCGACAGCGTTGGCATGCCGTAGTGTAACGACACGGCCCCCGCCGGCGTTTCCCTTTGGCGCGAATTCGGCTCGAGGCTTCGTAGACCTTTCGGTGGCGCCTGCGGCACCCAGCGAGCGTCGGGCAAGGCC
>JAEZCY010000189.1 GCA_023429845.1 Acidobacteriota bacterium
CTTCGTGGTGCGCCTGGAATGCGGCGGCGCGGCGTGCGAGGAACTGCTGTGGGGTCTGGGTATCCTCCGGAATCTCCGCCGCCCAGTTGTTGTCCACTTCATGGTCGTCCCACACGACCGCGAACGGGGCCGTGGCGTGCAGGTCCTGGAGATCGGGGTCCGTCCGGTACAGGGCGTAGCGTCGGCGGTAGTCGGTCAGCGTGACGATCTCGCCCTGTTCGAACGGCCGGGCGACGGGGGTGGCGGGATTGCCCATGTACTCGTAGATGTAGTCGCCCAGATGCAGCACCAGATCGGGGCGCTCCTCGGCGAGGTGCTTGTACGCGGTGAAGTAGCCCGTCTCGTACCGCGAGCAGGAGACGACGCCGAACGTCGCCGCCGAACGGTCGCCGCGTGCGGGAGCGGTACGGGTGCGCCCGATGCGTGAGCGGTGGCCCATCGCTTCGAACCGGTAGAAATATTCGCGGCCGGGCGCGAGCCCCCCGGCCTCGACGTGGACCGCATGCGCCGAACCGCGCGTCGCGGTGACGCGCCCGCGGCGCACCTGCTTCGTGAACCGCTCGTCGGTGGCCAGTTCCCAGCGCACCTCGACATCGCGTGCCGGCATGCCGCCGAAGCCGTCGGCAGCCAACGGCACGGGAGCGAGCTTCGTCCAGAGGACGACGCTGTCGGCCCAGGGGTCACCCGAGGCGACCCCCAACGTGAACGGGTCCGGGCCGGACACGTCGCGAAACGCCAGCAGCGGGGCGCGGCCGGCCCAGGCCGCCAGTGCGGCGGCTCCCGTGATGATCAGCGTGCGACGACCCTGCCCGCGTGCGTCGATCGACTCGTCCATGCGGCGCATTCTATGCAACGCGATACGACAACGGTGTGATGTATGTAGCGGCCCGGCGCCTGTACGTAGCCGTCGGGCCCTGCCCGACGGTCCGCCGCGGCACTCGCTACAATCGTGGGATGCACGCGTGGCAACGCCCCTTCGCCCTGCGCCCGACGTTTGCGGAACGGCCGTGGGGCGTGACCGATCTGTCGCCATGGTTCGAGAGCCCGCGCCCCGGCGTGAAGGTCGGCGAGGCCTGGTTCACGGCCGACGCGAACCCGACGAGCACCGGCGAGACGTTCGGCGCTCTCACGAGGGCCTTCCCCGAGGAAATCCTCGGGCCGGGTCAAGGTGTCGAATGTCCGCTCCTGGTGAAGATCCTCTTCACGTCGGAGCGTCTGTCGGTGCAGGTGCATCCCGACGATGCGTATGCCGCGGAGCAGCACCACGGCGCACGCGGCAAGACCGAGGCGTGGCACGTCATCGCCGCGGAGCCACACGCGACGATCGGCCTGGGGCTGTCGGCGCCGCTCACGCGCGAGCAGGCGGAGGTGGCAGCGTTGTCGGGCGAGATCGAGCACCTGATGGACTGGCGCCCTGCGGCCGAGGGCGACACGTTCCTGGTGCCGGCCGGCACCGTGCACGCGCTCGGTCCAGGCCTGACGCTCGTAGAGGTGCAGCAGCAGTCCGACATCACGTACCGGCTCTTCGACTACGGGCGCGGGCGTGAACTGCACCTGCAGCGTGGCTTCGACGTCGCCGATCTCGGTCCCTACACGCTCGGCAACGACACGAGGCACACGGCCGACGCCGGGCGCACGATCCTCACGCGGTGTCGCTACTTCACGATGGAGTGCCGCACGCTCGTCGGCCCGCTGTCGTTCGCGCCACTGGCGGCGCACTTCCACCTGGTGGTGGTGATCAAGGGCCAGGGGCAGATTGCCGGGCAGCCGATGGACCAGGGCAGCGTGTGGTGCGTCCCGGCTCGCGCCGAGCCGTTCGCTATCGAAAGCGCCCACGGCTGCGAGGTGTTGATCACCTACCCGTCGGTGGCGCCCACCCCCTCCTTCTACGATTCCCCGGCGTAGGCATGGCCGGCCGTTCGCGGCCGGCCATCTCCGGGCGCTACGCGGACGGCGCGGTCGGCTTTGCGACCGGCGGCTTGCCTGCGAGGAAGTTGTCCAGGCGGGCCACCACGTCGGTCAGGTACGCCTTGTCGCCGCCGCGGATCTCGGTGGTGACGTAGCCGTTGTAGCCGACCTCGCCAATCGCCTTGCGCACCTCGGGCCAGTCGATGTCGCCTTCGCCGAGGTGGACGAAGTCGAACGTCCCCTTGCCGCGATCGAGCTTGAAGTCCTTCAGGTGGATCTTCTTGATGCGCGGACCGAGCGTGCGGATCCAGTCCTGCGGGTAGGCGTAGAACACGATGTTGCCGACGTCGAAGTAGGCCTGCACGTACTTGGACTTGAAGCTGTCCACGTAGGCGTTCATCTCCAGCGGGCTGAGGAGGAACTTGTTCCAGACCTCCTCGATGCCGATGACGATGCCCTGCTTCTCCGCTTCGGGAAGGATGCGCTCCTGAATCACCTTGAAGGAGCGATCCCAGGCCTGCTTGTAACCGGTCTTCTCGTCCACGACGGCCGGCACGAGCAGCACCGTGTCGGCGCCGAACAACTTCGCGTTGCGGATGGACGTGATCATGCCCTGCACGCTCTTGTCCACCACCGAGGCATCGGCCGACGACAGCGGCGAGCGCCAGTGTTCGCTGTTCATCACCGAGTGGATCGGCAGCTTGGCCGCCTGCGCCGCCTTGGCCATGGCCTCCGCTTCGGCCGGGTCGTTGACGGTGTTGACTTCCATGCCCTCGAAGCCGACCTCGCGCGCCAGGGCGAACCGCTCCTGGAATGGCAGCTGCCTGGGCAGCATGCCGATGAGCACGGCCTTCTTGAGCGCCCCGCCGGCGGGTTGGGCGGCGACGACGGAGGCAGAAGCGACGGGCGCTGCGAAGGCAGACGCCGCAGCCGCAGCAGCCGACGCCATGCCGGTCTGCTTGAGGAACGAACGACGGGAGGATTCGATGGCCATCCGCGGATGATACGCCGGAAGCGGTGCCCCCCGGGAGGTTCCTACGCCAGGAATCGTTCGTAGGCGTCTTCGCCGGTTTCCTCGGACGATCGGTAGCCGAGCGCCTCGAGGAATCCGTCGAACGCCGCGTCGTCGCCGACTGGCACCTCGAATCCGGCGAGCACGCGACCGACGTCCGCGCCGTGGTTCCGGTAGTGGAAGAGGCTGATGTTCCAGCGGCCGCCCAGGGTGTCGAGGAACTGCAGGAGTGCGCCGGGCCGTTCGGGGAACTCGAACCGGCAGACGCGCTCGCGGCCGACGTCGCGTGAACGTCCCCCGACCATGTAGCGGATGTGCAGCTTGGCCAGTTCGCTCTGCGTGAGGTCCGCAACACGGTAGCCGCCCTCGCGCAGCCGCACCAGCACCTCGTCGGCATCGGCGCGGGACCGTGTGGCGACGCCCACGAAGATGTGGGCCTCGTCCCGCGTGCTGAGGCGGTAGTTGAACTCGGTGATGACGCGGGCGCCGAGGCTCGTGCAGAACTCCCGGAACGCGCCGGTGCGCTCGGGGATCGTCACCGCGAAGAGCGCCTCGCGCTGCTCGCCGAGTTCGGCACGCTCGGCCACGAAGCGCAACCGGTCGAAGTTCATGTTCGCACCGGAGAGCACCGCGACCAGCGGCTCGGCAGGCGGCGTCGGCTGTGCCGCCACCCACGCCTTCAGGCCAGCCACCGACAACGCACCGGCCGGCTCCATGATGGTGCGCGTGTCGTCGAACACGTCCTTGATTGCCGCGCAGATCGCGTCGTTGTCGACGAGCACCACGTCGTCCACCGTCTGGCAGGCGATGGCGAACGTGTGCTCGCCCACCTCGCGCACGGCCACGCCATCGGCAAACAAGCCGACGCGATCGAGCGCGACGCGGCGGCCGGCCTTGAGCGACTGCGCCATCGCGTCGGCGTCAACGGGCTCCACTCCGATGATCTTCACCTCCGGCATCACGGACTTCACGTAAGCGGCGATGCCGGCCAGCAGACCGCCGCCGCCGACGGGGACGAAGATGGCGCCGAGGGCGCCCGGGCGCTGACGGACGATCTCGTCGCCAATCGTGCCCTGCCCGGCGATGACCAGCGGATCGTCGAACGGGTGGATGAAGGTCGCGCCCGTGCGGCCAGCCTCGTCGCGGGCGTATGCGTACGCGTCGGCATACGTGTCGCCGGCGAGCACCACGTCCGCGCCGCGGGCCCGCACGGCATCCACCTTGATGTCGGGCGTCGTCCGGGGCATGACGATCACCGCACGGAGGCCGAGGTGCTGCGCCGACAGCGCCACACCCTGAGCATGATTGCCCGCGCTGGCGGCAATCACCCCCTGGGCCCGCTCCTCCGACGAGAGCCGGGCCATCCGATTGAACGCACCACGAATCTTGAAACTGAAGACGGGCTGCAGGTCCTCGCGCTTGAGGAGCACGGGCACACCGAGGCGTGCGGAAAGCCGTGGGGCGGCATCGAGCGGCGTTTCACGAGCGACGTCGTAGACGCGGCTGGTGAGGATCTCCCGGAGGAGCGAATCGTACGGCACGGGAGGCAATATACCGGGAAGCAGGGGCCGGAATCGGGAACTGGCAACCGGGAACCGGCAGCCGGCAGCCGGGAGCGGGGTATCAGGTATCGGGTATCGGATAAGGCTGGCGGTCCCGGCCGTCCGCCTCCGGCAACTACGTCACGTGCCCGTCTGTCCCGTCGGCGCCGCGCGGCTCACGCCAGGAGCAAGGCATGCAGGTCGTCCACCGTCGCGGCGATGGCATCGGGCTCGGCGGCGCGCAGGCGGCGCTCGTCGTGCACGCCCCAGGTCACCGCGCAGGTTCGCAGCCCCGCGGCGCGGCCGGCGGCCACGTCGAACTCGGTGTCGCCGATCATCCAGCTGCCCTGGCCGCCGACGCCGGCCAGCGCGTGGTGGATGACGTCCGGAGCGGGTTTGTGCGGAAAGCCGTCGGTGCCCTGCACGTGATCGACATGCCGCTCCAACCCGAGCCGGCTGATCACGGTACGCGCCATCCACGTGGTCTTCGTCGTCGCGACAGCGAGCGCGTGCCCCTGCACCCGCAGCGCCTCCAGCAGCTCGACGATGCCGGGGAAGGGTCGCGTGCGGTCGGCGCAGCGCTCGGCGTAGTCGCGCCGGTACTCGGCGACGAGCGGGGCAATGGCCTCGGCCGGCGCGTACGGCATGTACATGTCGGTGAGCGGCAGGCCGATCATCATCCGCACGGCGTCGACGGACGGCGGGTCGCTGCCGATGACGTGGAAGCTGCGTCGGAACGCGGCACTGATGTCGTCGAACGAATCGACCAGGGTGCCATCCAGGTCGAACACGATGGCGGTCACACCCGACATTCTAGGGC
>JAEZCY010000193.1 GCA_023429845.1 Acidobacteriota bacterium
GGCGCGCTCGGTGCCGGCGTTGTGGCCGGCGCCGGGGATTGCGGCGCCACAGCGGCCTGCGGCGCGCGCGCGGGCGACAGGGCGGTCACGACGGGCGTGAGAAGCGCTCCCGTGACGAGGACGGCGGTCAGCAGTCGTGGGGACATCGGCAGAATCTCCATTGGGTGTGTGCTATAACACGCGGCCATCGGTTGCTTCCACGTCAGGCGCGCCTCCGGCCGCTCGCTGCTCCCGGAACACGAGCTGCGCAGCCGCCGGATGCGTATCCGCCGCGGCGGCGACCCCAAGTGGAGACGCCGCACGTGACAACCCCGAAACCCTCCCTCCCGATCGTCCTCTGCGCGCTGGTGTTGGCATCGCTGTTCGCCGTGTCGCAGGCGGCAGCGCAGGCGACCACTCAGCCCTACACCCTCCTGCTGAAGGGCGGGCACGTCATCGACCCGAAGAACGGGCGTGACGGGGTCATGGACGTGGCCATCGCCGACGGCAAGATCGCGGAGGTCGCCCCGTCCATCGACGCAGCCAGGGCGAGGCGGGTCGTGGACGCGGCGGGGATGTACGTGGTGCCTGGGCTCATCGACCTGCACGCGCACGTGTTCTTCGGCACCGAGCCCAATGCCTATCTGAGCAACGGCCTCGTGGCCGTGCCGCCCGACAGCCACTCGTTCCGCAGCGGCCAGACCACGCTCGTGGACGTGGGCGGCGCGGGATGGCGGAACTTTCCGCAGTTCAAGTCGCAGGTCATCGACACCTCGCGCACCCGCGTCCTGTCATTCCTGAACATCGTGGGATCGGGCATGCGCGGCGGTCCGGTCGAACAGGACCTTGCCGACATGGACGCCCGGTTGACGGCCATGCGCATCGGGCAGCATCCCGGGCTGATCGTCGGCATCAAGGTCGCGCACTACAGCGGTCCCGAATGGGATCCGGTCGACCGCGCCGTCGCGGCCGGCAAGGACGCCGGCGTGCCGGTGATGATCGACTTCGGCGGCCACACGCCCCCGCTCTCGCTCGACGCGCTGCTCAACGAGCACCTGAGGCCCGGCGACATCCTCACGCACATGTACGCCCACGTCCGGGGCCGCCACCCGATCGTCAACGAGCAGGGCCAGGTCGAGCCGTACGTCATCGCGGCGCGCAAGCGCGGCGTGCTGTTCGACGTGGGGCACGGCGGTGGCAGCTTCCTCTGGCGGCAGGCCGTGCCGGCCACCAGGCAGGGGTTCTTCCCGGACATCATCAGCACCGACCTGCACACCGGCAGCATGAACGCGGGCATGAAGGACATCCTCAACGTGATGTCGAAGCTGGTGAACCTCGGCATGCCGCTGAAGGACGTCATCAACGCCAACACGGCGAAGGCGGCGTCCGTCATCAAGCGTGACGACCTCGGTCACCTCGGTGTCGGCACCGAAGCCGATGTCGCGGTGCTGGCGGTTCGCAAGGGCACGTTCGGCTTCATCGACTCGTCGGGCGGTCGCATGGACGGCACACAGAAGCTGGAGTGCGAGCTCACGGTGCGGGCGGGTCAGGTCGTGTGGGACCTCAACGGACGCGCGGTGCCGAACTGGACCGACATGCCCGTCGTGCCGCAGGGCGGCAACCGCCGGCCCGCACGCACGAGTGCGCCGCAGTGATGGAGAAGAAGTGCGTAGCCGTCGGGCCATTCCCGACGGTCGGTGTCAGTTCCGTCCGCTGGTTACTGACCGCTCTGCTCCTCGCCCTGTCCGCCGCGACGGCAATCGCGCAGACGCCGCCGGCCCGCCTGGTCATCCGACCCGACGGCGTACCGGCGGATCGACCGTACTCGCCCGGCGTGCTGGTCGGCCGGACGCTCTACATCGCCGGGCATCTCGGCCTGCCGGGTGACGGGCCGACGCGTGCCGACATGACCGCGCAGACGCGCCAGGCCATGGACGGCATCGGCGGTGTGCTGAAGGCGGCACGCCTTGGCTTCGAGCACCTCGTCAAGTGCCACGTCTACCTGGGGAACATGGACGACTACGCCGCGATGAACGCGGCGTATGGCAGCTACTTCAAGGATCGGGTCCCGGCTCGCACCACGATCCAGGCCGTGGCGCTGCCGTCCGGCGCCGGCGTCGAGATCGGCTGCATCGCCCATACCGACCTCGCGGCGATCTCCGTGGTGCGGCCGCCCACCGGGTCGTTGCCAGCGCCCCTGGGTCCGTACTCACCGGCCGTGTGGGGCGGCGAGACGCTGTACGTGTCCGGCATGGGCGGGCAGGATCCCCTGACCAGGGAAGTGGGTGAGACCGTCGAGGCCCAGGTGACGCAGACCGTCACCAACATCACGACGACGCTGAAGGCGGCCGGACTCTCGCTGGAGCACGTCACGTGGGCGCAGGGATACGGCACCCGGCTGGACGAGGTTGCCGGGCTCGCGGCCACACTCGACAAGGCGGTGAGCAAGGCAGCCCCGGCGAGCGGTCTTGTCGTGGTGCCGCGGCTGCCGGGGCCGATCCGGGCCGAGCTGACGTTCGTGGCGCGGCGTCCGACCGCCAACGGCAGGAACTTCGGGGTGGTCTGGCCGGATGGCGGCGTGCGTGCGTCGCAGCGAGGCGCCACGACCTACGTCAGTGCGTTCGCCGTCCCCGGTGCGTCCGACGTGGCGGCTGAAGCCCGTGAGGTCCTGGCCCGTCTCGGTGCGCTCCTGCGTCAGGGCGACAGCCGTCTGACGGACGTGGCGAGCGTGACGCTGTACCTGACCGACGTCGGCGACCTGCCGAAGGTGAACGAGGTCTTCCGCGAAGTGTTCCCGAAGGACCCTCCGGCGCGCGTCACCATCCAGGTGCAGCCGCAGGGCAAGGAACGCCTGCGCGTCGCCGCCATCGCCGCGAAGTAGGAAGGTCGAACGACGAACGCCGAACGACGAATGACGAATGACGAACGCAAGGAACTCTCGTGGCCGTCCGACATGCCGGGCGGTTCGAAGGCCGACGGTCCGCTGACGCGGCCGAATGTGATCCAGGAGACGACGATGCTGACCCGCCGCACCTTCTTCGAACGCCTGTCCTCGCTGCCGCTCATCGGCGGCCTCGTCGGCGGCACCGCATCGGTCGCCGCAGCGGCGCCGGCGCGTCGCGACTACTTCAAGGAACTCGGCGTGCGGCCCTTCATCAACGCCGCCGGCACCTTCACCGACATGACCGCGTCGTTGATGCCGCCCGAGGTGATGGACGCGATCAACTACGCGTCCACGCACTTCGTCTACCTGGGCGACCTTCACGACAAGGTGGGCGAGCGCATCGCCGAACTCGTGAAGGCCGAAGCCGCGATGGTGAGCTCCGGCGCCGCATCGGCGATGACGCTCGGCACGGCCGGCGTGCTCACCGGGACCGACCAGAAGAAGATCGTGGATCTGCCGCAGCTGGTGGACATGAAGTCCGAAGTCATCATGCAGAAGTCGCACCGCTTCGGCTACGACCACGCGATCCGCAACTGCGGCGTGAAGATCGTCGAGGTCGAGACCGCCGAGGAGCTCGAGCGCGCCATCGGGCCGCAGACGGCGATGATGCTGTTCTACAACAACAACAACAGCGTCGGGCAGATCCGCGACGAACAGTTCGTCGCGCTCGGCAAGAAGCACGGCGTGGTCACGATGAACGACTGCGCGGCCGACGTGCCGCCCGTCGAGAACCTGTGGAAGTACACGGCGATGGGCTTCGATCTCGTGTGCTTCTCCGGCGGCAAGGGCATCCGCGGGCCGCAGAGCGCCGGGCTGCTGCTCGGCCGCAAGGACCTGATCGCCGCCGCACGCGCCAACGCGGCGCCCAACGGCAACGCCATCGGCCGCGGCATGAAGGTGAACAAGGAGGAGATGCTCGGGATGCTGGTGGCGCTCGAGCGCTTCGTGAAGATGGACCACGAGGCGGTGGACCGCGAGTATCGCCGGCGCGCCGAGCTGATCCTGAAGAGCGTGAGCGACATCCCGGGGGTGACCGCGGAGATCATCGTGCCGGAGGTGGCCAACCACGTCCCGCACCTGCAGATCAGGCTGGACACGGCGGTCACCGGGATCAACGGCCGTGAGATCTCGAAGGCGCTGCGCGAGGGCACGCCGTCGATTGGCGTGCGGCCGGGCGAGGAGTTGCTCGTCGGTGTCTGGATGATGAAGCCGGGCGAAGAGAAGGTCGTGGCCCGGCGGCTGCGCGAGGTGCTGCAGAAGGCGAGGTAGTGCGAGTAATGCGGGGATGCGAAATGCGGGGATGCCGAGACCCGTCGATCGCAACATCGGGCGATCTCGACATTCCCGCATTCCGGCATCGCCGCAATCTGTCGACGTTGCCGCATTCCCGCATTCCCGCATTC
>JAEZCY010000207.1 GCA_023429845.1 Acidobacteriota bacterium
CGTCGGGCCTGCCCCGACGCGTGGCGATGGCGTCGCCGGGCGAGGCCGGCGGCTACGCGCGGCCAGCGGCGACGAGCACCGCGGCGTAGAACGCGTCGAGTCCGTGCGCGTGGGGCCAGGTTCGCAGCGTCCCTTCCGCGGTCAGCAGCGGCGCCATCGAGGCCGGGAAGGGCGCACGGCGCAGGTCGAACCGCGCCACGTCGGAGCGATCCGCGAGCACCTGGGCGACGATCGACTCGTTCTCCTCCGGCTCGCCCGAGCACGTCGCGTACACGAGTCGCCCCCCTGGCGCCAGGGCGCGCAAGCCCTCGTCGATGAGCTCGCGCTGCACGTGCGCCAGCTTTGGGAGGTCAGCCGACGTGCGGCGCCAGCGGACGTCGGGCTCGCGCCGCAGTGTGCCGAGGCCCGAGCACGGCGCGTCGATCAGCAGCGTGTCCAACGTGCCGGCAAACGGCAACTGACGGGCGTCGCTGCGCAGCACCGGGACCGCACGACCGGGCACGCGAGCCAGGCTCTGCGCCAGCAGGCTGACACGCCGCGCCCGCAGGTCGTTGGCAAACACGCGGCTGCCCTCGATCAGGTGCGGTCGCATCGCGATGGTCTTGCCGCCGGGCGACGCGCAGGCGTCGAGCACCCGCCCGCGTGCCACGGCCGCCGTGACGCGTCCCACGGCCGCGGAGGCTTCATCCTGCGCATAGGCAACATTGCCGGCGAGCAGCGGCATGGCATCGCGCCCCGTCTCGAGCACCCATCCGCCCGGGACGAACCGCGTCGGGGTGCCGGCAATGGCCTCGAATGCCGGGGCCGCGTCCGCCGTCGTTGCGACGGGCCAGACGGTGACGTCCGCGGGCGTGTTGTCGTACCGCACCCATGCCTCGGTGGCGTCGTACCCGAACCGATCCAGCCATCGCTCGACGAGCCAGCGCGGATGCGAGTGCGTGATCGCGAGGTGGGCGATGGCCTGCTCCCGCCATCGGGGATCGTCGATCGCGACGCGCGGCGCCTCGGGGAGGAGCGGTGGTCCTTCCCTGACCACGCGGCGCAGCACGGCATTGACCATGCCCGACGCGCTGCGCGTCCGTCCACGTTTCACCATCTCGACGGCATCGTTGACGACGGCGGACGCCGGAATGCGGTTCGCGTGCTGCAACTGGTACAGCCCGAGTCGCAGTGCGGTGCGTACCTCCGAATCGAGGTCGGCCGGCTGGCGATTCGTGAGGGCGTGGATGGCGAAGTCGAGCGCCAGTCGCCATCGCTGTACCCCCGTGGCCAGTTCGGTGAGCAGCGCCCGGTCCCGCGCGTCGGCGAGCGTGGGATGCACCTGGGACAGCGCGGTTGCGAGGTCCCACCGACCGGCATCGACGGCCATGAGGACCTCCGTCGCCGCCGCGCGGGCCGGTGCGATCACGGCGTACTCACCGCCTGCACCGTCGTCGTCGCGCGACGCCCGAGCAGCCATGCCTTCGCGGTCATCACGCGCTTGCCTTCGGGCTGCACGCGGGCGACGCGCAAAGCCCCGCCATCGCCGCACGCCAGCAGAATCGCGTCACCGTCGGCTTTCACGAGCCCGCCCGGCGCGGTCTCGCCCGCGCCAGCCGCCGCGGCTTTCGCTTCGCGCACGACGAGACGCTGGCCGTCCACGAACGTGAACGCGCCAGGCCAGGGCTGCATGCCGCGCACGTGACGGTCGAGTTCAAGGGCCGGCCGCGTCCAGTCGATGCGGCCTTCCTGCTTCTCGAGACGCGGCGCAAGCGTCGCCTTCTGGTCGTCCTGTGGAACCTCCGGGACCGTCTCGCCGCGGCCGATTCTGTCCACCACGTCTCGCAACAGCGAAGCGCCTGCCACCGACAGGCGCGCCTCGAGCGATCCGCTCGTGTCGTCCTCACCCACGGGCACCTCGACTCGGGCCAGCATCGGGCCCGCATCGAGCGCCAGGACGACACGCATGATCGTGACCCCGCTCACGGCGTCGCCGTTGAGTACCGCGCGCTGGATCGGCGATGCGCCCCGCCAGGCAGGCAGCAATGATGCGTGCACGTTGAGGAAGCCACGCGGCGGGATGTCGAGCAGGACCTGTGGCAACAAGCGACCGTAGGCCGCCACGATCGCGAGATCGGCGCCCCACGCGCGGAATGCGTCGAGGAAGTCGGCGTCCTTGAGTCGGGTGGGTTGCAGGACGGGCACGCCGGCGGCGCGCGCGCGCGCCTTCACCGGCGCCTCGCTGACCTGGTGCCCGCGGCCGCGCGGCCGATCGGGCTGCGAGACGACGCCCACCACGTCGTGGTCGGAAGCGAGGAGGGCGTCGAGGGTGGGAACGGCGAAACCGGGCGTGCCGAAGAACGCCACTCGCAGGGACATCAGCAGCTTCCTCCGGTCACCACTTGCCGGCGCGACGCAGGCGCTGGATGCGGCGGGTCAGCGTCCAGCGATAGAGCGGCCGAAGACGGTCGAGGAACAACACGCCGTCGAGATGGTCGAGCTCGTGCTGGAGCGCACGCGCCAGAAGGCCTTCCGCGTGGATCTCCCGGACCTGTCCCTCGTGGTCCATGGCCCGCACCGCCATCCGGAGCGGCCGCGCGACGGTGGCCTCGATGCCGGGCACGCTGAGGCACCCTTCTTCCTTCAGCTGCATGCCGTCACACGAGATCAGCTCGGGATTGATCAACACGAGCAACTGGTCGGGACGCCGTCCCGCGGAGAGATCGATCAGGCAGAGGCGCAGAGATTGGCCGACCTGCGGCGCCGCGAGCCCCACCCCGGCCGCCTCGTGCATCGTGTCGCGCATGTCCTCGATCAGCGTCTCGATCTCGGGCGTGATTGCGACCACGGGCGCGGCCTTCTTGTGGAGCAGCGGGTCGCCGTAGCGCAGGATGGGACGGCGCATCGGCTCAGGCGCCGGTGGGTGCGGGATGGAATCGTTGCTGCACGCGCTGCTGCACGCGTGCCATCTGCGCGCGGATGTCGTCGAGCGTGTCGGCGCCGAAGCGCTCGAGGACGGCGTCGGCGAGCACGAACGCGACCATCGCTTCACCGACCACCGCGGCCGCGGGCACCGCACACACGTCGCTCCGCTCGATCGCCGCCGGCGATTCCTGCATCGTCTGCAGATCCACGGAGCGCAGCGGCTTCATCAGCGTGGAGATCGGCTTCATGTAGCCGGTCACGCGCAGGTCTTCGCCGTTGGTCACGCCGCCCTCGAGACCACCGGCCCTGTTCGTTGGACGAGCGACACCGAGCGCCGAGGCGTCCCCCTCCTGCGGCAGGACGATCTCGTCGTGCACTTGCGAGCCCGGCACAGAGGCCACGCCCACGCCCTTGCCGATGCCGACCGCCTTGATCGCCGGAATCGACATCAGCGCCTGTGCGAGGCGTCCATCGAGCTTGCGGTCCCACTGCACGTAGGAGCCCAGGCCAGGGGGCAGGCCGCGCACCACGATCTCGAACGCGCCGCCGAGCGTGTCGCCCGCAGCGCGCGCCGCGTCGATGGCCTCGATCATCTGCTGCTGCAGGCCCTCGTCCACGCAATGCAGCGGCGCATCGTCGTCTAACGCGCCGATCCGTTCGTAGGTGACCGACAGTGGCTCGGGCACGCTCACTGGCCCCAGCGTGACGACGTGACTGACGATGTGGATGTCGAGTGCGGCGAGCAGCTGGCGGGCGAGGGCGCCGGCAGCGACCCGTGCGGCCGTCTCGCGAGCGCTTGCCCGCGCGAGGATGTCGCGCATGTCGTCGCGGTCGTACTTGAGCGCGCCCGCGAGGTCGGCGTGCCCGGGCCGGGGACGCGTGACCGCCGCGCGTCGGGCGCCCGTCGCATCGGCCGGCGCCTCTGGCCCGACATGCATCGTCTGCTGCCAGTTCTTCCAGTCGCGATTGCGGATCAGCAACGCGACAGGGCTCCCGAGCGTGTGTCCCTTGCGGACGCCGCTGAGGATCTCGGCCGTGTCGGTCTCGATCTGCATGCGCCGACCGCGTCCGTAACCGAGCTGGCGACGACGAAGGTCGCGAGCGAGGGCCTCCTGATCGACCGGAAGGCCGGCCGGCAGGCCTTCCACCATCGCGACCAGGGCCTGCCCGTGGGATTCACCTGCCGTGAGAAAGCGCAGCATCAACCCATGATTCTACACGTCCGAGCCGCCCGTGACGGTCGCAGCCGGTCGTAGATCCTGCGCCAGCACACGCGGGCCCGTGCGCAGTTTCCGCACCGGCCGTCTCACGGTCGTCACGAATCCGGTGCGTTTGGTCACGCGGTGCGGTGGCGAGCGCCTTGCTCAATGACCGGGCATGCCGTGCATGTCGATGCCGTGGTCAGGGGAGATGCCGCGTTGTGGCCGCCTGATCGACACGGCTGACGGACTCGTCGATCTGGCAACCGGGCTGCACGCACGTCTCACCTGCGACCTGGTTACGGAAGACGTCGTCGCGCGTACGGTTCGCGACGGCGATTGCCTCGGCATCACGGTGATCGCCGGCGGCGGCGAGGCATGCATCGACGCCTGGTTCACGCGGAACTGGCTCGGACGCTGGCAGCACCGGCGACTGTTCGTGCGGGACCTGCCCGTCGGTCATGGTGTCGCCGCAGTGGGGCCGACGACGGCGTCGCTCGATTGCGACACACACATCGGAGTCACGCGTGCCGGCATGGGTGCGTGGCTCACCATCGCCGCAGAGGCGCGAGCACACGGGTTCGTTCCGGTGCATGCGTCGGTGCTCACCTGGCTTGGCGGCGCAATCGATCGCTGGCCGCCACTCGTCATCGGTGTGCCGACGGGCGGCGGGCTCCACGCGCACGCGGCGCGCGAGAGCTGCGCGCGCGGCGCCGTGGCCACGCTGGTGTCGTTGCCCGAGCCGATGACCACGGCCAAGCTCCCGTGCCAGCCACCACCGTCGGTCGCTGCCATGCCCCCTGCAGCGCGCCTGCGCTTCGGCGTCCCCGGCACGGCCGCGCGTGGTCGCCATCTGCGTCGCGCGTGGCAGGCGCTGCCTCGGGCCCCGATGTGGCCACTCGTCACCTGGATCCCTTCGACTGCTGGAGGTCGCATTGCCATGACCCACCTGGAACTGCTCGACGTGAGCACGCAGATCGAGGACGCGCGGCGCGACGACGAGGCACTGCTCGTCGGGTGTCGGGCAGCGCGCCAGCACACTCGCGCTGACCACGCGGCCATCGTGTCGGTTGCGGGCGCACTCCCGGAAGTTGTGGCCAGCGACGGCCCACCAGGCGACTCGCCGGCCGCATGGCGACACCTGTGCCGCGACGAAGGACCGCGCGAGCTGGTCTCGTCGTCTGGGTGGCACACGGCCGCGCGGCACGTTCGCGACGACGGCGCGAGCGTGTGGGTGTGCGGTCGATGGGCGACGCGGGAGCAGGGAGGCGGCGTCTGCGAACTGCTGTCGGTGTTTGCCCGGCTCGTGGCGCCCCGCGTGTGCGCGGTCCCGCCACGCCGGCCCGGCGCTGCCGGACTCGAAGAGACGCTCGTCGGCTCGAGCACGGTGATGCACGACGTGCGAGCACAGATCGCGCTTGCCGCACGTGCGCCCTTCCCGGTCCTGATTCGCGGCGAGAGCGGTTGCGGCAAGGAACTCGCGGCGCGGGCCATCCACGCGCTCGGCCCACGTCGGCATCGGCGCTGCGGCGCCATCAACTGCGCGGCGCTTCCCGACGACCTGATCGAATCCGAACTGTTCGGACATGTCCGCGGCGCCTTCACGGGTGCGGCGACCGACCGCGCCGGGTTGTTCGACGATGCCGACGGGGGCACGCTGTTCCTGGACGAGGTGGGGGAACTCGGCGCGCGGGCGCAGGCGAAGCTCCTGCGTGTGCTGCAGGACGGCGAAGTGCGTCGGGTCGGGGAGAACCACGCGCGCCGGGTGGACGTGCGGGTGATAGCGGCCACGAACCTGTCGCTGGAGGACGCCGTGCGGCGCGGCGCCTTCCGCGCGGATCTGTTCTACCGGCTCGACGTTGTCCGCGTGCGCATGCCGGCGTTGCGGGAGCGGCGCGAGGACATCCCGCTGCTGGCGCGGCACTTCTGGCGCGAATGCACGGCGCGCCTCGGCAGCCGGGCGCGTCTCGAGGGGCGCCCGCTCGACCTGCTCACCCGCTACGACTGGCCCGGCAACGTCCGTCAATTGCAGAACATCCTCGCTGCACTCGCCGTCCGTGCGCCCGTGCAGGGTCGGGTGAGCGTCGACGACCTCCCTCCGGAGGTGCGACACGCCGATCGCGACGGTGCGTACACGGGCCGCGGCGGACTCGACGCAGCACGCCGTGAGTTCGAGGCGACCTACGTCCGCGACGCACTGTCGCGCGCCGGCGGTCGGCCCTCGATGGCCGCCCGCGACCTTGGCGTCACCCGTCAGGGGTTGAGCAAGCTCGTACGGCGCCTCGGGCTCGACGAGCAGCGTGCGGGTCCCCGGGTGCCGTAGCCGCGGCTCGTTGCGCCGCGTCGCACGTTGGGTCAGTCGAGAGGGCTCTTCGTCGTCGCGCGGTGGCCGGCCCGGCTTCCCTGGGAGGAAAGGGAACAATTCGGCAGTTGCGGTGTCCAACCAGACATCGGTACGCTCAGGAGGTGACTGCAGGGTGGCAGGTGAGATCTCGATGAAACCCGTCACGCTCGACTGGGCGGGCGTCAGCGATGCGGAGGCGGCGCTCGTGACGCGGTGCCTGGCGGCCGATGAGTGCGCCTGCACCGAGCTGGTGGAGACGCACCAGCGCATGGTCTTCCAGCTGGCGTTCCACCTGCTTGGAGACAAGGAAGAAGCGCTCGACCTGTCGCAGGACGTCTTCCTCACGGTCTTTCGCATGCTGGACCGGTTTCGTGGGCAGTCCGCGCTCCGCACCTGGATCTACCGCATCGTCGTCAACCAGGCGCGCAATCGGCAGCGCTGGTGGCGCCGCCGCTACCAGTCCGCGCAGGTGCCCCTCGACGTACACGTGTCCGAACACGGAGAGCTGGCGTCGCCGTCTGATGACTGCGGCCCCGAGCGCCTGCTGTGCCAGAAGGAACAGGCCGACCGCGTGTGGGACGCGCTCCGTGAACTGCCGTTCGACCAGCGCACCGCGCTGGTGTTGCGCGAGATCGACGGGCTCAGCTACGAGGAAATCGGCTATTCGCTGAACGTCGCCGTCGGCACGGTGAAATCGCGGCTGGCGCGGGCGCGCCAGCTCCTCCGGGCGGAGTTGCAACGATCATGACGTCGAGTGGCTGTGCGTCGGTTTCCGGGAAGCTGTCGGCATTCCGTGACGGGGAGCTGCCCGCGGCCGAGCACATCGAGGTCGGTCAGCACCTGCACGGCTGCGGCGCCTGCCGTGCCGAGCTCGATCAGCTCGACGAATTGGGGAACCTGCTCCGGGGCGGCGGCGCATTGACGTCTGCGGCAATCGCGGACGAGCCGGCGCGCCGCGGGCTGGCCGGTGCGGTCGTCAGCCGAGTGTTGGCCGAGCAGCAGCAGTCCTGGCCGGTCCGGGCCCAGGCAGCCTTCGAGGACATGCACCTCGTATGGGCCGGCCTGTGTGCCACCGCGGCGGTCGTGGTGTGCGCTGGCCTGGCCGCGGGGATCGTCCTGCTGGCTCCGGCCGATCAGCGTGGCGACTCGTTGCGGGCGATGGTGGCCATGCTGTCGTCGCCGGGCACCGATCGCGATCCACTGCCGCTCGCGCCAGGCGTGCAGGCGCCGCGTGTGTCGGCGGAAGCGATCACGCCGCTGATGCTCGCCAACGACCTCACGCTGTCGCGGCACGAGGAAGTGGAACTCGCGATTTCTGCCGTGGTGACGCGCGAGGGGCGCGTCGAGCGCACACGGCTGCTCGAAGGCACGCCGAACTCCGCACTCGTGCAGTCGCTGGAGGACGTCGCCCGCTTTCAGCCGGCGAGCCGTGCCGGTACGCCCGTCGCCGTGAGCCTCGTCTGGCTCGTGAGCCACACGACCGTCCGGCCCGACATCGTGAAGCCGCAGTCCGCGCGGCGGCTGCCCTCCGACATCTCGACGTAGCGGCTTACTTCAACCGAACTTCCAGCGTCGCCAGGTTGGCGAGGCTGTCGGTTGCCCGAAGGACGATCGGGCCGTCGCCCAGATCTGCCGTCGGCACCGTGAAGCGCTCACGCAGGCCGTCCAGCACGCCATCGTCCGGAAACACCGCACGCCATTGACCGTCGGCGAGCAGCACATCGACGCGCTCCAGCGTCGAGACGGCGTCAACCACTTCGAATGAGAACGTCGCCGGCGACGCCGCTGCGGCGCGGGACTTGACGTTGGCCGGCGGTGTCCTGTCGGTGCGCTGGACACTTGCGCCGTCGAGCACGCGGATCACGGGAGGGGTGTTGTCGATGGTGATCGGGCCCGCTTCGCGCTCGGCCTGCAGGGCGGCGCCGGCCGGGTTCGCACGCGCATCGCTGGCGACGACGCGCACGAGATAGCGGGCGTCGGGCAGCAACGAGGTGTCCCAGGTATACACGCTGCCCACCAGGTCCTTGGCGAGCAGGCGCCACTCGGCCGTGCCCGTCCGCCGCAGCCACACCTGGTAGCGGAGATCGTCCTTGTCAGGGTCGGTCGCGTCCCATTGAAACGTCTGGAAACCCTTCTGGAACAGGCGGCGGCCCACGGCAGCCGAGGTGCTGGTCGGCGTTGCGGCCGCAATCGCCTGGTCACGCGCTGGTGCGGGCGTCGTCGAAAGAAAACCTGCGAGGTCCGGCGGTTCCTGCGTGCCGAATGGCTGCTGGAAGACCACGCCTGCCGGATGCACCGTCAGGTTGGTCAGGCGCGGCCGCTGATTGCGCGGCAGGTAGGTGAGCGTGACGCCGTCGATGGTCGACGCGCCCGCCAGCTCGATCTTCAATTGCAGGTAGCGGGCCGCGGGGCTGCCGACGCGCAGCACGCCCTCGTCCGTGCGCACCGGCGTCCAGTCGGCCCACGTCTCGTCCGGCGTGGACGTGTTGCCGCTGCGGGTGGCGAAGCCGACGGTGCTGCGGGAGGGCTGGTCGCCCTCCCAGCGCACCAGGCCCCAGCTGGCCCCAGTCGTGGCGTCCTTCACTTCGGACGTGTACGTCCCCTTGGCGGCTGCGTTGGCCGACAGCGCCAGAATCTTTCCGGGATTGGACGCCGTGATCAGGTATCCGTCACCGCTCGGCACGATGCGTGTGAGCTGCCGTGCGGGCAACTGGGCGATGCGTGCCGTGCGCACCGGTTCACCCTCGAGCGCATAGACGACGCCGTTGTCGGCAGCGACGAGGATGCGCCCTGCGGGGGAGACGGTGATGTCGAACGGCAGTTCGCCTGTCGCTTCCCAGTAGGTGTCCACCAGTCCGTCGGGGCCCAGCCGGTAGACCGCGCCCTTGGGGGCGCCGCTGGTTGCGGCCGTCGGGGCAGGGTTGGCCGTTGCCGGGCTCACCGTCATCGCGTCGCCGATCGCCACGATGGTGACCTCGGTGGTCACCTGCGGCGTGAGCGTCGTTCCCGGCGGCGGGGCCGGCGTGGTGGCGCCGGCCGACGTGCCGGGCGACACGGCGAGCACCCACGTCGCGCCGTCCGCACCAGGGCGAATCGCCTGCACCTGCGTGTAGGGACCGTCAAGCAACGCGAATGCCTTGCCCCCCGCTGGCACCCGATACAGTCGGCCGGGGCTGTCGGTGCCGACGAGCACGTCGCCGTTGTCGCTGACGCTGAGCGCCGTGACGTTGGCCGCGGCGCTCTCGAAGATCTTCGTGGACGTGCCGCCGTCGCGGGCGACGCGGTACACGCGCCCCTTGCCGCCCGTGGCGACGTACACCTGCTGCTGCCGATCCACGGCGAGCGCCCACACGTACGTGTCCTCGGGGTCGAAGAACACCGTGGCCGTGCCGTCCCGAGCCACCCGGTACACCTTGCCGTCGGGGGAGGTGGCGGCCAGCAGCGCGTCGCCGTGCCAGGCGACCGCATGGACCTGCAGGTCGTCGCTGTCCCAGTGCACGCGCGTCTGGTCGCCCTTCGAGGCGAGCACCTGCCCCTCGTTGCCGCTGCCGACGTACAGCGTGCCGTCGGGCGCCAGGGCCGCGGACCACAGGGCGGGGGAGGGCTCCTCGTGGAGCACGCGCACCGCGGGGCCCAACGTGAGGCGTCCCTCGCGCGTGACGGCCACCTGCTCGCCGTGTCCGGCCATCCAGTGTTCGCTGCTCGTGATCTCCCAGCGTGACGGACCTGCGGCGCGAACGGGCAGCGAAGCCATGGCGGCGACGGCAGCCATGACCAGGAACAGGCGATGCCTATGTGTCATGTAACGGTTACGGAACGAGGGGAGTGATCGGGATGGTGCGCTGCCCGGTGGCGACGGCGTCGGCGGGAAGCTCCCACTCACCGAGCACGTCCTGATCGAGGCTCGTGGACACCACGCCGGGCGACGCGCCGAGCACCGTGATCACCGTGCCGGGCAGCGCGGGCAGGTCGTGCCCGTTGACGACGGAGCCGGCGGCCGACCGCGTCAGCCGCACGTACCAGCGATCACCACGCCGTCCGTCGTTGAGGAGCTTCACGAGTTCTTCGATGCTGCGCGCCTGCTCCATCGACCGGCGACGGCCTTCGAGCTGTGCGAGCGACGCCCCGTCGATGATCTGCAACTGCAGCGGCCCCTGCGCCGTGGCGGGAATCGGCACCTGCAGCTTGTGCAACTGGGGTGCGCTCCGGAAGTTCCGCGTCTCGACCATCAGGGTGACGGTGTCGCCGGCGCGTGGACGTGGCTCGGCAATCCAGGCGCGCGCGAGTCGCGTGGATCGCTGCCGCTCGTCGGTCTCGACCTCGAGCGCAATCCGGCCGACCTCGGGCTTGCCCAGATCGCTCCGGAGCACGGCGGCCAGCGGTGCGGCCAGTGACGCGGCGGCGCTCACAACCGCGCTGTCGCCGCCGAACACGTCATCCAGGCGCAGCGTCGCGTCACCCACAGCGGCGGTGCCCTTCACGCGAATCGTGGAGACACCGACCTCCCGCTGGTAGGACTGCAGGACGTTGGCCACCGACGCGAAGAGGATGAGCGGTGAGAACAGCTGGTCCTCGGCCATCTCGAACGCAAACGCACGAGCCGGCCTGCCGGTGGCGAGCAATGACACCGACACGGGAATCGTGCGTGGCCGAACCCCGAGCGTGCCGGCGATCGCCGTGGCGCGATCCTGGTCCATCACCCCGAGCACCTCGCCCAGCTGCGCGAGCTTGATGGAGTTGAGCAGGCTGGGGATCACCGCCACCACGTGTGCCCGCGTCATGGGCATCTGGGCCGGGCCCAGATTGAAGAAGGGATGGCCGAATGCGAGCACCCGCTTGCCATCGACGCTCGTGACCGTGCCGGTGGCGCCGAGCGACAGGTCGCCGCGCGCCAGGCTCACGCCGACAGCGTCGCCCGGCTGGAGCGTCGCATCTCCGACGACTGCGTCAGGGGCCGGCGCACCGGCGCCCACGGACGCGGGCACGAATCCCGCGGCGGTGAAGGTGTCGGCGAGCCAGTTGCCGACCGGTGTGGAGAACCCGCCCATCGACAATGGCGTGGCGATGGGCCGAAGCATCGGAGCGGCCGTGGCATCGAGCCCCAGACGGGCAAGGTCGTTGCCGCCCACGGCGATGCCCGCCGCGCCTGGAATCGAATCGAGGAACGCCTGACGCAGCGCCGCCGGGGTCAGTGGCGTGTCGAGCGGGAGGGCTGCCACGGGGCGCACCGTGCTCGCCAGGCCCGGAGCGGTGGCGTCGGTCATCTCCGCTATCGGCGTGATCCCGGCGATCGGCTCCTTGGCGAACTGGCCCATGGAGTAGGCCACAGCGCCGACCAGGCGGCCGTCGATGTACACCGGGCTCCCGCTCATGCCGGCGATGACACCCGTGTGCTCGAGTCCGGCGCCCTCGAGACGCGCAAGGATCACCTGGCGTTTTGCGCCGATGACGCCATCGAGCACGCCGAGCACATGGGCCTTGAAGGTCACCCGCTCGCCGCCGCCCATGCGCGTCACGCCTTCGCCGACCTGGCCCGGGCGAATCTCCGATACGGGAAAGCTGCTCATGCGGGCCGGCAGCGGCGCGATGCACAGGCCGAGGACCAGGCAGGCCGCAAGGACGGTGCGGAGCGGGCGAGCAGGCACGGAAGGCGCGGGAGCAGTCACGGAAGCACGGCCGGACAAGATGCGTCGGTTATGACACGCGGCCGGAAGGGGGTCAAGCAAGCCTGCGGCACGCGCGCGTCATATCGTTGGACGCCCGTTGACGATGTTCGGACGAGTCTGATAGCGTCTGCTACCGACATGCGGGGCTTTGCCGCGTTCTCCTTCGTCGCTGGGCAGTCCATCCACGCTCCGGTTACGGGTGCGTATTGGTGGTGGTACAGCTCCAACGCCGAGGGGGCGGCCGTCTAGCCGCACGTCGACCAGCACAGATTCTCCGGAATCCCTGGCGCCCCTTCGGCCTCCGCCGATGGGGCGTTTTTTGTTTGTCCGGATGCGCACGCGGAACCCGGAAGTCCGAAAGATGCCTGACACCGTGAAACTCGTGGCCACCCTGGCCGACCTGGCCGCCGCCGACGTCCCCGCGGCGCGAGCGGCCGCGGCTCGCGTGGCCGACCTCGTGGAGTTCCGTGTGGACCGGCTGCCCCCGCTCCCCATGGCTGATCTGCTCGGCGAACTCGCGTCGCGCGCCATCGTGACCTGCCGGCCGGTGCGCGAAGGCGGGGCCTACGAAGGAGACGAGGCCTCCCGGGAAGCGGTGCTCCGCGGGGCGCTGCACCATGGAACTGCATTCGTGGACGTGGAATGGGATGCGGCGTTCGCCGATGCGCTGATCGCCGCGTTCCCCGGCCGCGTGGTGTTGTCGCGTCACGACTTCCTGGCCGTGCCCGGCGATCTGCCGACGCTCGTCAGTGCCATGGCCGCGCGTCGCCCGGCCCTCGTCAAGATCGCGGTCACGCCGCGCCGCATCTCCGACCAGCTCGTGTTCCGGGAGGCCGCAGCCGCCGCCGGCGACACGCCCGTCGTCCTGATTGCGATGGGGACGGCCGGCCTGGCGTCACGCATCCTGGCCGAGCGGGTCGGCTCGTGCTGGACGTACAGCGGTGCGGCGATTGCGCCGGGACAGGTGCCGCCGGACGTGATGCGCGCGCGTTTCCGTGTCGGCAGCCAGACGCCGGCCACGCAGGTCTTCGGCGTCGCCGGCCGACCCGTCGGGCACTCGTTGTCGCCGACGCTGCACAACGCGGCGTTCCAGGCCCTCGGGATCGACGCCGTGTATCTCCCGTTCGAGGCCCACGACATCGACGACCTGCTCACCGCCGCGGAGGCCTTCGATGTGCGCGGACTCAGTGTCACCGCGCCATTCAAGCTCGACGCGCTATCGCGGGCCGTGCGCGCCGACCCGCTGGCGACGCGGCTCGGAGCGGCCAACACGTTGGCGCGCGCGGCAGATGGCTGGCTGGCGAGTAATACGGACGTCGAAGGCTTCCTCCAGCCGCTGCGGTCACGCATGCCGCTGGCAGGCGCACGGGTCGCGGTGCTCGGAGGCGGCGGCGCGGCACGCGCCGTCGTTGCGGGCCTGCACGGCGAAGGGGCACGCGTGACCGTGCACGCGCGGCGGCGCGACCAGGCCGTCGCGCTCGCGCCGCTCGGCGCCACGGCGGGTGAGTGGCCGCCAGCGCGCGGCAGCTGGGACCTGCTGGTCAACACCACACCGGTCGGCACCACGCCCGACGCGCACGCGTCGCCGCTCGCGCCGGCCGCGCTCGCCGGCGGCGGGCTCGTGTACGACCTTGTCTACAACCCGGGCCGCACCCGGCTGCTCCGCGACGCCGCTGCTGCCGGCTGCGCGACGCTCGGCGGTCTCGAGATGCTCGTGGCGCAAGCGGCACTGCAAGTGGCCACCTGGCTCGCCGTCGATCCCCCCGTGGACGCGATGCGTGCCGCCATCCACGCCGAGGCGCCGCACCTGGCGCCTGCAACGGAGAACTGAATGTCTGCCATGACCCAGACCACTTTCGACGAGTTCGTCGACCTTGCGGGGCGCGGCACGTTCGTCCCCGTCTGCCGCGAGCTGCTTGCCGACCTCCTCACGCCCGTGTCGGCGTTCCTGCGCGTGGCGGAACACTCCGACTACGCGTTCCTGTTCGAGAGCGTCGAGGGCGGTGAGCAGGTCGCACGCTACTCCTTCCTCGGCAAGGACCCGTTCCTCGTGCTCCGCGCCCGCGGCGGCAAGGCGGTTGTCGAACAGGGCGGACAGGTGACCGAGCTCGACGAGAGTTTCGTCGCCGCGCTCCGCCGCATCATGGCGGAGTACCGGTCTCCGTTCGTGCCCGGCCTGCCGCGCCTCACCGGCGGAGCCGTCGGCTTCTTCGGCTACGACGCCGCCCCGCACTTCGAACCTGCGCTGCGCAAGGTGTGGGAGGCGTACGGCGCCGAGCAGGACCCGCGCGACGAGGCCGCCTTCATGCTGTTCGACACGGTGCTCGCGTTCGATCACGTCAAGCACCGGATCCTGTTGATCGCCAACGCCCGCATCTCGCCCGACGACGACCTCGCGTCGTTGTACCAGTTCGCGAATGCGCGACTCGACTTCCTGCAGCGGGAACTCGAGCAGGCGCACGCGCAGCCCATCGCCGCGGCGGGCGAGGCGTCCGCGCCGCCGACCGTCACGCCCCGCACCACGCGCGACGAGTTCGAGAGCGCCGTGCGCCGCGCACAGGCCTACATCGGCACGGGCGACATCTATCAGGTGGTGCTGTCGCAACGCTTCGACGTGCAGCTCGAGGCCGACCCGTTCACGGTCTACCGCGCGCTGCGACACGTCAACCCGTCGCCGTACATGTACTTCATGCGCGTCGGCGACCTGTCGATCGTCGGATCGTCGCCCGAGATGCTGGTGCGCGTGGAAGGCGGACACACCGAGACCCACCCGATCGCCGGCACGCGGCCACGCGGACGGACGCACGAGGAGGATCTGCGCCTCGGCGAGGAACTCAAGCGCGACGAGAAGGAACGCTCCGAGCACGTGATGCTCGTGGACCTCGGACGCAACGATCTCGGTCGCGTCTGCCAGTACGGGTCGGTACGGGTGCCGCAGTTCATGACGCTCGAACGGTACTCACACGTGATGCACCTCGTGTCGCGCGTGGTCGGGACGCTCGCAGACGACGCGGACCGGCTCGATGCGCTCGTCTCGTGCTTCCCGGCCGGCACCGTGTCGGGCGCGCCGAAGATTCGCGCGATGGAGATCATCGCGGAGCTCGAAGGACGACCGCGCGGCGTGTACGCGGGCGCGGTGGGCTATCTCGATTTCGCCGGCGACCTCGACTTCTGCATCGCCATCCGCACCGTCTGGATGCGAGACGGCATCGCCTTCGTGCAGGCTGGCGCCGGTATCGTCGCCGACAGCCATCCGGCAGCCGAGTACGAGGAGACCCTCAACAAGGCGCGTGCCGTGCTCGGTGCGCTCGAACTCGCCCAGTCGCTCGGGCGTCACCGCGGATAGTCATGGTCCTGCTGATCGACAACTACGATTCGTTCACGTTCAACCTGGCGCAGTATTTCGGTGAGCTCGGCGCACAGGTTGCCGTGCACCGCAACGACCGGATCACGCTGGACGAGATTGCCGCGATGGCGCCGTCGCACATCGTGATCTCGCCGGGGCCGGGCCGGCCCGAGCACGCCGGCATCTCCGTGGACGTGCTGCGCCGGTTCGGGTCGTCCGTGCCGACCCTCGGCGTGTGTCTCGGGCACCAGGCGATGGGCCATGCATTCGGCGGACGCGTCGTCAGCGCACCGGTGCTCATGCACGGCAAGACGTCGGACGTGGACCACGATGGCCTGGGCGTGTTCAAGGACATCCCCCAGGGCTTCACCGCCGCCCGGTATCACAGCCTCGTCGTCTCGCCTGACGGACTGCCGGATGAACTGGAGGTGACCGCCCGCACGCGCGGGGACGGCACCGTCATGGGTTTGCGGCACCGCCGGTATCCGATGCACGGCGTCCAGTTCCATCCCGAGTCGGTGCTGACCGGGCCTGGCCACCACCTCCTCCGCAACTTCCTGGAGATCTGATGTTCGCGCCCCTGCTGGAGAAGCTGCAACGGCACGATGCCCTGACCACCGACGAGGCCGCCGGCGCCATGGCGACGATCATGCGTGGAGAGGCGACTCCCGCGCAGATTGCCGGCCTGCTGATGGCGCTACGGTCGAAGGGCGAACGTCCCGAGGAACTGGTAGGGCTGGCGCGCGCGATGCGGGAGGCGGCCGTCGCGCTGCCGCGGCACTTCGCCGACGTGTTCGACACCTGTGGCACGGGTGGCGACAACGCGGGGACGGTGAACGTGTCGTCGATGGCCGCGATCGTCGTCGCCGCGTGCGACGTACGCGTGGCCAAGCACGGCAACCGGTCCGTCTCGAGCCGCTGCGGCAGCGCCGACGTGTTCGAGGCGCTCGGCGTGCACGTCGCCGCGACGCCCGAGGTGGTGGCGCGGTGCCTGGAGCGGGCCGGCATCGCGTTCCTGTTCGCGCCGACGTTCCACCCGTCCATGCGGCATGCGGCAGCCGTCCGCCGCGAACTCGGCGTGCGCACGGCCTTCAACCTCCTCGGGCCGCTGACCAACCCGGCCGGCACGACGCGGCAGCTTGTCGGCGTGCCGCGTCCGGAACTCACCGAACTCGTGGCGCGCGCCCTCGGCCTGCTCGGGTCGGCGCACGTGTGGGTCGTGCACGCGGCCGACGGACTCGACGAACTCTCCACCACCGGCTACACGAAGGTGTCGGAATGCCGTGAGGGGCTCCTGCGGACGTTCTTCGTGCACCCGAAGATGTTCGGGCTGTCGAAGGCCTCGCCTGACGACCTGCGCGGCGGAGACGCCGCACGGAATGCGCGCGTCGCCCGCGAGGTGCTCGACGGCGCGACCGGGCCGGTGCGCGACATCGTGCTGCTCAACGCCGGCGCCGGGCTGTTCATCGCGGGCAAGGCCGGGACCGTCGCCGAGGGCGTTGCGCAGGCTGCGGCGGCCATCGACAGCGGCAGCGCCACGCTGACGCTCGAGCGCCTCGTCCGAGAGTCGCACGCGGCGGCGGAGGTGCAGGCGTGAGCGGCCAGACCGTGCCGTCGGTGCTCGATGCCATCGTCGCCGCTGCCCGCAAGCGGGTGGAGGTCGCGCGTGAGCGGGTCGGCCTGGCGGACCTGGAACGCCGACTGGGCGGCGACACGTCCACCGCGAGCTTCCAGGATGCGCTGGGGCAACCCGGTGTCCGGGTCATCGCGGAGTGCAAGCGCCGCTCGCCCTCCCGCGGCGTTCTTCGACAGGACTACGACCCCGTCGCCATCGCGGGCCAGTACGCACGTGCAGGCGCGGCAGCGATCTCCGTCCTCACCGAGCCGGGGTTCTTCGACGGTCACCTCGATCATCTCGCGGCCGTGCACGCCTCCCGGCCCGGCCTGCCGTTGCTGCGCAAGGACTTCGTCGTGGACGAGTACCAGATCGCCGAGGCGGCGGCGTCGGGCGCTTCGGCAGTGTTGCTCATTGTCGCGGCACTCGATCAGCAGACGCTCACGCGCCTGCTCGCCTATGCAGCGGCGTTGCCCATCGACGTGCTCACCGAGGTGCACGACGAGGACGAGGCGCGCCGCGCAATGGAAGCGGGCGCCCGCATCGTCGGCGTGAACAACCGTGACCTCCGAACGCTCGCGGTTTCCCTCGAGACGTCCTTCCGGGTCGCGCCGCTCATCGCCGCGGCGGATGTGCGCGTTGCCGAGAGCGGACTTCGTACGGGCGACGACCTGGCCGGCCTCGCGTCTGCCGGGTACCACGCGTTCCTGATTGGTGAGCGCTTCATGACCGATGACGATCCGGGCGATGGCCTGGCGCGGGTCATCGCCGAGGCGAACGCGGCCATCGAGGCCCGCTCGTGACGCGGATCAAGGTCTGCGGCATCACGTCCGTCGCTGACGCGCTGCTTGCGGTCGAGACCGGCGCCGACGCGATCGGCCTGATCTTCTGGCCGCGCAGCGCCCGCGCCGTGGACGTGGCGCAGGCGCAGGCGATCGCCCGCGAGCTGCCGCCACTGGTCGCCGTGATGGGCGTGTTCGTGGACGAGACGCCTGACCGTGTGCGCAGCGTGGCCGATGCGGTCGGGTTGTCCGGCGTGCAGTTGCATGGGGAAGAGCAGGTGGCCGACTGGGCGAGCTTTCCCCGGCCGGTCCTCAAGGCCATGACCGTCGCTGGCTATGACGCGAGTCCGTGGAGAACGGCGCGTGCGGGCATCCTCGTGGACACCCACGACCCGGTGACGGTGGGCGGGACGGGCCGCACGGTCGATTGGGCGCAGGCCGCGCGCATCGCGCAGACGCGGCCGCTGGTGCTCGCGGGCGGACTGACGCCCGACAACGTCGCCGAGGCGGTGGCGCAGGTCCGGCCGTGGGGCGTGGACGTCGCGTCGGGCGTGGAGCAGGCGCCCGGCATCAAGGACCCCGTGAAGGTGCGGGCCTTCGTACAGGCGGTGCGCGACGCCCGGCGGTAGCCGGTCTTGCGGAGTCTGCCGACACATGCGGCTGGTGCGCGTGCCGTGAACGCGCAAGGACAGGACGCGATGCAGATGAGAGAGTCGAAAGCGCAGGAGGCGGCGGCACGACCGGTGTTCGGCCGGCGGGACCCGGACTCCCGCGGCTACTTCGGGGAGTTCGGCGGGAGGTTCGTGCCGGAGACGCTCGTGGCGCCGATCGAGGCGTTGACCGAAGCGTACCTGCAGGTGCGCGCGGACGCAGCCTTCATCGACGAGTTCGAGCAGTTGCTGCGGCAGTTCGTGGGGCGGCCGACGCCGCTGTACGAAGCGCGCCGCCTCTCGCAGGCGTGCGGCGGAGCGCGCATCCTCCTCAAGCGCGAGGACCTCGCGCACACCGGCGCGCACAAGATCAACAACGCGCTGGGGCAGGCGCTGCTCGCGCGCCGGATGGGCAAGCGCCGTATCGTGGCCGAGACCGGCGCCGGTCAGCACGGCGTGGCGACCGCCACCGTGTGCGCGTTGCTCGGTCTCGAATGCGTCGTCTACATGGGCGTGGACGACATGGCCCGGCAGGCACTCAACGTGTTTCGCATGCGGATGCTCGGCGCCGAGGTGCGCGGCGTGGACTCCGGCTCGAGGACGTTGAAGGACGCCATCAACGAGGCGATGCGTGACTGGGTCGCCACCGTCGGCGACACGTACTACCTGCTCGGCTCCGCGCTCGGCCCGCATCCCTACCCGCTGATGGTGCGGGAGTTCCAGTCGGTCATCGGCGAGGAGGCCCGGCTCCAGTGCCTCACGCAGCACGGCCGTCTGCCCGACGCGGCGATCGCCTGCGTCGGCGGTGGCAGCAACGCGATGGGATTGTTCGATGCCTTCGTGGCCGACGATGACGTCCGGCTGATCGGCGTGGAGGCCGGCGGGGAAGGCATCGTCAGCGGCCGGCATGCCGCACGGTTCTCCGGTGGCATGCCCGGCGTCCTGCACGGCACCCGCACGTTCCTGCTGCAGGACGAGGCCGGCAACGTCGAACTCACGCACTCGGTGTCGGCGGGGCTCGACTACCCGGCCGTCGGGCCGGAGCACGCCGACCTGCTGCAGAAGGGCCGTGCCGAGTATCGCTACGCGACCGACCCGGAGGCGCTTGCGGCGTTCGAGCGGCTGGGGCGGCTGGAGGGCATCCTGCCGGCGCTCGAGTCGGCGCATGCGATCGCCGCCGTCGAGGGAATAGCCCGTGAAGTGGGACCTGATGGCCTCGTGCTCGTGAACCTGTCCGGACGTGGCGACAAGGACGTCCAGAGCATCCAGCAGCTGTTGGAGGGGAAGGCATGAGCACGCGCCTGGAGCAGGCATTCGCGCGCATGAAGGCAGAGCAGCGCACGGGCCTCGTCACGTTCGTCTCCGGCGGTGACCCGACGCTCGAGCGGTCGGGCGAGGTAATCCGCGCGTTGGACGAGGGCGGCGCCGACGTCATCGAGATCGGCGTGCCCTTCTCCGATCCCCTCGCCGATGGTCCCGAGATCCAGCGATCGTCCGAGCGGGCGCTCCGTGCAGGGACGACGTTGCGCGGCGTGCTCGACCTGGTGGGCCACATCCGCAAGGAGGTGGCGGCCCCGCTCGTGCTCTTCAGTTATGCCAACCCCGTGGTGCGGTACGGCCTGGAGGCGTTCGCCGATCGCGCGGCGTCCGTGGGCGTTGACGGCGTCCTGCTGCTGGACCTGCCGCTCGACGAGGCGGGTCCTGTGCGCGACATCCTCGTCACTCGCGGCATCGCGCCGATCTTCCTCCTGTCGCCGACGACGACGGCGGCACGGGTGGCGCAGGCCGATGCGCTCGGTCAGGGGTTCCTCTATGCGATCTCCCGCCTGGGCGTGACGGGTGTTCGCGAGGAGGTCGCGGCCGACGCACGCGATCTCGTGGCGAGGATCCGCGCGCACGCGACCCTGCCCATCGCCCTCGGCTTCGGACTGTCGCGGCCGGAGCACGTGCGCGACGTCGGACGGTATGCCGATGCGGCGGTGGTCGGCAGCGCACTCGTGGCGCAGATCGCCAGGCATGGCCAATCGCCGCAGCTCGCCGACGAGGTGCGGCGCTTCGTGGCGTGGCTGCGCAGCGGGGAGGGCGCATGAGCGACCCGGACTGGCGCATGCGCGCCTTGCGCGACCGCATCGACGCGCTCGACGAGCAGATCGTCGCGCTGTTGAACGAACGGGCGTCGTGCGCGCTGGAGATTGGCGAAATCAAGAAGGCGGTCGGCATGGAGATCTACCAGCCCGGTCGCGAGAAGGACGTGCTCGACCACGTGCGCCGCGTCAACGGCGGACCGCTCGACGGCGACGCGGTGATGCGGCTCTTCGAGCGCATCATCGACGAGGCCCGGCGTCTGGAGCGGGTGGTATCGCAGCCACGCGCGCACGAAGGCGATTCATAGACTGCGGGCTACCGGCTGCAGGCTGCCTGGAAGGACAGTGACATGGTTGTGGTGATGGAAGAACGCGCCAACGAGGAGCAGATCCAACGCGTGGTGGCGCAGCTGGTGCAGATGGGGTTCGACGTGCACCGGTCCACGGGGTCGCTCCGCACGGTGATCGGCGCAGTCGGCGGCGAAGGCAAGCACGACCCGCGCCTGCTCGAGGTGCTCGAGGGCGTACAGGAGGTGATGCGGATCACCGAGCCGTACAAGCTCGCGAGCCGCACCTTCAAGCCCGACGACACGGTCATCACCGTGGGCGAGCTGCGAATAGGCGGCGACGAGGTCATCGTCATGGCGGGCCCGTGCTCGGCCGAGAGCGAAGATCAGGTGATGAGCACCGCGGCCGCCGTCCGTCGCGCTGGCGCCAAGGTGCTGCGCGGCGGGGCCTTCAAGCCGCGCAGTTCGCCGTACAGCTTCCAGGGCATGGGCGAGGACGGCCTGAAGTTGCTGCGCGCGGCAGCCGACGCGCACGACCTGAAGCTCGTGTCGGAAGTCATGGACACGAGCCAGATCGAGTTGGTGGGCCGCTACGTGGACATCTACCAGGTCGGCGCGCGGAACATGCAGAACTTCACGCTGCTGCGGGAACTCGGCAAGGTGCGCACGCCGGTGCTGCTGAAGCGCGGCATCTCGGCGACGATCGAGGAATGGCTGCTCTCGGCCGAGTACGTGCTGGCCGGCGGCAACATGGACGTGATCCTGTGCGAGCGCGGCATCCGCACCTTCGAGAGCTACACGCGCAACACCCTCGACATCTCGGCGATCCCCGTCGTCAAGAAGCTGAGCCACCTGCCGGTGTTCGTGGACCCGAGCCATGGCACGGGCCGCCGCGACAAGGTCGCGCCCATGGCCCGGGCGGCTGTGGCGGCCGGTGCGGACGGCTTGCTGATCGAGGTGCACTGCGATCCCGATAACGCCAGGAGCGACGGCGCGCAGTCGATGTTCCCCGGGCAGTTCGAGCGGCTCATGGCCGAACTCCGGATCATTGCTCCGGCCATTGGGCGCAGCATCTGCCAGGAACCGATCGCCCGCCGCGGTTGGGGGCAGTGAGGGACCCCGCGCCGTTCGACCGGATCCTACTGGTCGGGTGCGGGCTGATCGGCGGCTCGCTCGGGCTCGCGGTGCGCGCCGTCTGGCCCGAGGCGACCATCCTCGTGCTCGACCCGGCGGCGGACCCGCGGGTGCGCGATCACTTCACGCTGGTGTCGACGCCGTCCACGGCGGCTGAGTGCGACCTGGTGGTGCTCGGCGCGCCGGTGCTCGAGAACCAGCGGTTGCTCGACGCATTCGCACCGCATGTGTCGTCGTCGCGCACGCTGGTCACCGACCTCGGGAGCACGAAGGGCGCGATGGTCGCTTACGCGCGCCGGTTTCCGCAGCTGCATTTCGTCGGCGGACACCCGATGGCGGGCAGCACGCACAGCGGGTTCGCTCATGCGAGCGCCGGGCTGTTCGTGGGCCGGCCCTGGATCGTCACACCCGACGTGGATGGCGCGGTGGAACCCGACCGCGTGGGCCAGGCGCTGGCGCGACTCACGCAGATGATCGTCGGCGTCGGTGCACGACCGGTGGTGATGGGCGCCGACGAACACGATCACCTGATGGCGTACGTCAGCCACCTGCCGCAGGTGGTCAGCAGCACACTGATGGCGGTGGTGGGCCGTGCGGTTGCTGCAGACGGCCTGCAGTTTGCGGGGCCGGGCCTTGCCGACACGACGCGTCTCGCGGGCAGTGCCCCGGCGCTCTGGGGCGACATCCTCGCCACCAATGCCGGACACGTCGGGCAGGCGCTTGCGGCCTTGCGCGACGCCCTGCCGCACGCCGGACTGCTCGAGGGTGACGCACGCGGCATGCAGCCGCTCCTGCAGGACGGACGGCGGTGGCGCATCGCCTTCGACGGGCAACGACGCGGCGGGTCGTCGTCGTCGCGCATGCTGCACCGGCCTGCCACCCGCACGTTTCTGGAGATGCGATCGCCCGAGGCTGTCGTGCCGTTCGACTTCCCGGACGTGGATGCCGTGGTGCGACGGCTCGACCGCGTGCCCGGGTCGCTCTATCGCTACCTGTATCGCGAGGTCGGGCGTCCGTGGCACTGGCTCGATCGCTGGGACTGGAGCGACGCGCGCGTCGAGCAGCACCTGGCCTCCGGCGGTGTCGAGATCTGGATGCTCTCGGCCGGCGGCACCCCCGCGGGCTACTTCGAACTGCACCGCACGGCGCACGAGGTCGAGATCGCCTACTTCGGGCTGCTGCCGGAGTTCATCGGGCAGCGCCTCGGGCCGGCGCTCCTTACGCTGGCCGCGCGGCAAGCATGGATGAGCGGGCCCGACCGCGTGTGGCTGCACACGAGTTCGCTCGACCACCCGTCGGCGCTTCGCAACTATCAGCGCGTCGGCTTCGTCCCGTATCGGCAGGAGACCTACGACGCGAAGGTGCCGGTGGATCGCGAGTAGGGCCCGTCGGGCAAGCCCGACGGCTGCTGATGCCGTGGCCCGGAAGCGGCTACGTGTTCCTCGGCCTCACCCGACGTCCTCCCGGGCCCGCGGCGAGGTACCGCCCTATACTGCCAGCCATGGACAAGCGGGTGCCGAGCGCGGACGAGGCGGTCGCACGCATTCCCGATGGCGCGACCATCATGATGGGCGGTTTCGGGCTGTGCGGCATTCCCGAGACCCTGATTGCGGCTCTCCATCGCCGCGGCACGCGTGACCTGACGGTCATCAGCAACAACGCGGGCGTCGACGACTTCGGCATCGGCATCCTGCTGCGAGCCCGCCAGGTGCGCAGGATGGTGTCGACGTACGTTGGCGAGAACAAGGAGTTCGAGCGGCAGTTCCTCACGAACGAGCTCGACGTCGAGTTGATTCCGCAGGGCACCTTTGCCGAGCGCATCCGGGCCGGTGGCGCGGGGATCGGCGGCTTCTTCACGCCGACCGGATACGGCACCGTCGTCGCCGACGGCAAGGAGACACGCGAGATCGACGGCGTCCACCACGTGCTCGAGGCGCCGCTCAAGGCCGACTTCGCGTTCGTGAAGGCGCACACGGGCGACTCGCATGGCAACCTCGTGTACCGCCGCACGGCGCGCAACTTCAACCCGGTGATGGCGACGGCGGCGCGCGTGACGATCGCCGAGGTGGAGCAGCTGGTCGCACCGGGCTCGATCGATCCCGACGTCGTCGTCACGCCGGGCATCTTCGTCAGGCACATCCTGCAAGGCGGGCCCTACGAGAAACGGATCGAGAAGCGGGTCACACGGTAGATCGCCGATCGCCGGCATCGGGCCGCCGCCCTGCGGCGGCGTGGTCACTGGTCGAGGCACACATCGCAGAGAGGCGCACCATGGGAAGTGGACCGACGGCCGAGAGCCAAGCGACGGAGGCTGGTGCCTGATGGACAAACGCGAGCGCATCGTCCGCCGGGTTGCCTCGGAACTGAAGGACGGCGACTACGTGAACCTCGGCATCGGGTTGCCGACGCTCGTGGCCGACCATGTCCCGCCTGGGATCGACATCGTGCTCCACTCGGAGAACGGCTTGCTCGGCGTGGGGCCGTACCCGACCGACGATGACGTCGATCCGGATCTGATCAACGCGGGCAAGGAAACGGTGACCGCGCTTCCGGGTGCGGCGTACTTCAACGGCGCGGAGTCGTTCGGCATGGTGCGGGGCGGACACATCGACATCACCGTGCTCGGCGCACTCGAAGTGGACGAGGAGGGCAACCTCGCCAACTGGATGGTGCCGGGCAAGATGGTGAAGGGAATGGGCGGGGCAATGGACCTGGTCGCCGGCGCGCGGCGCGTGGTGATTGCCATGGAGCACGCCACGAGGGCCGGTGAGCCGAAGATCGTGCCGCGGTGCACCCTGCCGCTCACCGGGCTGCGCGTCGTCGATCGCATCGTCACCGAACTCGCGGTGATGGACGTCACGCCTGGCGGATTGGTGCTGCGTGAACTCGCCGAGGGCGTCACGCTCGATGACGTGCGGGCGGCGACGAGTGCCGCGTATACGGTGGGCGAGCCGCTCGGACGGTTCTGACGCGCCGTCGACGGCCGCCATCGTTCACGAGTCGCCCAGCGCCCCGCGGGCGTGTCCCGAGAACGCGCCCTACCCGTAGCGGTCGCGTGCTTACTCGGGAGGATCGGCGATCGAGTCGCGGATGCCAGCGCGAACCTGCACGATCGTCGTCGCGCCACCCACCACCCGATCGCCCTTCTTCAGTCGCAGGCGCACGTTGTAGCGGCCCGCCATCGTGTACGTGTGCGTGTTGCTCAGGAATCGACGGATCTCGCTCGTTCCGGGCTCGTAGGGCGCACAGTCCGGTGTGTTCTCCGATGTCGTCCCGTCGTCCCAGTCCCAGACGATGGTCGTGCAGTAGAACGGCTCATAGTCGCGGGCGCCGCCCTTGAACTCTGCGCGCACGGTGACTTTCGCCGGTGAGAAGGTGATGAGCGGCGTGACGCGGAGGGAGATTTCCGGACGTCCGGCATCCTTGCCTGAGGCCTTGGCGGCGTCCTTGCCGCCGTCCTGCGCCGCGCTCTGGATGGCCTCGGCACGCACGTCGGCGGTGCGGTCGCGCGCCACGAGCGTCACGCTGCAGATGGCCACCAGAATCGCTGCTCCGAAGATGCGCGTCATCACCGCCCCTTGCTGAAGAACCTCGCCGATCACCCGCATCCTAGCCCCCATTCGTGCGCCGGCTCAAGCCGCGACGGGCGGTATACAATGCCGGGTCATGCCGTCGCACGAGTTCTACACCACGCCCGCGTTGCGCCTGGTGGTCGGGCCCGCCGCCAGTGTCGAGGCCGACGTGCTCGTCGTGCCGGTGTTCTCGGACGAGCCCCGGGCGACGCTCGATATTCCTGACGCACTGGGCAGCACGCTGGCCGCCCTCAGGGAGTCGCGGGAGTTGAAGGGCGAGGCGTACGAGCAGCACTGGTTGCGCAGCGAGGGTGTCGCTGCCGGCCGGGTGCTGGCCCTCGGAGCGGGAGCCGAAGGTTCGGTGTCCACGGACCTGGCGCGACGTCTCGGCGCGGCCGCCGGCCTGGCCATTCGCGGGCGCGGGTTCGGCCGCGTGGCATTCCTCACGCACGGCGCCCTGCAGGGCGACGCGATCGTCCGCGCCCTGGCCGAGGGGCTGACCCTTGCGGCCTTCCACGTGGACGCCTACAAGACGAAGGATCGGAAGCTGGCCGACCTGCACGCCGCGGCCATCGTCGTGGCGGCGGGGGGAGCCGATACGCTAGCCGACGCCGTGGCGCTTGGCGCCGCCATCGGCGAAGCGACGAACGTGGCCCGAGCGGTCGCGCACGAGCCGCCGAACGTCCTCACACCCAGGGCGCTCGCCGAGCGTGCGATGGAGCAGTTTGCCGGCACCGCTGTGCAGGTGGAAGTACTCGACGAGGCGCAGTTGCGCGGTCTGCACATGGGCATGCTCCTCGGCGTCGCGCAGGGCAGTGCTCACGTGCCCAGGATGATTGTCCTGTCGTACTCGCCCGAACACGCCGCAGGTCCGGTGCTCGGGCTCGTCGGCAAGGCGGTGACGTTCGATACCGGTGGCATCTCGATCAAGCCCGCCGAGAACATGGACCGCATGAAGTACGACATGTGCGGCGGAGCAGCGGTGCTCGGGGCGTTTCACGCCATCGCCCGGATCGGCGCGCCTTCGCGGGTCATCGGCGTCATTCCCGCCGTCGAGAACATGCCCGGCGGCGCGGCCTTCCGGCCCGGCGACATCCTCACCGGGGCGAGCGGCAAGACCGTCGAGATCACGAACACGGATGCGGAAGGCCGGCTGATCCTCGCCGACGCGCTCTGGTACGCGCAGAAGCTGGGTGCGACGCATCTGGTAGACGTCGCGACGCTGACCGGCGCCTGCGCCGTCGCACTCGGGCGGGTGGCCTCGGGACTCTTCGGCGCGCCGGAGCGCTGGCGCGATGCCGTGCAGGAGGCAGGCGCGCGTGGCGGCGACTTCCTGTGGCCACTGCCGATGACCGACGACTACAAGGAACTCCTCAAGAGCGACATCGCCGACATGGTGAATGCGGCGGGCACGCGCTACGGCGGCGCGATCAGCGCCGCGCTGTTCCTCCACGCCTTTGCCGGCGACGTGCCGTGGGCTCACCTGGACATTGCCGGCACCGCATGGGCCGACGAGCCGAAGCCGTACCAGCCCAAGGGGCCGACCGGCGTCGCCGTACGCACGCTGGTCGAACTCGCGCGTTCTGCCGGAGCGTGGGTCTGAGTCGTGTGGCAGGAGCCGCCTGCGGCGCGCAAGGCAAGCCCGAGGCAGGAGGCCGGGGCCACACGCCCTGCTGAACAGACGGCGGGCCAGCCCCCGGCGCCACCACCAGCCACGCCGCCTCGTGAACCCGAGGGAGGCACGGGCGTGCTGCGCGTGCCCGGCGAGGTGCCGCGCGACGTCCCGCTGATGTCCATCCAGAAGGATCGCGACGTGACGCGCGTCGAGGTCGGACCGCTCACGCGCGAGAAAGGCGTGGCCGACGTCCTGCTGGGGTCTGTCGGCCTCGTCGTGGTGATCGTGGCGATTGCCCTTGTCGTCGGCGCGCTGGCCGGCGGGCTCCTCGTGCTCGTGAAGCACCGCCTCGGATGGGGCGGACCCGACAAGGACGCCGAGGACCACATCTCCATCACGCGGTGACGGGCCCGCGGTCCCGCTCACACGCTGGGACGCCTCACGAGCGCCGCCGCGCCTACTGCGTGCGCGCCGCCGCGTTGGTGGCGCCGCTCTTCAGCGAACGCTGGTAGCGCAGGACGCCATCGCGCAGCGCCTCCGCGATGTCCTGGCGATACGCCGACCCCTTCAACCGACGGCCTTCTGCCGGCGTGCTCACGAAGCCGACCTCAGCCAGCACGCTGGGCATAGACGCACCAATCAGCACGACGAGCGGCGCCTGCTTGATGCCGCGGTCGGGCAACTCGGCGTCGGTGCGGCGCAGTCGGGTCACCAGGTTGGTCTGCACCATCTCGGCCAGGTCGCGCGACTCGTCGAGCTTGTTGTTCAGCGTGATGGCCTTGACGATGTCGGGCAGCTGTCGCATCGACCCCTTGGCGATTGCGTTCTCGCGCGCCGCCACCTCCTCGGCGTCGCTCGTGTTGGCGAAGTTCAGGACGAACGTCTCTACGCCCTGCGCCGTGCGTCGCCGACTCGAGTTGGCATGAATGGACAGGAACATGTCCGCGTTGTGCCGATTGGCGATGCGCGTACGCTCCTCCAGTTCGATGAACTGGTCGGTGCGTCGCGTCATCACGACGTCGATGCCGGGCTCCTGCTTCAACAGCTTCTCGAGTCGCAGCGCGATGTCGAGCACCAGTTCCGACTCCCGGATCCCGTCGCCGAGCGCGCCAGTATCGTGCCCGCCGTGTCCGGGGTCGATGACGATGCGCGACACGCCGAGTCCGAGCTGCCGCGCCAGGGAGTAGTTCCCCGAACTGTTGGACTCCGGCGCCGCCGGTGCCACGCCAGCCTCGGCGACCTGGGTGACCGGGGCGACTGGTGCAACCGGGGCGGCGGCCGTGTCGCTGCGACTCTTGTCAGCTGCGGTTGGCGCCGGCGCCACTGGCGCAGGGGTGGCCGGGGCAGCCGCCGCTACTGTCGCCGCGCTCGCCGGAGCTGCGGCCGCGGCCTGCGTACGCGGCGCTGCGCCGGTGTCGGCGGGCGCGGCAGGGGACAGCTTCTGCGTCAGGGCGGACTCGCGATAGAGGTCGAGGACGAGCCGATACGGGTTGTACAGCGTGAACAGGCTGTGGCGCGCCACGCCCCGGGTGTCGACGACCACCCGCGTGACCCCACCGGGGTGGGTGCCTACCCGGATCTCGCGCACGATGTCGCCGTCGTCGAACGCCCTCACGCCCTCGTCCATGCCGGCTGCCAGGTTCGCGCCTCGGAGGTCGAAGAACAGGCGTGCCGGGTTCTTCAGCATCTCCTCGTGGTATGCCACCTCGTTGTCGAGTTCGATCGTCACGCGCACGACCTCGGGCAGGACGAGCCGCTTGATGTCGCGCACAGTCACCGGACCCGCGGCCGGCGCGGCAGCCCTGGCGGCGGCTGCGGCTCCCGTCGCCGGAACGGGCTTCGTGTTCGCGACCGGAGCGGGTGTGCTCGCAGCTGCCGCGGTTGCCTCAGCGGCCGGGTCTCCGCCTCCTGCGTCCGGCTCGGCCGACGGCTCGGCCTCCTCGGTACGGATGTTGGCCTTGGCCAGCTCCGTCGCGACCGCGGGCGGCGCCTTCGGCGCTGCCTTGGCGCTGCGGGGTTCACTCTTGGTGGTCTTGCTCGCCGCCGCCGAGATCCGGCGCAGGCGCGTCTGTGCGTCACGAGCCAGCGAGCTCGACGGATACTCCCGCACGAGCCAGCGCAGCATCGTCGTCGCGCTGTCCTGTTCCTGCTTGGCGCCGTACGAGATGTTGGCGTCGTACGCGAGGTTGGCGCCGTTCCACAAGGCGTTGTCGGCGTAGCCGCTTCGCGGCCAGCGACGCGCGATGCGCTCGTACTCCTGGATGACCGCGCGCATCTGCGAAAGTGGGGCCTTGCGGCGCGACGCGCGCAGTGCCCGCTCCCGCGCGAGCGTGCTCTCGTACGCGCTCCTGGCCGTGCGCGCCTTGGCGACCTGGCTGGTGATGCCCGTCGTCGTCTCGCTCGTTCTCCGGCGCTGAGCCGCCTCGGCGGGAAATCCCAGCGCAAGGGCCAATGTGACCGTCGCGATGATGCGTAAGCTGCGTCGCATGCGAAAGATCCTCAGCGCAGTTGCGCGTCCACCTCGTCGAAGTAGTCCTTGGGCACCAGCAGTTCACGGGCCTTGCCGCCCTGCCCGCTGGAGACCAGCCCCTCGGCTTCCATCATGTCCACCAGGCGTGCGGCGCGGCTGAAGCCGATCCGCAGTCGTCGTTGCAGGTAGCTGATCGAGGCCTGCCCACTCGACACGACGATGCGCGCGGCTTCGTCGTACAGGTCGTCCTTCTCGAAGCCGCCGGCGCCCGGTTCGGTCGTCTTCTCCTCGTCGGTGATCGACCGGTCGTACTGTGGCTGCCCCTGCTTGCGCAGGAAGCTGGCCAGACGTGCGCTCTCCTGCTCGGAGATGTAGGCCCCGTGCAGACGCATGACGCGCGACGATGCCGGCGGCAGGAACAGGCAGTCACCCTTGCCCAGCAGCTGCTCGGCGCCATTGGCGTCGAGAATCGTCCGCGAGTCCACCTTCGACGACACCCGGAACGAGATGCGCGACGGCATGTTGGCCTTGATGAGGCCCGTGATGACGTCCACGGAAGGCCGCTGCGTGGCCAGGATCAGGTGGATGCCGACTGCGCGCGCCATCTGTGCGAGGCGGCAGATGGACTGTTCCACTTCGTTCGACGCGACCATCATCAGGTCGGCCAGCTCGTCGATCACCACCACGATGAAGGGCAGCGGCCGGAGCGGCTCGCCCGACTTCGAGTCGGTGCGCACCTCGCCGGCGTCGATCGACGCCTTGAGGTTGCGGTTGTACTGCTCGATGTTGCGGACGCCGAACGCCGCGAGCGTCTTGTAGCGTTCCTCCATCTCGCGCACGGCCCAACGCAGCGCGTTGGCCGCCAGCTTCGGCTCCACGACCACCGGCGTCATGAGATGCGGGATGTCCTCGTACATGCCGAGTTCGAGGCGCTTCGGGTCGATCATGATGAAGCGCACCTGGTCCGGCGTGGCCCGGTAGAGGATGCTGGTGAGCATCGCGTTCAGCCCGACGGACTTGCCCGTGCCCGTCGAACCCGCAATCAGCAGGTGAGGCATCGTCGCCAGGTCGCTGACGTATGGCTCTCCATGGATCGTCTTGCCCAGGGCAATTGCCAGCCGCGAGCTCGAGCGGCGGTAGGGCTCCGACTCCAGCAGTTCCCGCAGCGAGATGGACTCGCGAACCGGATTCGGGATCTGGATGCCGACCGTGCTCTTGCCCGGAATGCGATCGATGAGCACCGACTCTGCGCGCATCGCCAGCGACAGGTCTTCGGAGAGCCCAGTGATCTTGCTGTACTTCACGCCGGCGTCGGGCTTGAACTCGTAGGTCGTCACGACCGGTCCCGGCAGGATCTGGACGACGTTGCCCTCGACCGAGAACTCGCGGCACTTGTCTTCGAGCTGTCGTGCCGAGTCCATCAGCTCGCGCTCGTCCACCTTGCGCTCGGCCTGCGCGGGATCGAGCAAGGCGAGCGGCGGCAGCGTATAGCCACCGGCCTTGCGCTCCGCCGGCGCCTTCAGCTCGGATTCCGGGGCACTTTCGGCCAACGGCAGCGCCGCCGGAGTGTTGACCCGTACCGGCGATTTGGGACGGACGGGCGGCATCGCCGCGGCCACGCGTGCGGGTGACGGACCGACGCCGGGCGCGCTGGCGGCCGTATCGGTTTGCGGCGCGTCGCGTCGGGCGCCGCGGCTGACTGGCGCGGGCATGGCCTCCTCGGCCATCGCCTCTGCGGGAGCAGCCGCCCGACGCCTCGGCGCCGGCGTGTCCTCGCCACGGGCGCTCGGCTTGGCGCGGGAGCGCTCGACCTCCTCGGCCGTTGCGTCGCGACCGAGATGCTTGCGCATCACCTCGCGTCGCTGTTCGTCCCGGCGCTTCTCCTCGCGCCTGGCCTTCAGCTGGCCCGTGTACGCGTCGAGGCGCGCCCGCACCTTCTCGGCCGAGGACGCGGAGACGGCGCTCAAGGAGACCTGCGTCGTCAGGATGAAGCCGAGCATGCCCAGCGAGATGATCACGATCGCACCACCGGTGCGATTGAGGTAGCTCACCGCGAGGTCGGCCAGCAGCGCGCCCAAGTGACCACCGGCCGGGACCGTCGTGTCGCCGGCGCCGGGCGAGCCGACGGTGAGGCCGAGCAGGGCCGCGACGCAGAGCAGCAGCACGACCGCGCCGATCGTCTTCGTGTAGCCAGCCGGCAGCGTACGGCACCAGAAGTAGTGCCAGCCGGCGACCAGCAGCACGAGCGGAATCAGGAACGACGCATAGCCCAGCAGCTGGAACGAGGACTCGGCGACGAAGGCGCCGACCCGTCCGGCGAAATTGGCGGCGTCCTTCGGCGGACCTGCGTAGAAGAACCACGCGGGGTCGCCTGGCGTGTAACTCGCGAGCGACACGAACCAGAGCAGCGCGACGAAGAACAGCGCCACGCCCAGCGCTTCGCTCATGCGCCGCGACATCACGGATGCCGACATCAGATCTCCATCACCACGGGCACGATCAGCGGCCGTCGTCCCGCCTTGCGCCGCATCACGCGCTGCAATTCGGACCGCACGCGTTCGCGCAGCAGCCCCACGTCGGTTCGCTCCTCCACGGGCGCATCCTTGATCGCCTCGCGAATCAAAGCGGTGGCATCACGCAGGAGAGCGTCCGACGCCTCATCGACCACGAAACCCCTCGTGATGATCTCGGGCGTGCCGGTCAGCTCGCCGGTCTGCATGTTGATCGCCAGCATCGGCACGATCAGCCCATCGCCGGCGAGGTGGCGACGGTCGCGCAGGACTTCGTCGGCGACCTCGCCCGTGCGCGTCCCGTCGATCAGCCGGCGTCCGACCTCCGCGCGTCCGGCGACGGCGGCGCCCTCGCCATCGAAGCGCAGGATGTCGCCGTTGTCGAGGACCATCACCTCGGTGCCCTGCCGCGTCACCGTCTGCGCCACCCGGGCGTGCCGGGCCAGTTGCCTGTACTCCCCGTGGATGGGGATGAAGTACTTCGGCCGCACCAGCGTGTGCATCAACTTCAGTTCTTCGACGTGCCCGTGCCCGGACACGTGCACGTGCTTCAGCCCTTCGTAGATCACGTCGGCGCCACGCAGGGCCAGGTGGTTCATCACGCGGCCAATGAGCCGTTCGTTGCCCGGGATTGCCCGCGCCGAGAACACCACCACGTCATCGTCGTCCACCTTGACGAAGCGGTGGTCGTCGATGGCGATACGCGACAGGGCCGCCGCCGGTTCGCCTTGAGAGCCGGTCGTGATGCACACGACGTCGGCCGGCGGATAGTCGCGCACGTCGCTGTCGCGGATCTGCACGCCGGTCGGAATCCGAAGGTAGCCCAGTCGCTGTGCGGTCTCCGAGTTGTCCACGACGCCGCGTCCGACGAAGGCCACGTGCCGATCGAACTGCGCGGCGAGATCCACGACGATCTGCATGCGGTGGATGCTCGAGGCGAACATCGCCACGACGATCTTGCCGGCCGTCGAGGTGAAGATCTCCTCGAAGCCGTCGATGACGTCCCGTTCGGACCCGGCGACGCCAGGGCGATCGACGTTGGTGCTGTCGGCAAACAGCGCCAGCACGCCCTGCTGCCCGAGTTCGGCCAGCCGCGGCAGGTCGGTGGTCTCGCCGTCGAGCGGCGTGTGATCGATCTTGAAGTCACCGGTGTGCACGAGGACGCCGGCCGGCGAGTGGATCGCCAGCGCCAGGCAGTCGGGCATGCTGTGGGTGACGCGCAGACATTCGACCGTGAGCGGTCCCACCTGGATGCGATCGCGTGGCGCAACGGGCTTGAGTCGATCGCGCACGTCGATGCGGTGCTGCTCGAGCCGGTTCTCGACGAGCGCGAGAGCCAGCTTCGAGCCGTACACCGGGCCGTCCACGAACGGCATCAGGTACGGCAGTCCGCCGATGTGGTCCTCGTGGCCGTGCGTGAGGAAGACGGCCGAGACCTTGTGACCGAGGCCTTCGAGGTAGGCGAGGTCGGGCACGACGAGGTCCACGCCCGGCAGTTCAGGATCGGCAAACATCACGCCGGCGTCGACCACGATGGTCGTCGTGCCACACGTGATGGCCATCGTGTTCATGCCGAACTCGCGCAGGCCGCCAAGCGGCACCACGTCGACCGGCTGCGCCGGCGTCGCCTCGGATGCGGTCATCTCGTTGTTCGAATACACCAGAGCGTCGGTGTGAACCGACAGCACGTCCGGCCGCAGCGGCATGCCGCGTCCGCCCTCAATACGCGCTGCGCCACGGGCTCCGGTCAAGGTGGGGGACCGGGGCAGTGGACACGGACAGCCGACACCGCGGCGGGAGCCGGGACCGGCGCTCTGGGTTCAGGCCCACTGGGCTGGGCTGAATCCGCTAAGTCCTACAACGCGCAACACGATAGCACAGGAGGCAGGGACGGGATGGGAATGCGGGAATGCGGGATGCGGGAATGCGGGAATGCCGAACGCACGTCGCCTGCCCTCATGTGCGCGCGGCCGCAGCCGCGAGCCGTGCGAACTCTTCGAGCGTGAGGGTCTCGGCGCGGCGCTGGCCGTCGAGGCCGGCATCGCGCAACCAGGCGCGCCCGTCGGCGCCTTCACCCTTCGCGAGTGCCTGCAGCGTCGTGGACAGCATCTTGCGCCGTTGCGTGAAGACGTGCCGCACCAGTGCGTCCAGCCGCGCCCGGTCGGCCACCTCGACGGGCGACGGTCGGAAGACGAGCCGCACGACTGCCGAATGTACCTTTGGCGGCGGTCTGAACGCGCCTGGCGGCAGGACGAACAGACGCGTGACGTCGGCCTGCAGCGCCATGGCAACGGCCAGCGGACCGTAGTCGCGCGTGCCTGGCGTGGCCACGAGGCGATCGGCGACCTCCTTCTGCAGCATTAGCGTCGCGTCACTGATGCGACCTTCGCGGGCGTGCAGGAGCAGGCGGCCCAGGATCGGCGTGGAGGCGTTGTAAGGCAGATTCGCGGCCACCCGGTACGGCGTCTCACCCGTGTGCCACGTCGCGGCAGCCACGTCCAGGAAGTCGCCTTCGTGGACGTGGACGTGAGGCAGCGCGCGCGCGCGAAGTGCGACGACGAGATCGCGGTCGATCTCCACGGCGTGCACGACCGCACCGCTGCGTGCGAGCGGTTCGGTGAGCTGGCCGCGGCCTGGGCCGATCTCGAGGAACGTCTGTCCCGGCTGCGGCGCGATGGCGGCGATCACCTTGTCGATCCAGGCCCGCTCGAGAAAGTGTTGCCCGAAGCGCTTGCGTGCCTGTCCTGTCCTCCGAAGCCCTGGCGACGGCGGCACCACCTACTCCACGCCGCCTTCCTGCGCGAACCAGAACTTGTCCTCCACCTCCTGGATCTCCTCTTCGGACATCCCGAAGTAGTGGCCGACCTCGTGGATCAGCGTCTCGGCCACCATGGCGACCAGGTCGTCTTCGTTGACGGCATCCTCTTCGTGCGGGCCCTGGTACAACACAATCTGGTCGGGCTCGCGGTTGCCGTCGCCCCACTGCCGCTCGGTGATGGGCGTGCCCAGGTACAGCCCGTACAGGGTGTCGGGCGGCTCGATCTCCATCTCCTCGAGGAGATCGTCGGGCGGATGGTCCTCGACGATGATCGCGATGTTGCGCATGGCCTCGCGAAACGTCTCGGGGATGAGCGTGAGGGCTTCCTCGATCAAGCCCGCGAACTGGTCTTTCGTCATTTCCTGCCGGCCCTCGTCGCGCGGCCCCCGGGCCGCGTGGCTCGTGCGGCGTTGTTGTCGCGTGTCGGAGCGGCTGTCGGCCCTGGCGCCGTGGAGTCGGGAGGGGTGGCCGTCCCGGCCGGCCGACTGCGCGAGGCGTCGGTCCTCCGCGCGCGCCGGGCAGCGCCCACAGGCGCCGCGTCGAGGTCGAGCGCAGCGAGCCCCTCGCTCTTGAAGGGGTAGCGGCAGATGTCGCGCACCTCGCACTGCGGGCACTGCGGCTTCGGACGGCAAATCCGTCGGCCGTGGAGGATCAGGGCGTCGGACATCCGGGTCCAATGCTCACGCGGCAGCGCGGCGCAGAGGTCCTGTTCGACCTGCTCCGGCGTCGTCGCGTGCGTGAGCCCGATGCGTTCCGCGACGCGCAGCACGTGGCGGTCGACGGGCAGCCCTGGCACACCCAGGGCGTGGCCGAGCACGACGTTGGCGGTCTTGCGACCGACGCCGGGCAGGGCAGTGAGCGCGTCCATGTCGGCGGGCACCTCTCCACCGAAGTCCTGCACGAGCCGCTGCGACAGCGTGACGATGGCCTTTGCCTTCACGCGGAAGAACCCGGTGGAGACGATGATCGGCTCGACCTCGGCCGGATTGGCCGCAGCAAGTGCCGCGGCGTCGGGATATCGGGCAAACAGCGCCGGCGTGGTCTCGTTGACGCGCTTGTCGGTGGACTGCGCCGACAGCACCGTCGCGATCAGCAGTTCGAAGGCGTTGCGATACGCCAGTTCCGTGTCGGGCTCGGGATAGTGACGCAGCAGACGTTCCAGCACGGCGGATGCCGGCACCGGTGGTGGTCCAGCGTGGACGTCGCGTGCGAACGACTGCGTGCGGGGAGGCGCGGAGCGGGGCACCGCCGGATCGTATCGCAGGGCTCAGCAACCCGGTCGCGCCGGCAGGACGCGGACCGGCGCGGGGGCGCGCACATCGAAGAGCACGCGCGACTCGTCCGCCCAGCAGGCCAGCGGTCCGAACCGCGCCTCGAAATCAGCGCGATCGTCCACGTCGTCCACGAACAGGGGCTGCATCCCGGCATCGAGCGCCAGTTGCACACCGCGGCGGAGCTCGTCGGTCGAGACCTGGTCCCATCGCACCGCCTGCTCGGCACCGGCGTAGAACCGGAGGCTGCCGCTGTGCAGGCGCGTGACGATGGGCGCCCGGACGAGGCCATTGGCCTTCAGGTGCCTGGCAAGGGCTTCGAAGCGCGACATGGCAGGGCGCGTGTACCGAATCTCGGAGCGGTGCGTGAACTGCATCTGCCACGCCAGAACGCCCAGGGCCAGGAGCGGGAAGGCCCATGGGCGGTCGCGCGTCAGGCGCAGCCCAACGACCATCGTCATCACGAACATGGCGGGCAGGGCCGGCAGCAGGAAGCGCGTGAACGTCCAGTTGGGCCAGGGCAGATACAGGAGGTGGATCGCCACCGTGATGGCAACCAGGCCGACGACGGGGATTCGCTGTGGCGTCCGGAGCACAGTCCACACCGCGCCGGCGGCGGCGCCGGCGAGCACGAGCGGTGACGAGGTCATGACGAGCCACGCCCCGTAGTTGCGCACGTTGGCGCCGAGGTTGGCGAGCGCGAAGAGCTGGCCGGTGTCGCCGTATCCCGTCGCCAGGGCGTTGCCGTACAGCCGTGCGTCGTGCAGCGCCAGCGCGGCAACCAGCGGCGCGCCAGCCATCAGGGTGAGCAGCGTGCCGCGCACGCCAGCGGTGATGGCGCTGGCGGCAAGGAGAGGGACCGCCAGCGGCGCCAGGCTCGGCCGCACCGCGATGGCGAGGCCCGCGAGCACACCGGCGACGACGTGACCGCCGTGCCGCGCACTTGCCGCGAAGACGAAGGCCCACGTCCAGTAAGCGGCTGCCAACGTGTCGCTCATCGGCACCACGGCCTGGGCGAGCAGGACGGGCGAGAACGCGACGAGGACGGCCGCCCATCGCCCGGCCTCCTCGTCGCGCCAGACGCGGCCGAGCGCATGAGTGCCGAACACGAGGGCGGCAGCGGCGAGCGGCGACACGAGGTAGACGGCCCACGGCGCCACGAGGCTGGCCGCGGCCATGTGCAGTGGCAGCCCCGGCGGGTACAGCGCGACGGCCGCTGGCGCGGGGTCCATCCGCAACAGATAGCCGAGCGGCACCGTGGCGCCCGGCGGGAAGCCCGGAGGTGCCACGGCCCACTCGGCATGAACGAGCGATCCCGCTCGCCAGTCGAACGCCTGCGAGACGTAACCGAACATGTCTGCGGCTGCCGCATAGGGCGCGGCCTGCCACCAGCTGAACGCCACGACTGCGAGAGCGGCGGCGGGCACCGCGGCGCGCGCGAGCAGCGGCCGACTGCGGGCGATGTCTCCGCCCAGCCAGCGCGCGGCCAGCCACGCCACGACGGCGATGAGGAACGGCCGCAGCACGCTGGACGAGGACACGCGGATGCCGAACGGCGAGGTCCGGATGCCACCCGTGGCCCACGTGGCGAGGGTGACGATGGCGGCGGCTGCCACCAGGACGTCAAGCGTCAGGATGAGGCGTGCGCGACGGGTGAGCTGTGTGCGTCCGGTGGGACGAGTGGGGGAGCGGCGGGGTGCCGGAGGCGTGCTGGGCACGTCGCAATCCTACTCGCCCCGGGGAAGGAAACGCGCGGGACGTCGACTTGCTCTTGACGGAGCAGGCCGACCGTGACCGGCCGGCCTGCTCTCGAGGAACTGCGGTGGGTCAGAAGTCGAAGCGCACGCCCAACTGGAACTGCCGCGAGGGATGCGCCGACCCGATCGTGGCGTACGAACCGCTGTTGGCGTCGACGTTCGGATTCGTGAGGTTCAGCGTGTTGAAGATGTTGAACACGTCGAAGATCGGCGTCAGGTTGTAGCGACCGCCGAACCGGAAGTTCTTGCGGAACGACAGGTCCATCTGCGAGAAGCCCGGACCTTCGATCATGCCCACGCGCGCCGAGCCGCGTCGATCCTCAGGCGGGTTGCCGAACGCCGCCCTGTTGAACCACTGGCTCTCGTCGCCGTCGATGTCGATCTCGCCACCGAGGTACTCGGCGCGGCGGTTGCCGATCGACGAGTTGCCCGTCGGCGTCAGGTACTGGCCCGACTGGAAGCGGAACTTGCTGCTCGCTTCCCACCCGCCGGCGATGGCTTCCAGCACCCCGCCGCGGTCGCGCAGCCACGGCAGACGGTAGGTCAGCGTGTTGACGAACGCATGGCGGCGGTCGAACGAGGCGGGACCGTAGAAGAAGTCGAGGTCGTTGGCGCCATCCGCGCTGTCGTTGTCGCCGTTGCCGCTGGCGTTGGTCAGCGCGCGACCGAGCGTGTAGGACACGGTGAACTGCAGGTCGCCGCGACGCTTGGCCGCGTAGAGCTGCATCGAGTGGTACTGCGAACTGGCGTCGCTGACCCGCATACGAATGGACGAGAAGCCCTTGTACGGTCGCAGGTAGTTCTCCGACACGCGCTGTGCGGACGGCAGCGCGTTGTTCGCGCGCAGGTCGTCGAAGCTGGCGCGGTTGATGTCCGGCTGCCGGATGAGACGACGACCGGTGTTGCCAACGTACGTGGCTTCGGCGAAGTAGCCGCCGCCGAGCTCCTTCTGCACACCGATGCTGTAGTTGGTCTGGTAGGGCAGCTTCATGTTCGGATCGATGGCGTTGATCGTGCCCACCGCGCCGACCGCTCCTGCGGCGCCGCTCGTCGGATCGGCGATGTTGAAGTTCTCGTACACGGTGACCGCGAGCACGGGCGGCAGGTTCAGCTGCGAGAACACCACATTGCCTTCGGGCTTGTCGTAGAACAGGCCGGCGCCACCGCGGACCACGGTCGTGGGGCTCAGCGAGTACGAGAAGCTGAAACGCGGCATGAACAGGTGCTGCGCCTCGTACAGCCCGCGCGGCGCGCCGAACGGGATCTTGTCGTAGTCGCCACCCGTCAGCAGGTTCACGCGTCCCTGCTGATCCTCGGGAATGCCGTCACCGGCCAGCACGAGGCCGTTGAAGCGGTTGCCCACGCCGGGCACCAGCAGGCCGTTGGTGCGCAGCTGCACGGCCTGGCTCGGGTCGTACCGGGACGGGTCGAAGTTCACCAGGTTGTTCTGCTGCGTGTAGGTCGGGTCCGTGTACTCGTAGCGGATGCCGGCCTCGATGCTCAGGTTGTTGCGCACGCGCCAGGTGTCGGACACGAAGGCCTGGTAGGTGGTGAAGCGGAAGAAGCCAACGGGATCTTCGGACGCTTCCTCGTAGGTGCGGAAGTTGCCGAGCAGCATGTCGGCGACGGAATGACCCGCGGTGTTCACGTTGCCACCCGTGTTGAAGTTCACCTGGCCGAAGTAGTTGCCGCGGCCGTTCTGGTCCTTGCGGTTGCGCGAGATCGCCACGCCGGTGCGCAACGAGTGGTTGCCGCGAATCCACGTCAGCGTGTCCTGCACCGTGATGTCCGTGGTGGGGGAGAGCAGCGCGAAGTCGGGGCCCCTGACACTGGCGAAGCCGGCGACCTGCACGTTCGGGATGCCGCCCGCCACGTAGCCGGGGATGTCGAACAACTCGGGATACGTGATGCCGTAGGTGTCGCGCAGCCACAGGTCGCCGACCGGCTTGATGCGCTGGCCGTTCCACGACGCGCCGATCTTGGCCTCGTTGATCAGGTTCGTGCTCACCACGTACGTGTGGCCCACCTGGTAGCTCGACCCGGGCCGCGAACGGTCGGTCGGTACTGTCGGCAGCGCGGCGCCCGAGAAGGTGCCGAACGGCTCGATCAGGCTGTACTCGTCGTGGATGTAGCGGCCGTACACCCGCTGCTTCTCCGTGGCCTGCCAGTCGAGGCGGACGATGTCCTGCCGCGACTCGAACGGGTTGTACTCCTGGAACGTCGCGTTGTTGGCCGTCGGCGTGTCGGCCCACTCGACGGCGCGACCCTGCATCGCACGGTAGATGTTGGCAAAGGCGCGGCCGTTCGACGTGATGCGGTCCTGCGGGATGACGTTGCCGGGGAACGGGTTGCCCGTCTGCGGGTCGCGCAGCACGCCGTCGTCGGCCGTGCCGACCACACCGTCGGCGCCGCGCAGCCGCACCGAGAAGTCGCCGTTCAGTTCGGCCGTCGTCGGCAGGGTCTGGCGCGACGGGTTGGTGAAGCGGTTGATGGTCTTGTACTGCTGGCCGCCGAAGAAGAACAGCTTGTTGCGGACGATCGGCCCGCCGAGCGCGCCCTCGAAATTCCGGAACTCGAGGGGCGGCTTCGTGCGATCGCCGTTGGCGTCGCGCGGCGCGAAGTAGTTCGGCGAGTCGAACTTCTCGTCGCGGATGTCGTAGCGCGCCGTGCCGCGGAACCTGTTGGTGCCGCTGCGGGTGACGACGTTGACGGCGGCGCCGCTGTTGCGTCCGAGTTCGGCCGAGAAGTTGGAGGTCTGGATCTTCACCTGCTCGATGAACGAGAGGCTCACGTTGTTGACCTGGCTGCCGTTGGACCCGGAGTCCTGGTTCGAGGTGCCGTCGATCGTCAGGTTGTTGGTGTTGCCGCGATTGCCGTTGATCGACTGGCCCGTCGTGCTCAGGCTCGTGGCGAGCGCCAGCGGGTCGAAGTCGGTCGCCACGGCGCCCGGGATGAGCGAGGCGAGTTCGAGGTAGTTGCGGCCGTTGAAGGCGAGGTCCTTGATCTGCTGCGAGTCGATGGTGCGGGCGACCTCGCCCGACGTGCGGTTGACGGTCTCGCCGGCCGACGCCGTCACCTCGATCGACTCACTCAGTTCGCCGACGCCGAGCGCGAAGTCGGTCGTGAGGCGGCCGTCCGCCGTCAGGTTGAGGCCGGTCCGTTGTTGTCGCCGGAAGCCTTGCAGTTCGGCCGTCACGCTGTACGTGCCGACGGGGAGGTTGGTCACCGTGAAGACGCCGTTGTCGTCGGTGACGCGCGTGACGACGAGGCCGGTGCCCTCGTTGGTGATGGTGACCGACGTCCCTGGTAGGACGCCGCCCGATGTATCGGTGACGTGGCCGTCGATGCGGCCGGTGATGGTCTGAGCGAGAACGGGCGCGGCTGCGAGTACCAGCAGCAGCAGGGCACGTGCGACGGCGCGCACGGCAGGAAGTTCTCGCGATGCGTCGTGAAACATCAGCGCTCCTTCTGGACCAATTGGTCTTACAAGTTTGGCGATATCGTAAGCCCATCGAGTCCATTGTCAAGCAGGAAATGCGTGTCACAATCGGCGTCTCGAACTGAAGGACCGGAGGTGTCTGCGTGCGCCGTTTGCTGCGTTCCGCGTCAATCGCGGCCATGGCCGTGGTCAGCGCTTGTGCCTCGGGTGGCCTGACCTGCGTCACAGCACGACAGCAGGAGTTTTCTCGTCCGCCGCAGCGGTGGACGGCACGCTGGATTGCGGCGCCGGACGCGTCGCCGACAGCCTTCGGCGTCTACCACTTCCGCCGGTCGTTCGAGTTGCCGCGAAAGCCGGGGCGGTTCGTGCTCCACGTCACGGCCGACAACCGCTACCAGCTCTTCGTCAACGGCGCGAGGGTCGTGTGGGGACCGGCGCGCGGGGAGTTGTCCGCCTGGCCCTATGAGACCGTCGACATTGCCAGCCACTTGCGTCCCGGCCGCAACGTGCTGGCGGTCCTCGTGTGGAACTTCGCCGAGCACGCGCCGCTCGCCCAGCAGACGTGGCAGACCGGGTTGATGGTGCAGGGCGACGGCGACGCCGAAGCCGTCGTGAACACGTCCACCGCCTGGCTGGCGACGACAAACCGGGCGTACACGCCGCTGCCGATCGACTTCGGCATGGTGCGTGGCTATTGGGCGGCGGGCGCCGCCGAGCGGGTGGACGGCGAGGCGTATCCGTGGGGCTGGGAGCAGCCCGAGTTCGACGCGGCCGGGTGGCGGCAGGCGGTCGCGGGACCTCCGGCGCGGCCCCGTGAGGCGCGCGACGCGCATTCGCGGCACATGCTCGTGGCCCGCGACATCCCTCTGATGGAGGAGCGGGTCGAGCGCATCGCGAGACTGCGCGAGAGCAGCGGCACGACGGTCCCCCCGGGCTTCCCGGGCGTGCCCGCGCGGTTGGACATCGGCAGCCGCAGCCGCGTGCGCCTGCTCGTGGATCGCGGCGAACTGACGACTGCCTACCCCGAGCTCGAGGTGTCGGGCGGCCGGGGCGCGACGATAGGCGTCCGCTACGCCGAGGCGCTCTACCTCGGGGCCAAGGGCAACGACAAGGGACACCGCGACGAGGTCGCCGGCAAGACGTTCGGGGGCTACGGCGACGAGTTCCTGCCCGATGGCGGCGGGCGCCGCGTCTTCCGGCCGCTCTGGTGGCGCACCTTCCGTTATCTCGAGCTGACCATCGAGACGGCAGGCGAGCCGCTGGTGCTGCACGATCTCCGGTCGGTGTACACGAGCTATCCGTTCGTGCAGACGGCGCATTTCAGCGCCGACCGCGCTGACCTCGACCGCATGATGGAGGTCGGCTGGCGGACGGCGCGCGTGTGCGCCCACGAGACGTACATGGACTGTCCGTACTACGAGCAGCTCCAGTATGCCGGCGACACGCGCATCCAGGCGCTCGTGTCGTACTACATGTCGGGCGACGCGCGCCTGGCCCGACAGGCCATCTCCGCGCTCGACGCGTCACGCACCCACGAGGGGCTGACGTTCAGCCGCGCTCCGTCGCGGTTGCCGCAGTACATCCCGCCGTTCTCGCTGTGGTGGATCGGCATGGTGCACGATTTCTCCCGCTACCAGGACGACCCCGCGTTCGTGCGCGCGCAGCTGCCCGGCATTCGCGCGGTGCTCGCGTACTTCGCCGCCCGGCAGCGTCCCGATGGGCATCTGGCCGATATCGGCTGGTGGAACTTCGTGGACTGGGTCGATGCGTGGCCCGACGGCGTGCCGCCGCACGGCACGCGCGGCGAGTCCGCGCCGCTGGATCTGCAGTTACTGCTGGCCCTGCAGTATGCGGCCGAGATCATGTCCGGGCAGGGCGAACGCATCCAGGCCGAAAGCTATCTCGCGTCGGCGGCGAGTCTGCGCACCGCGATCCGTCGCACCTACTGGATGCCGCAGCGCCGTCTGTTCGCCGACGTCGCCGGTGGCAGCCGCGTCTCGCAACACACGCAGGCACTGGCCATCCTTGCTGGCGTGGCCGAGCCCGGCGAGATGGCGCCGCTCGTCGAACGCATGCTGAGCGACGCAGACCTGGCGCCAGCGTCGATCTACTTCAAGTACTACGTCCACCGGGCGGTCATCCACGCGGGCCTCGGCGATCGGTACCTCGACCTGCTCGGGGAGTGGCGGCGGATGCTCGACCTCGGCCTCACGACCTGGGCCGAGAACGCCGAGCCGACGCGTTCGGATGCGCATGCCTGGGGCTCGAGTCCCAACATCGAGTTCCTGCGCACCGTGCTCGGCGTCGACAGCGCCGCACACGGGTTCCGTGTCGTGCGCATCGCCCCCCACCTCGGCGCGCTCACGCGCGTCTCGGGACGGGTGCCGCACCCGAAGGGATTCGTGGATGTCGCGCTCACACGAGCCGGCGACGGCCTGCAGGCACGAATCACGCTGCCCGACGGCGTGACGGGGGAACTCGTGTGGAAAGGAAAGACTTACGACATTCGCCCGGGCGATCAGCTGGTGTCCGCGCGCTGAGTGCGGCGCCCGGAGCCCCGTCCGGTGTCACTGTATCCGGCCCCCGAGCCCGCGGGCCCGCTTGCCCATTGCCGTTTGCCGCCTGCCGGCTGCGCGGTTCCCGCGTGCCATTTGCCATTTGCCGGTTGCCGTCCCGGCCTACACGTTCCCGCGCTTCATCTCCTCCATCAGGTGGTCGGTCGAACGCACCGTCAGCGCCATGATGGTGAGCGTGGGGTTCTGACACCCTCCCGACGTGAAGCCACTCGCGTCGGTCACGAGCAGGTTCGGGATGTCGTGCGTCTGCTGGAACTGGTTGAGGACGGACACCCTGGGATCGGCGCCCATGCGGGCGATCCCCATCTCGTGGATGCCGTAGCCAGGCACGCGATCGAGAAAGAAGAACGGCCGGATGTTGCGGCCGCCGGCGGCCTCCAGCATCTCCGCGGCGGCGTATCCCATGTCGGGGATCATCTTCTTCTCGTTCTCCTTCCATTCCATGGAGATGCGGAGTACGGGGATGCCGAAGGCGTCCACGACGCCCGGGTCGATCGCCACGTGGTTGTCCTCGTAGGGCAGCACTTCGCCGAAGCCGGAGAAGGAGAACTGCGTCACACCCGAGGCCTTCACCGCGTCCGTGTACCGCGCGCCGAAACCGGGGAGGGCGAAGTTGAAGTTGGACGAGCCTCCACCCTGGTACCCATAGCCCCGCAGGAACTCCTTGTGCCTCGGCTCCCCCGGCCGGTTGCGGAAGCGGATGGTGTAGGTGCCGTTGGGGCGATTCGGGCCGTTGAGACTCGGCGTGGACGGGACGTCGGGGAACTCCGCCGCCGCCCCTCCCGCCACCCACGTGTGATCCATCAGGTACTTGCCGAGCGCGCCGCTGCTGTTGGCCAGGCCACCGGGGGCACTGTTCAGCAGGATGCGCACGGACTCCAGCGCCTGCGCCGCGAGGATCACGGCGCGCGCGTTGACTTCGCGCAGTTGCCTCGTCTGGCGATCGATGTAGGACACGCCGCGCGCCTTCTTGCCCGTGTCGTCCATCAGCACCTGGTACACCATCGCGTTCTGGATGAGGGTGCACTTGCCCGTCTTCAGCGCGTCGGCCACCGTGGTGAAGGCGGAGTTGAAGTACGAGTGGGTGGCGCAGCCGCGTTCGCAGGGCCCGCAGTAGTGACACGCGGCGCGGCCGTTGATCGGCTTGGTGATGTTGGCCGCGCGGCCAATCGTCAGCGTCCGCTTGAACGCCTTCTTGATGGAGTTGCGCACGTGGTGCTCGACGCAGGCCAGACCCATCGGCGGGTGGAACTTGCTGTCGGGCAGCATCGGGTCGTTTTCGGGCATGCCCGAGATGCCGACGTACTCCTCGACCAGGTCGTAGTACGCCTCGAGATCCTTGTAGGAAATCGGCCAGTCGATGCCGTGTCCATCGATGCTCGCGGCCTTGAAGTCGAGGTCACCGAAGCGATAGCTCTGGCGCCCCCACACGTTGGTCCGCCCGCCGATGATGCGCGTGCGGCCCTGCCACGAGAACGGCTTGCCCTGCGCCGTCGTGTAGGGCTCCTCGAGGTCGTTGACGAACCAGTCGTAGTTGTACTCGGTGCAGGCGTAGCAGTCCTTCTGTCGCGGACGCGTCTCCCGGATGCGATCGTTGGCGCGGTTGCGATACTCGAGGGTGTACGCCGGCGCGTGCTCGCGGTAATCGGCGTCGGTGAGCGCACGCCCCGCGTCGAGCAGGGCGACGTTGACTCCGGCTTCCGAAAGGCGCTTGGCCGCCCACCCTCCGGAAGCTCCCGACCCGACGACGATCACGTCGAACGTGCGATTCGCTTTGTCACGCGAGGCTTGCGCCACTGGCCTGGCTCCTGGGACTGAGGGACGAAGTGTGGCGCAGCATAGCGATTGCTCCAGCGTGGGTCAAATCCGGGCGGTGCCTTGCCCGACGGCGCGCAGCGGTGCGAGCCGTGTGCTATCGTGCGCCGAACCCGTCATTCCGCCAGGAGGAGTCGCGCGCATGAAGGAAGGTCGCTCGCTGCCGGTCATCCAACCCGGGGTCGAGCCCGGCGTGTCGCGCCGCGCGGCATTGCAGACGCTCGCCGCCGGCGTCGGCGCGTCACTCGCGGTGCCCGGCCTCGCCGCGGCCGACGATCACCCGGTGCACAAGCACGTCGCCCACGCTGGCGGACAGGCGCGGACGCCGAGCAGCCAGTCGAAGCCTGCGGGGTACACCCCGGTGACCTTCGACGCCCACCAGTTCGCGACCGTGGTGCTGCTGGCCGACCTGATCGTGCCGGGCGCGAAGGCGTCGGGCACCCCGGAGTTCCTCGACAAGCTGCTCGCCGCGGAGTCATCCGAGACGCGCCGCCGGTTCTTCACCGCCCTGGGCGCCATGGAAGGTGCGGCGCTGAAGATGCACCGCTCGCCCTTCAAGGACCTGACGCCCGACCAGCAGAACGCGCTGCTCACGGAAGCGTCGGCGGCGCAGCCCGGTCGCGCGCCGGTGTTCTGGAAGAAAGGCGATCCGATCCCCGTGCCGGAGGGGCCGGCGGGACCGCCAACGTTGCGCGACCACTTCGATCACGTGAAGGGGTGGGTGTCGGGGATCCACTTCGCGTCGGAGCCGGGCATGAAGGCGCTCGGGTACACGGGCAACGTGTTCCACGAGACCTACCCGGGCTGCCAGCACAACGGCCAGCACGGCTGACGGACCGATCAGACTCACGGGCGACCGACGATCGTCTGGTCGTCAGGTGCGAGCCGCCGGGGCGGCGCGCTGCGTCAACTCGCGCGCGGTCGTCGCGTCAGGCTGCCTTTCGCGAGCGCGCGGAAACTGCGGCCCGTCCGCAGGCTGTCGAGCCTGCGGACTCCTATCGCCGCCGATGCGTCAGCCGCTGACAGCCCGAACAGGCTCAGCTGCGGTCCGTCCGCCGTGAGTCCATGCGCCACGACGCTGACGCGCTCGGGCGCGTCGCCGAACTTCCACAACCGCGCCGCCAGCGTGCGTGCCGCCGGCGCCAGGTCTGCACGGTGGCGAGCCGCCTCACGCAGGGTAAGGCTGCGGCTGCGGAATTTCTGGTCGTGCCCCATCACACGCACCGTGATCGCGTGGGCGAATGCCCCGATCTGCGTGAGCCGCTGGGCGAGCTGGTCGGCGAGATGCTCGGCCGAGAGCTGCACGTCTTCGGACGTCGGGGCCGCACCCAACTGCATGGCGCGGGTGAGGCTGCGAGGCAGCGCGGTGCTGGCGAGTGGTCGCGGGTCTTCTGCGCGCGCAGCCCGCCACACGGCGGCCCAACCGTTTCCCAGAGCCGATTCGGCTTCGTGCGGCGCCAGGGCGGCGATCGCGCCGATTGTCGTCACGCCGCGCGCGGCGAGCCGTTCCCGTGCTGCAGCCGACAGCGCCGGCAGCCACCGTGCGTCGAGGGGCGCGAGGAAGCGCGCGTCGTACCCCGGGAGCACCTGCAGCAGTCCGGACGGCGCGACGAGGGTTCCGGCGACCGTGGCCGCCACTTCGGTGTGGGCGATGCCAACGGCGGATGACAGTCCCAGCTCGTCGCGGATCGCGCGCTGCATCGCGTCGGCGGCAGCCGCCAGCGTACCCCGCCGGATTGCGCTGACAGGGATGATGGCGCGATCGATCGACACCCAATCCACGTCCGTGCACCAGCGGCGCACGAGCTCGTCGAGCGTGGACGCGGCTTCCGCATAGCGGTCGAGGATGCCGGGCACGAAACGCGCGTGGGGCAGCGCGCGTGCGGCGGCGCGAATCGGCATGCCGGGGCTGACGCCCGCGGCCCGTGCCACCCGGCAGGACGCGACGACCTGGCCTGCGCTGTCGGCCCCGCCGCCGACAACCAGCGGCACGCCGGGTGGGAGACCTTCCCACCGACGCTCGACGTCGACAACGAAGTCCGGCAGCCAGAGAGAGAGCAGCATCGCCATCGTGTGGTGTCTACGGTCGCGCAACGGCAGGTCTGACACCGGCGTTCGGCCCGTGCCTCTGCGAGCGTCACCACCCCGGGGGCGTCGAAACGTCCGTCGCCGCGGCGGCCACGTTGGGGCGCTCCGACCTGCCTAGTGAATGGGGTCGCCGGACCACCCGGGCGCACCCTGCTTCTGCGACTCCGTAAACGCCCGCAGGTGCTCCTGCAGCGCCGCGATCATCGTCGGGATGAACGGCACGGGCACGACGATGCGCGCCTTCACCGGGGCGGCGACGACGTGGTCGCGCTCGGCGGCCTGGACGTCCTGCGGCGACAGCGGCTGCACCTCGCAGAACGTCAGCGTGAAGTCGAACGGCGTGTTGGCCACCGCACAGAAGTTGGCGTACACCCGCCCGACGTCCGTGTCGTCGGCGGGCACGATGGTGAAGTTGATCTGGCGCGACTCGGGCGTCTGGCTCATGGGCGTCAGTATCGCCGCATCACGCCGATCACGACGCCTTGCACCTGAACTTCCGCCGCTGGCACCACGATGGGCGCCATCGTCGGGTTGGCCGGCTGCAGGCGCACCTGATCCTGTTCGCGGTAGAACTTCTTCAACGTGACGTCGGACCCTTCGAGCAGCGCGATCACCATCTCGCCGTTCGACGCGGTCTTGCGGTCCTCGACGATCACGAAGTCGCCGTCACGAATCTGCTCGTCGATCATCGAGTCGCCCTTCACCCGCAACACGTAGGTGTCGCGCTTGCCGACGAGCGCCTCTGGTACGGTGATCGTCTCGCTGCCCGTGATGGCCTCGATGGGCCGCCCGGCAGCGACGTAGCCGAGCAACGGCAACTCGAGCGCGCGCCCGCCGATACGCGCAGGGATGAGCTCGACCGATCGGCTGCGGTTCCATGCGCGCTTGATGAACCCCTTCTCCTGCAGGTTCGTCAGGTGCTTGTGCACCGTGGCAAGCGACGACAGGCCGAAGCGACGTCCGACTTCTTCCAGGCTCGGCGCATAGCCGTGCTGCTGGATGAAGTCGTTGAGGTAGTCGAGGATTTCGCGCTGACGTTTGGTGAGCGGCTGCACGATGGCGTCTCCAGAGGCGAGCGGCAGGCCACGGCCCGACACTGGGCACGCGCTGGTGGAGCGTAGTGCAAATAAAAAGCGAAAGTCAAGCACGCCGGCCAAATCCACGGTGCTAGACTCCAAAGCCTCAGTGGATCGATGCAGACACCGCTGAACTCGCCTGGACTCGCTCGCGCCGCGCTCGTCGGCGTCCTCGTGCTCGGCATCTGTGCCGGCGCACACCCGTGCATTCCGACAGGCGTGGCGCGCGCGGCGGAGGCCGAGCAGGACGGCGTGGCCGCTGCCGACCGCATGCAACAGAAGCTCGAGACCATCGTCCGCTTCGGGGCGATCCCGCGACTCGAAACACAGAGCACCGTCATCGAGGAAGGCGAAGTGAACGCCTACCTCGAGCACCACCTCCGAGCGGAGGTGCCGCCAGGCATTGCTGCGCCGACGCTGCGCATCCACGGCGACAACCTGCTCAGCGCGACGGCCACGCTCGACCTCGACGCGATGAACGCGAGCCGGCCGCCTGCCGAGGGCCTCGACCCGTTGCGCCTGCTCCGGGGCCGGTTTCCTGCACGGGTGGCCGGGCGGCTGGTCACGGAGAACGGAAGCGGCCGCTTCCAGCTCGAATCGGCCGAACTCGGCGGCATCCCGCTGCCCGTCGCGGTCGTCACGCAACTCGTGCGTCAGTACGACGTGGACCTCGACGCCCCGTTCGACCTGCCGTCGGCGATCCGCGAGATTCGTGTCGAGCCCGGCCAGGTGACAGTGCTGCAGTGAGTGCGGCGGACACGATCGAGGCCCCGCTGGCCACGTTGCCAGGCGTCGGTCCGACACGCGCCGCCGCGCTGGCGTCGGCTGGCCTGCACACGGTCGAGGATCTGCTCCTCCGATTCCCGCTTCGCTACGAGGACCGCGGCCATATCGTCCCGATCGCGCAGCTGCGCCCCGGCCCCGCGACGGTCGCCGGCGAAGTGATCGAGGCGCAGCTCAAGCCGACGCGTCGGCCGCGCTTCACCGTGTTCGAGCTCGCCGTGCGCGACAGCACCGGCACCGCGCGCGCCGTGTTCTTCAACCAGCGGTTCCTGGCGCAGGTGTTCCGGCCCGGCCAGCAGGTCGTCCTGCATGGCAAGGTGGAGTGGAACAGCCAGGGTGCGCAATTCCAGAGTCCGCAGTACGAGTTCGTGGACCTGGAAGGTGCGGAGGAGGGGAGCAGCGTTCACACGGGACGCATCGTGCCGGTCTACGAGCGCGTTGGACCGCTGACGCCGAAGCTGCAGCGCGACCTCGTCGCCCGCGCGCTCGAGCGACTGCCCGGGGCCATTCCGGATCCCCTGCCGCTCGAGGTGCGTCGCGCCCGCGGACTGCCGTCACGGCGGGAAGCGCTGCTCGACACGCATTTCCCGCCGGAAGGCACCAGCGTCGATCAGCTCAACGCGTTCCGCACGCCCGCGCAGGTGCGCCTGATCCTCGAGGAGTTCGTGCTCTTCCAGCTCGCGCTCGCCGACCAGCGCGCGCGCGTCGTCACGGTCGCCAAGCCGCACCGCATCGTGGTGTCGGAGGCCACGCGCGAGCAGGCGCGCCGCGTCCTGCCGTTCACGCTGACACCGGGTCAGAAGCAGGCGCTGCGCGAGATCGTGGAGGATCTGCAGCGCCCCACGCCGATGAACCGTCTGCTGCAGGGCGACGTCGGCGCGGGCAAGACCATCGTCGCACTGCTGGCTGCGGTCGTCGCCATGGCCAACGGTTTGCAGGTCGTGCTGATGGCGCCCACGGAGTTGCTCGCCGAGCAGCACGCGCGCACGGTTGGCCAGAGGCTCGCCGGCACGCCATTCCGCGCCGCCCTGTTGACGGGCAGCCAGCGCAGCGCGGCGCGCAGGGATGCGCTCGCGGCCATCGCGGCGGGGCAGGCGGACCTCGTCGTGGGCACGCATGCGGTGCTGGAGGATCCGGCCATCTTCAACAGGCTCGGTCTCGTGATCATCGACGAACAGCATCGCTTCGGGGTGGGCCAGCGGGCGCGCTTGCGATCGAAAGGGCGACAGCCGGACGTGCTCGTCATGACGGCAACGCCGATTCCGCGCACGCTCACGCTCACCGCGTATGGCGACCTCGACGTGTCGGTGATCCGTGACCTCCCTCCAGGCCGCCATCCCGTCCAGACGACGGCGCGCCCCGAAACGCGGCGCGACGAAGCCTACGCGTTCGTGCGTGAGCAGGTGGCCGAAGGCCGGCAGGCCTACGTCGTGCTGCCAATCATCGAGGACAGCGACAAGCTCGACGTCCGGGCGGCGATCAGCATGGAGGAGGATTTGCGGCACGGCGCGCTTGCCGGATTGCGCCTGGGCCTGCTGCACGGCAAGCTGAAGTCGGCCGACAAGCAGGCCGTGATGCAGGCCTTCGTGGCCCGCGATCTGGACGTGCTCGTCACGACCACGGTGATCGAGGTCGGCGTGGACGTCGCGAACGCGAGCGTGATGGTGGTGGAGCATGCCGAGCGCTTCGGGTTGGCGCAGCTGCACCAGTTGCGGGGCCGCGTTGGACGGGGCCCGTCGCGCAGCTACTGCATCCTGCTGTTCGAGCGGCCGCTCAGCGAGGACGCTCGTGAGCGGCTGAAAGCCATGACGGACACGACGGACGGCTTCGTGATCGCCGAGCGTGATCTCGGCATTCGCGGTCCCGGCGACATGTTCGGCACGCGGCAGGCCGGCATGCCGACGTTGCGTATCGGCGACCTGCGGCGCGACCAGGACCTCATGGCCGACGCCCACGTGCTGGCGCGCGACCTTGTCGGGCGCCTGCCGCCCGACGCGCCGCCGCGGCGACTCGCGCGCCAGGCGTGGGTTGGTCGCTTCAACCTGGCACAGGTCGGGTGATGCGCATCATCGGCGGCACGTTCAGGGGGCGCCCGCTGCAGGCCCCGACATGGGACGGTCTCCGTCCGACGTCCGACCGGCTGCGCGAAACGCTTTTCAACGTGCTCGCGCCGCGGATCGATGACGCCCGCGTGCTCGACGTGTGCGCGGGGACCGGCGCGGTCGGCCTCGAGGCGCTGAGTCGCGGTGCGTGCTGGGTGACGTTCGTGGAGCGGGACCGTCGGGCCGTCGCTCTCATCGAGGCCAACCTGCGTCGCTGTCAGGTGAGCGAAGGCTATACTATCGACCGCCGCGATGCCCTGGCGCGTGCCGTCGTGTTCCAGGGCGGACCCTTCGACGTCGTGTTCCTCGATCCTCCCTACACGCAACGCTCCCTGGAGGCGTGGCTGCACGTCGCGGCGGCGCACGTCGCCCCGGACGGCGTGGTCGTGCTGGAACACGCCAGCCGCACGCTGGCGCCGTCGGAGGGCGCAGGTCTCGTGCGCACCCGGACGCTCGCGCAGGGCGACAGCACCGCGACCTTCTACGTGCGGCACGACGAAGGAGCGCCGGATGCCTGACGCACGGCGGGCCATCATCGCGGGGTCGTTCGACCCGCTGACCAACGGCCACCTCGACGTGATCGTCCGCGCACGGGCGGTATTTGCCCACGTGGTCGTGGCCGTGCTCGTCAACCCGGGGAAGACACCGCTGCTGTCCCTCGACGATCGGGTCGCCGTCGTCAGGGACACGCTGGCCGACGATGCCGCCATCGAGGTCGTGGCGTTCGATGGACTGCTCGTGGACGCGGCCCGGGCGCATGGTGCGACGGTGGTCGTCCGCGGCCTGCGCAGCGTGTCCGACTTCGAGCAGGAATGGCCCATGGCGCGGATGAACGCCGCGCTGCTGCCCGGTCTCGAGACCGTGTTTCTGCCGGCCGCCCCCGAGTGGGGCCACGTCAGTTCCACGCTGGTGCGGCAGATCCATGTGCTCGGCGGCGCCATCGAGGCGTTCGTGCCGCCCGCAGTCGTGTCGCGTCTTCGCGGCGCGGACCGCACGTAGGGCGCGGCGGCCGGGGCGCCCGCGCACAGTGTGGCAGGGCGGACGTCACCGGTCCGCTGGCGCATGCAGGAATAGAGAGCAGCCGATGCTTGCCAATCGCACTACCCGAATCGCTTCGTCACCGACGATGAAGGGGCTCGTCGCCGCTGAACGGCTGCGGCGGTCGGGCGCCGACGTCGTCGATCTCAGCGCCGGCGAACCGGACTTCCCGACGCCAGACCACGTCAAGGCGGCCGCGCATGCGGCAATCACGGCCGACTTCACCAAGTACACGGCCAACTCGGGCACCAGCGAGCTGAAGCAGGCGATTCTGGCGCGTTACAAGGCGGACTACGGCGTCGACTACGACGAGCGTGAGGTCATCGTGTGCGCCGGCGGCAAGCAGGCCCTGGTGAACGCGGCGCTCTCGGTGTTCGGTCCGGGCGACGAGGTGATCACGCATACGCCGGGGTGGCCGACGATCGTCGAACAGATCAAGCTGGCCGACGCCACGCCGGTGATCGTCCGGTGCTCGCCCGAGGATGGCTTCGCTCTCACGGCGAAGCCCTTCATCGACGCCATCACCCCTCGCACCCGCGCCATCGTCATCAACTCGCCGGTCAATCCGACGGGCGCGCTGATCAGCGAGGCCGACATGGCGGCCATCGCCGACGCGGCGGCCCCTCGCGCCATCTGGGTGATCCTCGATCTCTGTTACGAGAAGTTGATCTACGACGCGGTGCCGCACAACCTGCCGCGCGTCCTCGGCGAGCGCATGCGCGACCGGACCATCCTCACCGGATCGACGTCGAAGGCATACGCCATGACGGGCTGGCGGTGCGGGTGGCTGCTTGCCGCCGCGGACGTCGTCGCGGCATCGAACGCCATTCAGAGCCACTCGACGAGCAACGCCTGTTCGATCACGCAGAAGGCTGCGGTCGCCGCGCTGACGGGGTCGCAGCAGTGCGTGGCCGACATGCTCGACGAGTATCGCCGTCGCCGCGACCTGATTCTGGCGCGCCTCACGACCGACCCGCGAGTGACGTGTGCGGTGCCGGCCGGCGCGTTCTACCTGTTCGTCGATGTGTCCCGGTTGCTGTCGCCAGATGGTCTCCGCACGAGCGCCGACTTCTGCCAGGCGCTGCTCGAGGACAGGCACGTGGTGGTGACGGCCGGTGAAGCCTTCGACGCCCCCGGGTTCTTCCGGCTGTCGTATGCGGCGTCGACCGAGCGGCTCGAGGAAGCGGCACGTCGTGTTCACGCGTTCATCGCCGACGTGGACGGCGGCCGCTACGCAACGCGGACGGACTGACGCACCCACGTGGTCGTCTCACCTCTCCTTGCATGAGCACGCCTGCCGAGCCCTACGGTGTCGTGGACGACGCCTTCATCGCTGACCTGCACGCGGCCGTCGGCGCCGAACACGTGCGCACCGACGACGAGGCACGGCTCGCGTACGGCACCGATGCCTTGAAGCAGGGGCGCCCGGCCGACGTCGTGGTGTGGCCGGGCAGCACGGCTGACGTCTCGGCTGTGCTGCGAGCCTGCACTGCGCGTCGCGTCCCTGTCGTGGCACGGGGCGCGGGCACCGGCTACACCGGCGGGGCCGTGCCGTCGTACGGCGGGGTGGTGCTGGCGCTGTCGCGCCTGAATCGGATTCTCGAGATCGACGAGCAGAACCTGCTCGCCGTGGTGGAACCGCACGTCATCACGGGCGACCTGCAGACGGCCGTCGAGGCCGTCGGGTTGTTCTATCCTCCCGACCCGGCCAGCCTCACCACATCCACCATTGGCGGCAACGTCGCCGAATGCGCGGGCGGCCCGCGCGCCTTCAAGTACGGCGTCACGAAGCGGTACGTGCTCGGGCTCGAGGCCGTGCTCGCGTCCGGCGAGGTGATTCACACCGGCGGCAAGTGCGTGAAGGACGTGGTGGGTTACGACCTGACGCAGCTGCTCGTCGGGTCGGAGGGCACCCTGGCGGTGATCACGCGCGTCATCCTGCGGTTGGTGCCGATGCCGCCGACGCGGGTGACGCTCCGCGCCACGTTCGCCACCATTCGCGGCGCAGTCGATGCCGTCACGAACCTGATACGTGCGCGTGTGGTCCCGTCGGCGCTCGAGCTGATCGACGGCGACTCGCTCGACGCGGTCGCCGAGAATCTCGGCACGCGAGCTCTTGCGCCAGAAGGCACAGGCGCCGTGCTGCTCCTGGAAGTGGACGGCCTGGACGAGGCCGTGCGCGAGGAGGGGTGGCGCGTGGCGCAGGCGTGTCGCGATGCAGGCGCGACCGAGGTCCTCATCCCGACCGACGCCCACACGCGTCAGCAGCTGTGGCACGTCAGGCGGTCGCTCTCGCTCTCGCTGCGCGTGCTCGCGCCGCTGAAGATCAACCACGACGTGGTGGTGCCGAAGGGGCGCGTCCCGGAACTCTTCGACCTCATCGCGCAGTTGCGCGTCTCGTCACCGGGCGTACGTATTCCGTGCTTCGGTCACGTGGGCGATGGCAACATCCACGTCAACCTGATGCTCGACCCCGCCGACGCGCACGCCGTCGCGGCGGCCCGGCGGGCCGAGCGGGCGCTTTTCGAAGGTGTGGTGGCGCTCGACGGCTCGATCAGCGGAGAACACGGCATCGGTTTCTCGAAGCTGCCGTTCGTGCCGCTTGTGCTGTCGTCGGTGGAGATCGACTTGCAGCGGCGCGTCAAGGCCGCGTTCGATCCACTGAACATCCTCAATCCCGGGAAGATGTTCCCCTGAGCGAGGCGATTCGACATTGGAAATCGGACATGCCCGATGTCTCGAAGCGCCCGACGTCGTCGAGCATTTCACATTTCGAATTGCCCATTCACTGGTTCGTGACCAACAGCACCGTCTCCAGGTCGCGGGCGGGGTCGGGCCACAGCAGCGTCCGCAGCCGGACGCCGGCGGGGTTGAAGTACTGCACCTCGGCCAGCGTGCGCGCGGAGAAGTCGTACTCCGCCTCCAGCTGCGTCAGGTCGTCCCTGGTGAGGACGCAGAGCACCCGTCTCGGCTGGTTGAGGAACTCCACCACCTCGTGCGGCTGAACCAGGTCGGTTTGCTGCACGCCCGTGTAGAACACCAGGTTGCGCACGAACACGCGGTAGGTGGCCGACGGTTCGTGGCCCTGGTACACGGCCGCGTAGCGTCGCGCCATCACCTGCACCGGTTCGAGGTCGGCCGCCGACGCCACCGAGTAGTGCAGTGACAGCACCGTCGCGATCGACGCGACGGCCATGGTCACCGGCAGGGCCCACCGGCGACGACTCCAGCTCGCCACCAGCACGGACACCGCGGCGATGGTGATGATGCTGGTGCACACAAGGCCGAGCGAGGGCGTCAGGGCAAACAGCAGAGGCCGGGCGCGGTGCAGCAGCACGCCGAGGATCAGCAGGAACACCGCGCAGAGCGTGCCGCACCAGGCGAGCGCCGTCTGGCGGCTGGTGCGTCCCGCCACGCCCGCCGCCTCGTCAGGCAGGCGCGCGATGACCGTGCGGGCGAGCAGCAGCGCCATCGGCGGCAGCATCGGCAGGATGTAGCGCGGCTGCTTGCCGATCGACAGCGAGTAGAAGACGAATGGCACGGCAGCCCAGATGATGGCGCGCCATTCGGCACGCGTGATCGTCCGCTCGCGCTTGAAGACGCGCAGCCAGGTGGGCAGCCACAGCAGGATGAACGGCGACCATGGCATCAGGCCGCCGAGCACGATGGGCACGTAGAACCACAGCGGACGCGGCTCGTTGTACCGGTCTGTGGCGAACCGCTCCAGGTTCTCGCCGATGAAGAACCGGTGCATGTAGGCGAGACCGTGGTGGTCGGCCATGGCCAGGAACCACGGTGCGGCCACGAGCACGGCCAGCCCGCCGACGATCAGCAGGTCGACGGCGCCCGGCAGCTTCGCCACGTCCTCGCCGGCGCCGCGCCGTTCCTTCCACCAGACAGGGATGACGGCCAGGACGGGCAGCGCGATGCCGACCGGGCCCTTCGCCAGGATACCGAGGCCGATCATCGCGCCCGCGAACGCCAGCCAGAGCCGTCGTCGCATCGTCGTGGTGGTGGCAGTGGCCATCGGCGAGCCGATGCCTTCGATGAGCCCCCAGGTCGCGGCCGCGATGAAGAAGGCGAGCGGCAGATCGGGCAGGGACAGACGGCCGATCGAGAAGTAGCCGAAGCTGGTGGCGACGACGGTCGCGGCGAAGAAGCCGGTGGCGCCGTCGAACCAGCGACGCCCAACGAGGTAGGTCAGGAGCGACAGGCCGAGCCCGGCCAGTGCTGACGGGAAGCGCGCCGCGGCTTCTCCGACGCCGGCCACCTTGTACGCGATGGCGACGAGCCAGTAGAACAGAATCGGCTTCTGGAAACGGAGTTCGTAGTTGTAGTAGGGGGTGAGCCAGTCGCCGGACGCGACCATCTCGCGTGCGGCCTCGGCGTAGAACGCTTCGTCCGAGTCACCGATGGCGCCGCGACCGAGGCCTGCGAAGAACGTCAGGAAGCAGACCAGGCCGAGTATGAGCACATGCCGCGACACGCTGGCCCCGGATTCTACACCATGGATTATTGGGCTATACTTGCGGCTCACCTCGTGGTTCAGGGTCTCGGCATCCGCGTCACGCGCGCGCCAACCGGGGTCCGCGACTCCCACACCCTCTCCACTCCGTAACAGAGCATGGCACCAGCACAGAAGCGCTCCGGCGGTCGCCGCGGCCCCCGTCCCTCAGGTCCCCGCCGTCCCGCCAACGACATCCCCGACGTCGCCAACGATCCGCCGCTCGAAATGCCGCCCGAAGGCAGTGAAGCCTCGCTGCGCATCGGTCAGCTCAAGGAGATGAGCATCCAGTCCCTGATGCAGGTGGCCCAGGACCTCGGCGTCGTCGGCGCCACCGGCCTCCGCAAGCAGGAACTCATCTTCCAGATTCTCAAGGCCCAGACCGAGCAGAGCGGCTTCATCTTCTCGGAAGGCGTGCTGGAAGTGCTGCCCGACGGTTTCGGCTTCCTGCGGGCGCCCGACTACAACTACCTCGCCGGTCCGGACGACATCTACGTGTCGCCGTCACAGATCCGCAAGCTCGACTTGCAGACCGGCGATACGGTCAGCGGCCAGATTCGTCCACCCAAGGACGGCGAACGCTACTTCGCGCTGATCAAGGTGGAGGCGGTCAACTTCGAGGCGCCCGAGTTCGCGCGCAACAAGATCTTCTTCGAGAACCTGACGCCGCTCTATCCGCAGGCGCGGTTCTCGCTCGAGACGTCGAAGGAGAACCTCTCGGCGCGCGTGCTCGACCTGATGACGCCGATTGGCAAGGGGCAGCGCGGACTGATCGTCGCGCCGCCGCGCACCGGCAAGACGATGCTGCTGCAGAACATCGCGCAATCGGTCGTCCAGAACCACCCCGAGGTCTACCTCATCGTCCTGCTGATCGACGAACGGCCGGAAGAGGTCACCGACATGCAGCGGTCGGTGCGCGGCGAGGTCATCTCGTCGACGTTCGACGAGCCCGCGCAGCGCCACGTCCAGGTCGCCGAGATGGTGATCGAGAAGGCCAAGCGTCTCGTCGAGCACAAGAAGGACGTCCTGATCCTGCTCGACTCCATCACCAGGCTGGCGCGCGCCTACAACAGCGTGGTGCCTCCGTCAGGGAAGGTCCTGTCTGGCGGCGTCGATTCCAACGCCCTGCAGAAGCCGAAGCGCTTCTTCGGCGCCGCCCGCAACATCGAGGAGGGCGGCTCGCTGACCATCATCGCGACCGCACTCATCGACACGGGCTCGCGCATGGACGAAGTGATCTTCGAGGAGTTCAAGGGCACGGGCAACATGGAGATTCACCTCGATCGCAAGCTGGTGGACAAGCGTGTCTTCCCGGCGATCGACATCCAGAAGAGCGGTACGCGCAAGGAGGAGCTCCTCATCCCGAAGGAGGATCTCAACCGCATCTGGGTGCTGCGCAAGGTGATCAACCCGCTGTCGCCGACCGAGGCGATGGAACTGCTCAACGACAAGCTCTCAAAGACACCGAGCAACGCCGACTTCCTCGGCGCGATGAATCGAGGCGGGTAGGGGGAGCGCCGCTGGGCGGCGAAGGCAATGCGGGAATGCGAATGCGGGGACGCGAATAATGCGGGAATGCGAATAATGCGGAAATGGCGAGATCTCGACATTCCCGCTGTCGACATTCCCGCATTCCCGCATTCCCGCATTCCCGCATTCCAACCTACGGTCCCTTCGGTCCCTCGACCATCGGCACGAAACGCACCGGCATCAGGCGCCGCTCGTGGAACCCGTCGGGGGTGCGCTCGATGACGAGCAGTTCCTGATCGCCGGTCCCGACTGGCACGACCATGCGACCGCCAACCTTCAATTGCCGTTTCAAGGCATCGGGAACGCTCGGAGGCGCGGCCGTGACGACGATGGCGTCGAAGGGCGCGTGCTCGGGCCAGCCGGCGTAGCCGTCACCGAGCCGCGTGTGCACGTTGGCGTAGCCCAGGTCTTTCAGCAACGCCGTGGCGCGAGTGGCCAGGGCCGGGACGATCTCGATCGTGTAGACCTCGCGCGCCAGTTCGCCGAGCACCGCCGCCTGGTACGCCGACCCGGTGCCGATCTCCAGCACCACATCGTCCGGTCCGATGGCTGCGGCCTCGCTCATCACGGCCACGATGTACGGCTGCGAGATCGTCTGCCCGTATCCGATGGCCAGGGGCGAGTCCTGGTAGGCCAGCGACTCCGAACCGGCGGCCACGAAGCGCTCGCGCGGCACGCGTCGCAACGCTTCGAGCACGCGTGAATCCTTGACCCCACGCGCCTCGATCTGGTCGCGGACCATCGTGTCCCGTTGCATCGCGAACGACTCCTGGCTGCTGCCGCTCGCACAGGCAGCGAAGAGGATCACGGCGGCGAGCGAAATGCGAGAAATGCGGGAAATGCGGGAATGTCGAAAACGGTCGGCGGCGGTCGATGCTCGCTCATCCGCCCTTCGCCACTCCCGCCTCGCCGTTCCCGCTTCAGGCATTCCCGCCTTCGCCGTCCCCGCGTTCAGCCGTCGCGCCTTCGCCGTCCACGCGTTCAAGCTTCGCGCCTTCGCCGTCCACGCCTTCGGCATTCCCGCATTCCCGCATTCCCGCATTCCCGGATTCCCGTACTACACGCGCTAGGGCTAATGCACGACGGCCTGTCGCTTCTCGAACTGGAGCGTGCCGTCCACCACGTCGAGCGTCACCTCGTCGCCTTCGCGGAAGTCGCCCTGCAGCACCGACATGGCAAGCGGATCGAGAATCCGCCGCTGCAGCGTCCTCTTCAGCGGCCGGGCGCCGTACAGCGGGTCGTAACCCTCTTCGACGAGGGCGTGCCGCGCGGCATCGGTGATGTGCAACGTGATCTTCCGCTCTTCGAGACGCGCCAGCAGCCTGGCCATCTGCAGGTCGATGATCCGGCCCATGTGCTCGCGCCCCAGCGGGTGGAACACGATGATCTCGTCGATGCGGTTGATGAACTCCGGACGGAAGTGCTGCCGCATCGCGTCGAGCACCTCGCGTCGGGTGCCCTCGTCGATCGTGCCGTCGCGCATCGCCTGCTCGGCGAGGTACTGGCTTCCCAGGTTCGACGTCATGATCACGACGACGTTGCGGAAATCCACCGTGCGGCCACGCCCGTCGGTGAGCCGTCCGTCGTCGAGCACCTGCAACAGCACGTTGAGCACCTCGGGGTGCGCTTTCTCGATCTCGTCGAACAGCACCACGGCGTACGGCCGGCGGCGGACGGCCGCGGTGAGCTGGCCGGCCTCGTCGTAGCCGACATATCCGGGAGGCGCGCCGATGAGCCGCGACACGGCGTGCTTCTCCTGGTACTCGGACATGTCGATCCGTACCATGGCCTGCTCGTCGTCGAAGAGGAACTCCGCGAGCGCGCGGGCGAGCTCCGTCTTGCCGACGCCTGTCGGCCCCAGGAAGATGAAGCTGCCCAGCGGCCGGTTGGGGTCCTGCAAGCCCGCGCGCGCCCGGCGGATCGCGCTCGCGACCGCGCCAACGGCTTCCTGCTGCCCGACGATCCGCTGGTGGAGCCGCTGCTCCATGTTGACCAGCTTCTGGACTTCACCCTCCATGAGGCGGCTCAGCGGGATGTGCGTCCACTTGCTGACGACCTCGGCGATGTCCTCCTCGTCCACCTCCTCCTTCAACATGCGCGGTGCCTGCTCCGCCCCGTCGAGTCGCGTCTGCTCGGCCGCCTTGCGTCGTTCGAGTTCCGGCAGGCGGCCGTACTGCAGCTCTGACGCGCGGGCATAGTCGCCCTCGCGCTGCGCCCGCTCGATGTCGAGCCGCACCTGCTCGATTTCGGCCTTGACGGCGCTGGTTGCCTGGATCTCGGCCTTCTCCTGCTCCCACTGCGACTGCAGGCGCGTGCGCTGCTCCTTCAGGTCCGCGAGTTCGCGTTCGAGCTTCGTGAGCCGCTCCTGTGACGGCTGATCGGTCTCCTTGCGCAACGCTTCCCGCTCGATCTCGAGCTGCATGATGCGTCGCGAGACCTCGTCGAGTTCGGCGGGCATCGAGTCGATCTCCATGCGCAGCCGCGAGGCCGCTTCATCGACGAGGTCGATGGCCTTGTCGGGCAGGAAGCGGTCGGCGATGTAGCGGTGGCTCAGCACCGCCGCGGCGACGAGCGCCGAGTCTTTCAGCCGCACGGAGTGGTGCAGTTCGTACTTCTCCCGCAGCCCGCGCAGGATGCTGATGGTGTCCTCGACGGTCGGTTCGCCGACGAGCACCGGCTGGAACCGGCGCTCGAGCGCCGCGTCCTTCTCGATGTGCTTCCGGTACACGTCGAGCGTCGTGGCGCCGATGGTGTGCAGTTCGCCGCGGGCGAGCATCGGCTTGAGCATGTTGGATGCGTCGAGCGACCCTTCGGCCGCGCCGGCGCCAACCACCGTGTGCAGTTCGTCGATGAAGAGCACGACCTCGCCCTGGGCGTTCACCACCTCCTGCAGCACCGCCTTGAGGCGCTCCTCGAACTCGCCGCGGTACTTGGCCCCGGCCACCAGCGACCCCATGTCGAGCGCGACGATGCGCTTGTGTTTCAGACCTTCGGGCACGTCGCCGCGGATGATGCGCTGCGCAAGCCCTTCGACGATGGCCGTCTTGCCGACACCCGGCTCTCCGATGAGAACCGGGTTGTTCTTGGTGCGTCGCGACAGTACCTGGATCACGCGCCGGATCTCATCGTCGCGGCCGATGACGGGATCGAGTTTGCCGTTGCGCGCGGCGGCCGTGAGATCGCGGCCGTACTTCTCCAGCGCTTCGTACTTGCCCTCGGGGTTCTGGTCCGTGACCCGCTGCGTGCCGCGCACGGCGACGAGTGTCTCGAGGATCGTCTCGCGGGTCGCGCCGACGGCTTGCAGGGCCATGACGGCGGGCGCGCGGCCGCCTTCGCCGGCAATCGCGAGCAGGAAGTGCTCCGTGCTGACGTACTCGTCCTTCAACTGCGTGGCTTCCTTCTCGGCCGCGTCGAACGCGGTGCGCAGCCGCGGGCCGATGCCGGCCTCGCTCCCGCCGTAGGCCTTCGGACGCGTGTCGAGGCCGCTCTCGAGCGTGCGCTGGAGCGTTGCCGGGTCCACCTGCATCTTGCGGAGCACCGAGGGGACGATGCCGCCCTGCTGGGTGACGAGCGCCACCAGCAGGTGTTCGGGGTCGATCTGGGCGTGGTTGAGTCGTGTCGCGAGCTGCTGGGCTGTAACGACGGCTTCCTGGGCTTTTTCGGTCAGTCGGTTCAAGTTCATCGTGGTCCCCGTGTCGATATGCAGTCGATGGGTGTGTGTGGCGCCCCGCGTGACGCGACGCGCCAGGCGCGGCGCCGGCTACGCGGGCTGCGTACGCAGGGCTGCCAGCTTCTCGTAGTGGTGCCGTTCCTCCGGCGACAGGTCCGTGGGCACCTGGAGTTCCAGCGTGACCAGCAGATCGCCGCGTTGCCCGGGCTTGCCGAGAATCGGCATGCCGTGGCCGCGCAGTCGGAGAACCGCGCCATGCCTCGTTCCTGCCGGCACGCGCAACCGCACCCGGTTGCCGGTGAGCGGCTGCACGTCCAGTTCGCCACCGATGACGGCGACGGGCAGCGGCACCTGCGCGCGCGTCGCCAGATCGTGGTCGCCCCGCCGCTCCACGCGTGGATGCGGAGTCAGCCGGACGCGGAAGAACACGTCACCGCCACCCGATGCGGCCCGCACCTTCTGCCCGTCGCGGATGCCGGCGGGGAAGCGCACCTCGAGCGTGCGCTCGCCGTCGGCGCCGGTGAGTGTCACCTTGCGCGTCGTGCCGGTGAACGCCTCTTCGAGACTGATCGGCAGTTCGTGTTCGGGCTGGGCGCGCCGCCCGCGTGTGCGCGTCCGGCCTCCGCCTCCGGGCTCGCCCCCGAAGAACGTCGTGAAGAAGTCGGAGAAGGAGCTGCCGCCGCCCCCGCCGAACATCTCCTGGAACTCCTCCGGTGACACCTGACGGTAACCGCCCTGCGCGCCGCCGGCACCGCCGAACGGCCAGCCGCCCGCTCCGGACGAACCACCTCCGGCCGCTGGGTCGAAGCCGGCGCGCTGTGCCTGTTCGTACGCCTTCCAGTTGGCCCCGAGCTCGTCGTACTTGCGGCGCTTCTCGGCATCGCCCAGCACTTCGTAGGCCTCGTTGATCTCCTTGAACTTCGCTTCGGCGGCGGAGTTGCCGGGATTGACGTCCGGGTGATGCTTCCGAGCCAGTTTGCGGAACGCCGCCTTGATCTCCTTCTCGGAGGCGGTCTTCGCCACGCCGAGCGTGGCGTAGTAGTCGCGAAACTCCATCAGACCTCCTCGTCAGAACCCGAGCGTCTCGCTCAGGCGGTCCAGTTCCTGGGTCAGCCGGCGCACCGAAGCCCGCGACCAGTCGTTGCCGCTGGTAATCGGGCGGATGCGGCGGAGCGCATCGGCAACCTCGAGCAGGCGCTGCACACCCGCGAGGTTGATGCCGGCCTCGTCGACGAGTTGCTTGATGATCCGCAGCCGGTCGAGTTCGTCACGCGAGTACACGCGCATGCTGCCGAGCGTGCGCGAGGGGCGCACGAGCCCGAGCCGCTCGTACTTGCGCAGCGTTTGCGGGTGCATCCCCAGGTGGCGCGCCGCGACGCTGATCAGTATGAAGTCTTCCTCGGGCATCGGCGGCTCGCCCCGATTCCGGTCACTGCTCATTGACACATGTCGAGTGTATGCATTGATACGGATCGTGTCAATGTGGTGCGTCGGTCCGACGCATGACATCGAGCGCCGGCCGCGCTGCCGCCCCTTCCGGATAGGTGAAGCGTGGACGTTGCTTCATACTGGAGTTCTGTGCCTGCGGAGGACATGACGTCCTGCGAGGGTGGCACGCCGAGGCATCGTGGACTTCGCGCTTTCCGACCTCCTGACCATCGGGCTCCTCGTGCTGCTCGAGGGCCTGCTCAGCGCCGACAACGCGCTGGTTCTCGCCATCCTCGTTCTCTCGCTTCCCCGCGACCAGCAGCGCAAGGCGCTGCGGTACGGCATCATCGGCGCGTTCGTCTTCCGTGGGCTCGCCACCGTCTTTGCCGCCTACGTCATCCAGCTGGCCTGGGTGAAGCTCGTTGGTGCGGTGTACCTGCTCTGGCTGCCGATCCAGCATTTCCGCGGCGGCGGGCACGAGGCGCGCAAGACAATCAAGCCGGCGACGAGCTGGCTCGGGCTGAGCGCGTTCTGGACGACGGTGGTCAAGGTCGAGCTCACCGACATCGTCTTCGCGATCGACTCGATCCTCGTGGCTGTCGCGATGTCGCCCAAGCTCTGGGTGATCATCACGGGCGGCCTCCTCGGCATCGTCGCGATGCGCCTGCTGATCGGCCAGCTGCTGAGCGTCGTGCAGCGGTTCCCGGCGCTCGTGGACGGCGCCTTCGTGATCATCGCGTGGGTCGGTATCAAGCTGCTGGTCGAGTACCTGCACCAGCTCGGGTACGTGCACTTCGCCATTCCCAAATGGCTGTCGCTCGGCCTGATCGTGGTGATCTTCGGCGGCTTCTACCTGTATGCGCGCTACCAGGGGCCGGTCGAGGTGCCAGACGGCACAGACGAAGCCGCGGAACTGCTGAAGGAAGAGACGAAGTGATCGAAGTCCTGTACGAGCACCCCACCTGGTTTGCGCGGCTCTTCGAGTCGCTCGACGAGCGGGGCGTGCCGTACAGGTCGCATCACGCCGGGGCCCTCCGTTTCGAGCCGGATTGGAAGCACGACGCGGCGGCGCGCGCCGCCGCGCCAGATCTGCTGGTCAACCGGATGAGTCCGTCGGCTGACCGGCGCGGCCACGGGCACGGCATCCTCGCGACCCTCCAGTATCTGGAGTCGATGGAGGCCGGAGGCGTGCCCGTCGTCAACGGTTCGAAGGCCTACGGGTTCGAGATTTCGAAGGCGCGGCAGATGGCGCTGCTGGCCGACCTCGGCTTGCCGTTCCCGCGCACTCGCGTCATCGTGGCTGCTGCCGACGCGGTGCCGGCCACCGAAGGGCTCCGCTGGCCGATTGTGGTGAAGCCGAGCGTCGGAGGCAGTGGGGCAGGCGTGCTGCGCTTCGATCGGCGTGCCGATCTCGCGGCCGCCGTGCGGGATGCGCAGCTCGATTTCGGCGTGGACCACCTGGCGCTCGTGCAGGAGTTCATTCCCGCGCGCGGCGGGCACATCACGCGAGTGGAGGTCCTGGACGGCCGCTATCTCTACGCGATCGCCATTCCGGTGAGTGGGCGCAGTTTCAACCTGTGCCCGGCCGACCTCTGCGACGTGCCGGAGGCCCGGCCAGCCAGCCGCACCGAACTTGGCGGCAACTGCGCCGTCTCGCTGCCGGCAGCGGGCACGCGCGCGGTGCGTGCCGACCCGCCGCAGCACATCGTCGATGCCGTCGTGCGGATGACCACGGCGGCCGGTTTCGACGTTGGCGGCGTCGAATACGTGGTGGACGACCGTGACGGTCAGGCGTACTTCTACGACCTGAACGCGCTGTCGAACTTCGTCGCCGATGCGCCATCGGTGATTGGCTTCGACCCATGGCTGCCGTGGGTCGACTACCTGGTCGCGCGCCACGAAGCGGCCATTGCCGCGCCTCGTCCGGTCGCGGTATGACAAGCAAGCGGGGCTTCAGTCCCGAGAAGGAGTAGAGATGCCATACCCTGAATTCCTGATTGCGCCGATGCGCGATGAACTGACGCAGGTGGGTTTCGAGGAACTGCGCACGGCGGCCGCCGTCGACGGTGCCGTGGAGCGGAAGGGCACCACGCTGGTGGTGGTCAACTCCGTATGCGGGTGTGCTGCCGGCAAGGCGCGGCCCGGCATCGCTCGCGCCATGTCGCACGGGACGAAGCCGGATCACGCCGTGACGGTGTTTGCCGGTGCCGACATCGAGGCGACCGACCGCGCCCGTTCCTACTTCACCGGCTATCCGCCCTCGTCGCCGTCAGTGGGGCTGCTGCGCGACGGCAAGCTCGTGTACATGATGGAGCGCCACGAAATCGAGGGGAACTCCGCCGACGGCATCGCCCAGGCCCTGACCGCAGCGTTCGACAAGCACTGCGCGACGCAGAACGCGTAGGCGAGTCGCTCTCCAGGCGAGTCGCCACGCTCGCTGCGTTGTGATGCGGCAATGCGGGGAATGCGGAAATGCGTGAATGTCGAGGGCTCCGGACATCCCGGGCTTTCGACATTCCCGCATTCCCGCATTCCCGCATTCCCGCATTTCCGAATTCCCCGCACTAGCCGTTCGCTGACGCAGGCCGCACCGGCGGCGCCAACTCCCGAGCATTCGGCTGTTCCGGGTGGACGAGCATGAGGGGGACACCCCGCTTGTAAGTGTCCCACGTGCGTACCACCATGTCGGCCATCGTGCCGACGAATGCCGGGTGCGCGTTCACCGCCGAAGCGCGCGCCATCGGCAGCCCCAGCTCCTCGCAGGTGGCCCGTGCCTCGCGGTCGAGGTCGTACAGCACCTCGACGTGGTCGCAGACGAAGCCGATCGGGCTGACGATCACGGCCTCGAGCCCGCCGGTCGCGTGCTCCGCGCGCAGGTACTCGTTCACGTCCGGCCCGAGCCAGGGATCCTCTGGTCTGCCGCTGCGGCTCTGGAAGACAAGGGCCCAGTCGGTCGTGCCGAGACGCCGCGCGACCTCCGCTGCCGAGAGCTCCAGTTGCCGGTGATACGTTGCGGCGCCAGGCATGGCCGCCGGGACGCTGTGGGCGGTGAAGACGAGCCGGGCGCGCTCGGCGTGGTCGGGCGGCAAGGTGTCGCGCGCGACGATGACCCTGTCGGCCACGGCCGTCAGGAAGCCGTCGTGGAGGTGCCAGTCACCCACGTACGTGACGTCCACCGGTCGCCAGCCCCCGGCGTGCGCCGCCTCGCGTGCCTGCAGCACGTTGTGCCGGTACTGCGTGCAGCTCGAGTACGAGCGGTGCGCCGCCGCCAGGACGCCGATGGCGCGGCGGACGCCATCGCGCGCCATCTGCGCCAGTACGTCGGGCAGCAGCGGGCTCCAGTTGCGCATGCCCACGTAGACGGGAAGCGGCAGACCTCTGGCGTGGAGGTGCTGCCGCAGTGCCTCGGCCTGCGCCATCGTGTACTGCGTGAGCGGAGACACCCCATCGAACTGTTCGTAGTGGTGCGCCACCTCCTCCACGCGGTCGGACGGGATGTTCCGCCCGCGCAGGACGTTGGCGAGGAAGGGGCGGATGTCGTCCAGGCCGAGCGGGCCACCGAACGACACGAGCAGGACGGCGTCGAACGGTCCGGACATGTCAAGGGCGATCATAGAACGGTGAGCTGGGAGTGCGCGAGGCCGAGAGCCGGGCGACGTCAGTCACCGAACACGAGTCACGAAGCAGAGCAGGCTGCCGGCCACCACACCAGGGGGCCGGACGACGAAGGCGGTTGATGCGTACGATACTGGTTACGAATGACGATGGGTACGAGTCGGAAGGGATACGGTCGCTCGCGTCGGCCCTGGCGCCGCTGGGCCGCGTGATCGTCTGCGCGCCGCTCGGGGAAGCGAGTGCGATCGGCCACGCGCTGACGCTGGCCCGCCCCTTGCGCCTGCGGACGGTGGCCGGTGATTGGTACGCCGTGGACGGCACCCCTGCCGATTGCGTGAACATCGCCGTGGCGCACGTGCTGAACGGACGACTGCCTGACATCGTGGCGTCAGGCATCAACAAGGGCTGGAACGTCGGCGACGATGTCACGTACTCGGGCACGGTGGGCGGCGCGCTGGAGGGCGTGCTGCTCGGTGTGCCCGCGGTGGCCGTGTCGATGCAGCGCGCGCGCCAGTACGACTTCACGCATGCCGCGGGTGCGGCCGCCGCGGTGGTACGTGACGTGCTCGCGCAGGGGCTGCCGCCTCGTGTGCTGCTGAACGTGAACGTGCCGGACGGCGTGCCCGCCGGGTGGGCGACGACGGTGCAGGCGGCGCGGACGCATACGACCAACGTGCTGCGCCGCGACGATCCGTGGGGGCGGCCGTACTACTGGATGGACGAAGCGCGCATGGAGTGGGCAGCCACCGGCGGCACCGACTACGAGGCGGTCAGGGCTGGCCTCATCTCGGTCACGCCGCTGCAGGCCGACCTGACGGCGCACGCCGCGCTCGCCGCCACGTCAGCACTGGTCGGGCGCGCAGGGGCCCGGGATCAGGCGTGATAGTTGACGTGCTGTCCCTTGCCGGAGGCGCTGGCTGCCTCGATCAGGCGCACCATCGCTTCGGCCTCCTTCTGCTTCTCCTGAAGGGCCCGGCTGATGACGACCGTCGTCCGGTCCGTCGCGGCCGACGCGCCGCTGGCGCCAGCGCTGAGTGCGGAAATCCCGGTCATACGCTGGCAATCGGCGGACCGGCCGCGGACTTTAGCTGTGGTACACTCTCCCGGTTGTCGGGGCGTGGCTCAGCCTGGTAGAGCACTCGGTTCGGGAC
>JAEZCY010000234.1 GCA_023429845.1 Acidobacteriota bacterium
GTTCGTGGCCTCTGCCGAGGAGCGGACGCGCTTGCGCCACATGTCGCACCTCCGGCTCACCGGGCCGGCGTCGGCAGTGACCGCCGTCGGCGTGATCACGCTCGACGACATCGATGCGGTGCTGGCCGAGGCGTCGGCCGACCTGGTTGGACGCGACGGGGAAATGGCGATCAGCGATGCCCTGAACCGGCTGCGTGCGCTCGAGGCGTCGGCCGACGAAGCGCGGTACGTCTGACGGCCCGCAACACGCGCGTCAGGCCCGGCGCGCAGTCAGACGCGCGGTCGCTCCGCGGCAGGCTTGATCGCGCGCGTCAGGTTCAGCGCGGTGTTCATCAGCCCCAGATGCGAGAAGGCCTGGGGGAAGTTGCCCAGCTGCCGCCGCCGCTCCGGGCAATACTGCTCGGCAAGCAGCCCGACGTCGTTGCGGATCGCCAGCACGCGCTCCAGCGTGGCCCGTGCGTCGTCCGGGCGTCCGGCGAGCGCATACGCGTCGGCCAGCCACGTCGTGCAGAGGAGGAACGCGCCTTCGCCGTGGGGCAGGCCGTCCACGCCGCTGGTCGTCCGGTAACGATCCACGAACCCGTCCCGCATCAGGTCCGCTTCCACGGCCCGGATGGTGCCGAGCACTCGCGGGTCATCCGCGGGCAGGAAGCCGACCTGAGGGATCACGAGCAGGGCGGCGTCGATCTCGTCGCCGTCGTAGTACTGCACGAAGCTGCCTCGCGCCTGGTTGTAGCCGCGTGCGCAGATCTCTTCGTGGAGCGCGTCACGTAGCGACCGCCAGTGGTCGGCCGGCCCGTCGAGCCCGAACCGCTCGACGTCCTTCACGGCGCGATCGAAGGCCACCCACGCCATCAGCTTCGAGTGCGTGAAGTGACGGCTGGGACCGCGCACCTCCCAGATGCCCTCGTCGGGGTTGGCATACACCTCCTCGAGCCGGGCGAGCAGCTCCTTCTCGATGTGCCAGTCCTCCAGGCCGTTGCGCAGGCCGTGGTGCCGCGCCAGGTGCAGACAGTCGAGCACTTCACCGAACACGTCGAGCTGGAACTGCGAGTACGCCGCATTGCCGATGCGCACCGGCCGCGAGTCCTCGTACCCGGGCAGCCACGGCAGTTCCACCTCCGTGAGCCGGCGCTCGCCGCCGAGGCCGTACATCACGTGCAGTTCCGAGCCGCGCCCCGCGACTGCCCGCAGCAGCCACTCCCGCCATGCACACGCCTCGTCCACGTAGCCGCAATGCAGCAGGGCCATCAGCGTGAACGTCGCGTCACGCAGCCAGCAATAGCGGTAGTCCCAGTTGCGGGGGCCGCCCAACTGCTCGGGCAGCGACGTGGTGGGGGCTGCAACGATGCCCCCTGTCGGCGCATACGTGAGCGCCTTGAGCGTGATGAGCGATCGCATCACCGCATCCCGATACTCGCCGTCGTAGGTGCAGCGGCTCGCCCATTCCTCCCACCACTCGAGCGTCGCGGCCACCGCGGCCGCGGCATCGATCGGCAGCGACGACGGCTCGTGCGACGGGTGCCAGTGCATCACGAAGGGCACCTCGTGCCCCTCGCTCACATCGAACTCGCCGACGGTCGTCCAATCCTCGCCATGCAGCGGCACGGGCGTGCGCAGTTCGAGCGCGTCCGGGCCTCCGATGGCCCGCACACCGTGGCGGTCGCGACGCACCCACGGTGTGATGCTGCCGTAGTCGAAGCGCACCACCCACTCGCAGCGCATCCGCACGCAGCCGCGGACGCCACGCACCAGGCGTACGAGGTCGGGCTCGCCCGTGCGCACCGGCATGCAGTCGGTGACGGTCACCGCACCCGCGTCGGTGTCGAATGTCGTCTCGAGGACGAGCGTGTCGCCGACGTAGCGGCGGGAGATGCGCCGGATGTCGCCGACGGGCGCGATCTTCCAGCGACCGTGATCAGGAGTACCCAGGAGCGCGGCAAAGCAGGCGCCCGAGTCGAAGCGGGGAAAGCAGAGCCAGTCTATCGATCCGTCCAGGCCGACGAGGGCCGATGTGTGGCAGTCGCCGATGAGGGCGTAGTCCTCGATGCGCGCGGGCATCTGCGCAGCATACAGGACGGTGGCGACGCTGTCGGAACCGCGGCGTCGAGGCGGGAGGAACCGGTCTGCGAAGGGACGGTACGGCGCTGATCACGCCGGCGAAGAGGAAGGCGTTGGCGGTCGAGAGCCGAACGAGCTCGACAACTCAGCGGCTGGGATCTGCGCCGTGGCCGTGGTGTTGCGTTTGGTCAGAAGCCGAATGTCGCGCGGACCGAGAGCGTGCGCCCGTCCTGCAACAGCACGTCCTGGCGGAACTCCGCCCCGACCGGGTGGGCGTACGCGGTGTCGAACAGGTTGTAGACCGACGCGGACACCGAGCCCTTGAGCGTTCGCGGTGCGTATCGCCACGTGAGGTGCGTGAGCGCGTAAGCGCCAGCCGTTGCGTCACGTGGCGTCCACCGCGCGGACACGTACTGCCAGTCCGCGGCAAGTGTCGCAGCACGGCTCCACAGGGGCGTCTCGAGACGGAACGTGCCGAGCCGTCCCGGCGAGTTGGACAGCGCCGCGAGCGTCTCCTGCTCGTGGGTACGCTGGAGTGCGAGGCTGCCGCGCATGACGACGCCGCTCGTCCAACGACGCTCTGCTTCGAACTCGGCGCCGTGGGCACGAACCTGGGCCCCGTTGTCGTGCCTGAGGAAGCCGTCGTGCTCGTACTGCGAGATCAGCCGGCGGATGCGCGTCACGTAGAGCGCGGCCGAGAGCCTCAGCCCGCCCTTGACATAGCGCTCGGCCACGAACTCGCCCGTTCGCAGCGACTCGGGCCGCAACTCCGGGTTGGCCAGATGCATGCCCTGCACGTAGTAGCGTTCGTAAGCGTTTGGCGCGCGATAGGCGCTGCCATACAGCAGCTTGAGAGACGTGTCTGCGTCGGGACGCGCGATCAGGGCGAGGCGCGGATGCGCACTCCACCCGTCGAGCGTCCAGAAGTCAGCCCTGACGCCCACCGTGGCGGTCAGGATACGGGTGAGCCGGACCTCGTCCTGCGCGTAGAGCCCGAACTGACGCGACCGACGGCTGTCGTCGACCGGGCCGTCGCCGCGGTCGATGGTCTGCAGTTGCCGGAGGTGCTGCCGGAACTCGCTGCCCGCCGTGAGGCGATGACGTGCGGTCAGCGCCCGTGTCATCGTGACCTCGCCACCGAGCCAGTCGCCCTTGCTGCGCTCGCTGACCACATCGTCTCCGAGCGCGTACACGCCTTCGTAGTGCAAGCGATCGTACGCGGCACGCGCGGTCAGCTCCGTTGCCCGTGCCTGCCCGCGCCAGGTGGCCGCGATCCAGGAGCGATTGTCGATGGTCTGCGTGCGCGGATCGCTCAGCGCCGTGTCCCATGCGCCCGTCGGCAGGTGCTTCGTGCGGTCCAGGTGCGCGCTTTCGAACGAGAGGCCGCGCACCCGCGCCGATGCGAACACCGACGTGGCGCGGTCGCCGTCGGCGCCGCGGCTGATGCCGGGACCCGACTCCGGATCGTCGTACTCGGGAAACCGGAGCAGTGTTGCGCCAGCGCTCGTCATGTGCGTGACCGAGAGCAGCAGGTCCCGGCCCGAGCCGTTGCTCGCCCCATAAGAACCGCGGGCGCGCCACGTGCCGAGGCTGGCGCTCTCGAGGGCGCCCTCGACACCGGTCATGCCGTCTCCGCGCCTGGTCATCACGTTCACGACGGCAAAGAACGCATTCGTTCCGTACAACGCCGAACCGGGGCCCCGGATGATCTCGATGCGCTCCACCAGGGCCATGTCGATGGGGAAGTCGGAGCCGATGCCCATCGAGTCGTACACGTTGTCGTTGAGCCGATGTCCATCCACGAGCAGGAGAATTCGGTTGTTGTAGTCGGTAGGACGGCCGAAGCCGCGCACGCCGAGATAGGTGTAGTTGCGGTCGTACGTGACGTAGAAGCCGCGCGTGGCGCGCAGCGCGTCGGCCAGGGTCCGCCAGCCGTACGTGGCGATCTCCGCGGCGGTGACGATGGTGACCGAGGATGGCGCCTCGGTCACGAGTTGCTCCCGCTTGGCTGCACTCGACACCGTATCGACCGGAATGGTCATCAGCTCGTCGAGCGACCGCTGCGACAGTGCGGGCGCCGGTTGCGCGAGCGCGAGGCCCGGCGACAGCAGGGCAAGGGCAAGGAGGAACCGCGACACGTGGCGCATGACACTAACCAACGATTCTTGCAAGTCGGAGGAGGTGGGAACTGAGGAACAACCCCGCCCGCGACGCGGCGCCGGTGTTGGCGTCGAAGCGGATACGTTCGCCGTCCACGTAGATGCCGATGACCAGGCCTGCGTCGCCCATGCCGTTGCCATCACCGATGGTGAGGACCGGCTGCTGACGGACTGCGCGGGCGAGGGCTCGCGCGGCGCCGCGCTGCGTCCCGGCAAGCACGATCACCGGCGGCAGCGCCTCGGGCAGCCCGGACAGTGTGGGAATCGCCGAGACGACGACGGATCGGCCGCCGACCCGCTGACTCGCGGACGCACCGCGCAGCGCGTCGGCGAGCGCGCTGTCGCCGACGACGAGGACGCCGATGGCGGGCGACGACGGCGCCGGGCGCCACGTGACCAGCCGGAGCATGCTGACGATGGTCGCGGCTTTCAGCTGCCGCTCATCGACGACGCGCCTGGCCTGAGCGACTGATCCGACGGTGAGAACGAGTGCCAGCGTCAGGGTTAGAGATGTCCGGAGGGCTGACATGGAGCAGGTGACCAGGCAACTTGCGCCTGGACGCTCCTTCAATCGGCCGTGAGATGGACAACTGCAGCGACCGCCGTATAGTTCAGCGCATCATGACGTCCACCCGTCGCCACTTCGTGCGCCAGTTCACGGCGGCCGCTCTGGCCGGCGCCGCCGCGCCCGCCGCCGCGGCAGCCCAGCCGGGCCGCCCGTCCCAGGCCGCGCCAGCCGGTTCGCTCACCGACGTCCCTGGAATCCGGGTGGGCCATGCGACGCACCCGGACCGACCGACCGGCTGCACCGCCATCCTGTTCGATGCGCCTGTGACGGCAGGCGCCGATTACGACGGCTCCGCTCCGGGCGAGACGCTCGGCGTGATGTTGCAGCCCGTCAGTCCCCTCGAGCGCATCCACGGCATCCTCCTCACGGGCGGAGGTCCGATGGGGCTCGAGGCGGTCTCCGGCGTCGTGCGTCACCTCGAAGCGAAGAAGGTCGGCTACGACTGGGGTATTCCGAATGTGCGCATCCCGATCGTCGTCGGCGCCGTGATCGACGATCTTGCGCTGGGTGACGGGCGCATCCGGCCTGACATGGGGATGGCGACGCGCGCGTGCGAGGCCGCGGGTACGGGACCGGTCGCCGAGGGGAACGTGGGCGCCGGTGCGGGCGCGACGGTCGGGAAGATGTTCCGCTCGCGAAAGATGAGCGGCATGAAAGGCGGCGTGGGCACCGTGGCCATCCGTTCGGGGGATGTGGTCGTGGCGGCCCTGTGCGTGGACAACGCCGCAGGCGACGTCCGCGACTGGCGCACCGGACGCATCGTCGCTGGTGCGCGCACGGCCGACGGGCGACAGTTCGTGGACAGCACCGCGCAGCTGCAGCGCGATCTCGATACGCGGACGCGCGCCGACAGGCGCCTCGACGACCAGCCCTTCCGGGCGACGACGCTGACCGTCATCGCGACCAACGTCGCGCTCGACAAGACGAGCCTGACCAAGCTCGCCATGATGACCAACACCGGAGCGGCCCGCGCGATCACGCCGTACCACACCAATGGCGACGGCGATCAGGTGCTCGCCGTGTCCACCAACGCCATCACGCCGTCCGTGTCGCTGACCGCGCTCGGCGCCGTGGCGGGCGACGCCGCCGCGCAGGCGATCCTGCGTGGCGTGCAGCAGGCCACCGGTGTGCCGGGCTGGCCCGCCGTCGCCGATCTGGGCTAGGCCGCGCGGTCCGACCGCACGCTCACGACGTCAACCGCCGCCGCTGTTCTGCGGTCAGCCATCCATCCTGCACGCCGCCCCGCGCGATGGCCGCTTTCAGTGCCTCCCGGCGCGCGTCGGTGCGGAGCAGGGCGTCCAGCGCCAGCCCGCGGTTGCGCTCCGTGTACTGCGGCATGTGCGCCAGCAGCGCCTCGGCCGCGCGGTCGTCCTGCAGATCCGCAAGCCCGCCGATCGCGCCCATCTGCAACTCGGCATCGACGTCGCGCGAGAGGTAGCGGACCAATTGCGTGCCGGCCCGCTCCCACGGCAGCACCGCGAGCATCCGGAGCGCGTCGTATCGCGTCCCGTTACGCACGGCGGCATCGTGGCTCATGGCCTCGGCAAGTGCCAGCGCCCGCGACCAGCGGCGCGCGCGCCTGTCGTCCTCGGCCAGCCATGGCGCCATGGCGTCCTTCGGCCAACGCCCCGCTTGCGAGACGCCCATCACGATGCCGCCGCCGAGCACGACGGCCTGCCAGTCCCGTAGCCGCTCGCCGTCGCCCGGCATCGACAGGTCCAGGAGCGCCTTCAGGGCGGCATCGTCGTTCGCGCGACCCGCGGCCACCGCGACCCGCCAGATCCACGGGATGCGTCGATACTCCTCGGCTTCGTCATCGGCCGGCAGGCCAGCCACGAGCGCCTCGACGACGACTGCGGCCCGTGCAGATGCGTCGCGCGCCAGTGTCTCGCGGGCCTTCTGGTCGATCGACGCGTCGAGGAGGGCCGCGGCGATCTGCTGCGGAGGCGCGGTGCTCGCGTCAGGCAACGCGGCGGGTTGCCCGGCCGCGCCGAACGGCAGGCAGAGCATCAGGGCCGCACGCCAGGCATGCGAGCGGATCGTGGCGACAACGGCACTCATCGGGCGACGCTCCTCGAGGACGACGTGAGGAAGACGAGCAGGTGACCCATGTCCTCGGGCGAGATCTGCTGGTCGAAGGACTCGGGCATGATCGACTGCGGCACCACGCTCATGGATCGGATGTCGCTGCGCTTGACGGTGGTGCTGACACCCGGTCCCTGCCGCAGGGTGATGCTCGTCGGCGACTGCTCGCCGAGCACGCCCACGATGGCGTCGCCGGACGTGAGGTCGACCTGGTAGGTCTCGTAGTGTTGCGCAATCGAGCGGTTCGGCTCCAGGATGTCCTCGAGCAGCACGGGCATCGGTCGATGCCGCACTGTGGCCAGGTCCGGCCCGATCTCCACGCCGTCCTTGCCGTCCACCTGGTGGCACATCGCGCAGTTGCCCGCAAACACCTCGACGCCCCGCGTCGCATCGCCACGCCCGCCGAGCGCCGCCGCGTAGCGCGACATCCGCGCCGCGCGTACCTCTGGCGACTCTTCGAGCACGGCGCGCGCATCGGCGCGGATGCCTTCGTCGCGGTGCATGATCAGGCTGCGCTTGTGCCAGAAGTTGAGCATCCACACCTTCACGGATCCCGACTGCAAGGCATCCAGCATCGCGCGCGACCCCTCCGGGCGAGAGAGGACGACGGTGGCCGCTGCTGTGCGGACCGGGCCGGCAAGCGTCGGCCACCTGCCGAGCAGGAACGCCGGTGTCGTCGCCGTAAAGGCGCGCTGCAGCGCGTTCACGCCGGCAATCTGCACGACGTCGGGTTCGCTGCTCGTGATCACGGCTTCGAAGACCGCCCTGTGGGCGGCAGGGTCGGCCAGCGCGAGTAGTGCGATCGCATCCACGCGGGCCGCTGGCGGTGCATTGGCGTCCGCCGCCACCCGGGCCATCCGTGCGAGCGCGGCTGCCGTGTCCGGCGCCGCGGCCGTGATGCCGCTCACTCCGAGGAGCGTCACGGCGGCGCGACGGAGGCGCGGCTGGTCGCCAGTCGCGAGCGTGAGGAGTGTGCCCTCGCTGTCGGCGAGTCGCCGCCGTTCGCCCCCGGCACCACTCAGCCCGCGAGCGACGCCCTCGAGCAGCGACGCGCGCCACCAGTCGCCCGCTGGTGCGTTCGCGTCGGTGACGACGGCGATGGCCCGCGTCAACTCGGCTGGCTTCTGCCGCGCCGCAATGACTCCCCCCAAACGGTCGAAGAACCGCGCGCGTCCGGGCGACTCATCGGCGACGAGCGGCGAGCCCGGCCGCGTTGCCTGCTCGAAGTACGCCAGCGCGCGGTCGGACGAGGCGCTGAGCGCGGCCACCTGCACCCACTCGTCCTCGAGCCCTTCGACGAGCAGTCGCTGCTGCACCGCATGGGAGGCCGGCGTGTCCAGGGATCCCAGCGTGGCAAGCAACTGGAAGCGCACGCGCGGGTTCTCGTCGTCCGCCATGGCGAGGAGGGCCGATGCCACCGCCGGCTCTGAGAGCGAGCGCTCCGCCAGGATGATCGCGTTTTCGCGCACGCCGGGGTCGGCATCGCGCAAGGCCAGCAGTGCGTGGACGGGCTGCAGGCGGTCGAGTCCTTCGAGTGTCCAGAGCGCGTGGAGTCGCGCCAGCGCGGTCGGCCGGGCCTCGAGCAGTGCTTCGAGTGCGGGCACCGCGGTTCGCTTTCTGCCCGACACCAGCAGCCGCTGCGCCGTGCGGCGCCACCACTGATTGGGGTGGGCAAGCGCGCTGACGAGTTCGTCGTCGGTGGCCGTGGACAGCCGCGGGGGGCGTGTCGGGGACGACGGGGCTGCGTCGGCGGCGACGATGCGGTAGATCCGGCCGCGCTCCTTGCCGGTCGAGAGGACGTCCGGGTTCTTCTGCAGGTCACTCGATGCCCACTCCGGATGCTCGATGTACGGGCGGTAGTAGTCGATGAGGTACAGCCCACCGTCGGGGCCGACGTGGAAATTCACCGGACGGAACCACGCGTCGCGCGAGGCGAGGAACTCCATGTCGGTGCGCCCCCGGCTGGCGACGAATGTCGAGCCCTTCGGCGCGAGGACGTCGCGGTGCACAAGGTTGTGCACCGGTTCGGCGATGAACGTGGCGCCCTCATAGCCGGCCGGGAACGCGCCGCCCGCGTAGACCGTCAGCGCACACGCCGAGGTGAACTGGCCGGCCTCGGTGAGCAGATCGAACCGGGCGCCCTCCGTGATGGCCATGATGTCGTTGTTGCCGTGGTCCGAGATGTCGGCCATCGCCCCAGGCAGCAACAGGTGAGCGTTGCGCTCCAGGTACCGTGCGGCGATCACCTCGTGCCGCTGATGGATCGAGTTGTTGTGGGCGAAGAAGCGGCCGTAGACGTCGAAGGCGTTGCCGAACTGCGTCCGGCTGGACAGCCCCTCGACCTTGAACGCATCCGGCTTCAGGCGCACGCCTCGGCCCTTCGCATCGAGGCCCTTGATCTCGGGGCGACCCGGGAAGACCAGGTCGGAGCCCTTGTCGCCGAACAGGTCTCGATAGATGACGGGCTCCGAGCCACCCGAATGCGCGATGTAGATCCAGTTGTCGAGACCGTACACGGGATGGTTCGCGCCGTGTTGCGGGTTCGTCCTGGCAAAGCCGGTCAGTACCACTTCACGCACGTCTGCCTTGCCGTCGCCGTTGAGGTCCTCGAAATAGAGGAGATCGGGCGGGCTGGTCACGAGGATGCCCCGCTTGTGCCGCATCACGCCGCTCGGCAGGCGGAGGTTGTCGGCAAAGACCGTGCTGCGGTCCACGCGCCCGTCGCCGTCCGTGTCCTCGAGCAGCTTCACGCGGCCGGTCGGGCTGACGTCGAGCGGATAGCCAGGCATCTCCACGACGAAGATGCGGCCGTCCTCGTCGATGTCCATCGCCACCGGACTCTGGACGTCCGGTTCGCTCGCCACGAGCTCGACGCGGAAGCCCGGTTCGAGCTGCAACATCGCCATCGACTGCTCGGGCGCGTACGGAGGCGCGCCTGCGTCGCTCTGACCGAGCAGGGCGCGGCCGCCAGCGACGAGCGCCAGCACCACGGCTGCACCCGTCAACATCCACCGTCTCGATTCCATGGAGGGAGTGTACCTTTCGACACACGTGGGTGGAGCCGCGCACCCTTTCCAGCCTGCCGGTTCGATCGGTCCCATCGGGCGCCATTCCGCTCGCATGCGCTCGGGCGTCGTGGAGGATCGTGCGACCATGGCGCCGGAGCCCTCACATGCGACTGCCTTCGACGTTGCTCACGGCCTGTGTGGCCGCCGCGCTGCTGCTGCCGACCATGCGCACGACGTTGCGCGCCCAGACGCCCGCGCCGCCGGCGCCTGCGCCATCCGTCACGTGGCCCGGCGCCGCACGGATGGCGTTGAGCCTGTCGTTCGACGATGGACGCGAGAGCCAGGTGACCAAGGGGCTGCCGGTGTTCGCGCGGCATGCGGCGAAAGTCACGCTGTATGTCGTGCCCTCGGCAGTGGAGCGGCGCCTCGACGAGTGGAAGCAGGCCGTGGCGGCCGGGCACGAGATCGGCAGCCATTCCCTGACGCATTCCTGCAGCGGCAACTTCCCGTTCGCGCGGCTGAAGGCGCTGGAGGACCACTCGATCGCGCGCATGCACGAGGAACTCGTCGAGTCCAACCGGCGCATCGCGGATCTCCTGGATGTGACGCCGCGGACGTTCGCCTACCCGTGCGGCCAGACGTTCGTGGGGCGGGGGCGCGACACGCAGAGCTACGTGCCCGTGGTGGCCGACCTGTACCGCGCCGGCCGCGGCTGGCTGGACGAGGCCGCGAACGACCCTGCCTTCGTTGATCTCGCGCAGACGCTTGGTGTCGAGATGGACGGCAAGGACTTCGCGGAGATCCAGCCGCTGATCGCCGAGGCGACGTCGCGTGGCGCCTGGCTCGTGCTCGCCGGACACGAGATCGGGGACGGCGGCCGGCAGACCACGCGCGTCGCGATGCTGGACGAACTGCTCGCGTACGCGAAGGATCCGGCCAACGACATCTGGCTCGCCACTGTCGCCGACGTGGCCGACCACATCACGCGCAATCGGCAACAGGCGCGATAGGTCGGTCGCACGCCGCAAGCCGCCATAGGCAGCAGGCTGCAGGCAGTATGCCTTCGGCCGACGTATGGCGCGACCGCTACCGCTGAGGCCGTCGATGTTGCAGGCCGCTGGGACCCGCAACGATGACCTCGTGTGCCATTCCGAGGAAGAGACCGTGCTCGACGATGCCGGGACGCGTGGCGAGGTCCGCCGCGAGTGCGCGTGCATCCGCGATCGGACCGAATGTGCAGTCGAGCGTCATGTGGCCGGAGTCGGTGGCCAGCGGCAAGCCGTCGCGGTCCTGCCGAACCGACACGGCGGCGCCGAGCGATTCGAGGTGGCGGACCTGAGCGCGCCAGCCGAACGCGATGACCTCGACCGGCACCGGGCAATGGCTGCCGAGGCGTGGCGATAACTTCGATTCGTCTACCACAACGACGAACCGCCGGCTTGCTTGCGCGACGACCTTCTCGCGCAACAACGCGCCGCCTGCGCCCTTGATCAGGTCCAGCGCTGGATCGACTTCGTCTGCGCCATCGATCGTCAGATCGAGCGTGTGCGCCAGACTCTCGTCGAGCAGCGGAATGCCGAGTCGTTGCGCGTCGGCGCGCGTGCGCGACGACGTGGCGACTGCTGACACGTGGCGCAGTTGACCCGATCGCAGCCGCTCGCTCAGCCGGCGCACGGCATGAAGGGCGGTGCTGCCCGTGCCGAGCCCGACGCGCATGCCCGACTCGATGGCGTCCGCCGCGGCATAGGCGGCCACTTCCTTGTAGGCATCACGTCCGTGTGCGTCGCCTGGTTCGTGCGTCATCAGCAGGGGGGTGGAAGAGCCACCGGGTCATTCTCGCCTGCCGAGACGGTACACCAGCACGCCTCGCCGGTGCGGCATGCCCCCGGGTGCGGCTCCGGCTGCAGTTGGGCCGGCACGATACGTACAATCCGTACCATGTCCAGGATACTGACCGTCACGTCGCTGCTGCTCGCCCTGCTGGCTGTCGCCGCGGGGCCGCTCGTCACCCGCACCGATGCCCAGGCGTCGGGTTCCGTCCGGCACGTTGTCGTCTTCAAGTACAAGCCAGAGGCGACGCCGGCGCAGATACAGAAGGTCACCGACGCCTTTCGCGCCCTGGCGACGAGCATTCCGGGCGTCACCGGCTTCGAGGACGGCGTGAACGACAGCCCCGAAGGCAAGAACCAGGGTTTCACGCACGTCTACCTGCTGACGTTCGAGAGCGCCGCCGCGCGCGACGCCTACCTGCCGCACCCGGAGCACCGCAAGTTCGGCGAGGTGTTGCGCGCGAGCGGCATCTTCGTGGACGCGTTCGTTGTCGATTACGCGCCGCACCGGACGCGGTGAACGTGGAGCGCCACAGGGCAAGGCACACGGCAGGGCAAACGGCAACCGGCAACGGGATGCGGACCGGGAGCTACTTCAGGTGCGCGCGGAAGAACTCGAGTGTGCGCTGCCAGGCGAGTTTGGCGGCGGCTTCGTCGTAGCGCGGCGTCGTGTCGTTGTGGAAGCCGTGCTGGGTGCCAGGGTAGATGTACGCCGTCACGGGCGCGCCGGCGGCCTTCAGCGCCGCTTCGTACGCCGGCCAGGCCGCGTTGATGCGGTCGTCCTTCTCGGCGAGGTGGACGAGCAGCGGCGCCTTGACCGAGGCTGCCGCCTCTGGCGCGGGTGAGTTGCCGTAGAAGGGCACGGCTGCGCCAAGGTCAGGCAGGCGCGCGGCCAGCAGATGCGAGATGCCGCCGCCGTAGCAGAACCCAACCACGCCGACGCGGCCCGTGCAC
>JAEZCY010000332.1 GCA_023429845.1 Acidobacteriota bacterium
CGGCCGGGTCGACGCGGAGCGGAGAGCATTGACGACGACGAGCACGGCGACAGGATCGAAGACGCGATGGTCCCTGCGGAGCGATCTGGACGCCGGCACCATGCGCCTTCTTCCGCATCCTGCTGCCACGCCGGAGGTCTTGTTCGCACGCAATCCGTGACACGCGCGCGCCACGACCAGGGCTCCGATCTGGGCGCGAGTGTGGCGCTGTTGTCCTGCAGCATCTGGGCACGCATGCCGCTGGGTCCGGCACGGGCAAGCGATGGCGTGAACGACCCTCGTGGCGCGCTGGGGTCAGAGGCTGGGCACGAGGGTGGGGTCGTTCACGCCATCGTCTCTGGTGCGGCATGCACAGCGGCATGTCTCGGCCAGGCGGCAGACAGCGCCGCCTGCCCTTGCCGTGTGCAGCAATCGCCGGCGCGTCAAGCGTTTGCAGGCGCGTCATCGGCATAGCTGACCAAGGGAGAGAGAGGGCTCGGCGAGGACTCCGAGACCGGGGGGCCAACCTGACGCGATTTTCGCTTGGCCCCCCTCCTGGCCCACGCGTCGCGGTCCATGGCGGGGGTGAGCTGCAAGTACTGGCGGTCCAGCATGACCACCTGCACGCGCGCGCAGCCGTGTGTCCGATCGTCGGCGAGTACTGTCGACGGTGCCTCCCAGAGCACCCGATCCCCGCGTACCCGCCAGGCTCGATAGAGCGCCTGGATCTTCGCGCTGCCCTGCCTGTTGAACTCGCGTCGGAGGTACGGATCGTCGGGGTCGCCGACGTGTGATCCCCGTGCGTGGCACTCGGCGAAGTACGGCTCGAGCGACCTGCTCACACTCGGATTCATCGGCGTCCAGAGCTCCTCGCGGACGGCGGCCTTGTACAGAGCAACGGCCGTGCGGAATCGGCGCGGCACGAGCAGCCGAAGCGTCCACCGATGGACCAGCCGAAGCACGCCGAGGTGGCGGAGGAGGAACTGCCGGAAGTCCACGGGCACGCGGCGGTTCACCAGGTACACGAACACCAGGTGTTCCATGCTGTCCTTTTCGATGCCAATGGGCAGCTTGTCGGGAAAACATCGGAGCGTCCGCTGGCGACCGGTCCCGAACGCGATGTGCGGATAGTCGTCCGGCTGCATGCGGTTGTCGCGCATCCGCGAGAAGAACTGCAGCTTGTCATCGGCCGGGCTCAGCCACCAGCAACGACGGTCGTCCAGAAGGGCGTCGAGGATCATCACGCGCTCGACCATGCGGCCGAGCGAGTGGAGCCGTCGATTCCGGTTGTCGGCCTGCCGGATCGCTTCGTAGAGCGGCTTGTGGTGGACGTGGTACAGACGTCCGCGGCGCACGGGGCCCGGCTGGATGACCCGGATGAATCCGCGGGCCACCAGCCGCCCGATGAACTCACGGCTGTTGTGGCCGCGCACGGTGCCGGTGAACGTACAGTACTGCCGCTCGAGGAAACACCCGGCGTGCACCATCACCGCCACGAGGAATCGGCATTGCCGCTCGGTGAATCCGAAGGTCGCCAGGGCCTGTACGCGCGCCTTGGTCACGCTGTCCCACGTGTCGCTGAGCGGATAGGAGGACATCACAGGAACTCCTCCATGCCGCGTGCGCGTGGTGCGGGTCGGCCCCCGCCACGGCCGCCGGTGACGTACACCCGGAACCCGGCCTTGCTGTGGCTGGCGGCGTGCGCGCCGCGGTAGTGCGGCGTGAACAGCTCGACGTCCTGGTGCAGTTCGCGCCCATCGACCTCGTACTCGATGCGGTAGTCCGGGAAGTGCACCTGGCCGTCGAAGTACGGCAGGTCGTGGTCGCGGGCCCAGTCCCGGATCTCGTGCTCGTCACGGTCGGGCCGGCCATCACTGTCGGCACGTCCTCGATTAGGAGCCTGGAGGAACTCCTGGTACTCGCGCTTGAGATCCTGCTCGAGCACCACGCGGCGCACGTCGAGTCCACCATGCTCGTCGCGGAGCCGCTCCTCTTCCTGGCGGTACGTCGCGTACAGCTGCGAGTCGTGCTCCAGCTCCCGCTCCCGGCTGACGCCGGCGTAGAAGGTCTGCGACCCACCGTCCTCGCGTTCGAGGGCGTGCGCGTCGAGCAGCTCGCGTCCTTCGCGCGTGAGCGTCAGCCCACGCTCGTCGTCGCCGAGGTCCACGTCGGCGACCAGGCCTTCGTCGCGCAAGTGCGCGAGGGTGTCGTGGTCGGCGTCCAGGTCGTGCTCCGGCACGACCCTGAACGCGCCGACGGCCGCCAGCGTGCGGCTGTCCTCGCCGTTCAATTCGTACATGCGGTCGCGTTCGAGCACCAGTTCGCGCTCCTCGCCCCGTGGCAGGTCGAGGTCGCGCGCCAGCCCGTCCCGTGGGTCCAGGTCGTCGCGGTCGCGGATGTCGTACACGCGGGCGCGGTCATCACCGGTGCCCTCACGATCACGCGCGTCATCTCGCCGATCGAACATGACTGTCCTCGAGCCTTGGCTCGGCCTCGCCGCGCTACGGCCAGGCAAGCCAGCAAGGGGTTGCGTTGGGGTGTTCGTGAAGGCGCCCGGGGCGAATGTCGCGCGGGGCGATTCAGGAAGGCGCTGACCGTCCGGGGCGGTGTGCCGCGGGGACGGTCAGGGCTCGGTCGCTAAAGGGGCTCGCGGCCACTGGGGCTCGCGAGCGTCGATGGCTTCCCACTGCCGTGAGCGCATCGTGCAAGGACCGCTGCAGCCTTTATACGCCTGACGGGGAGTGCTCGCAAGGGCCGACGACTTGGCAGCTCAGCGGGTCGAGTCCACTCCTCACGTCATCGGCACTGGTGGGCTGCCGGTGCGGGTTCGGGACACGGCTTGAGCCCAGGCCAACTCCAAAATGTGAAGCTCAGGGTTCGGTACAGCAGCGTTCGACGATTCAGCCGCCGCGACGTCGGTGTCCTCGTGACTGAGATCCTGAAACATGACTCCGTCTGAATTTCGTGTCGTTCTAACGAGCGCGGTTCAGCCCCGGCGCGCTCGTGATGCAACCGGGTGCCGTCGGCTGCAGCCGCTGGTTAGACTGCGAACGCAATGAGCACCGGGAGCTTCCTGTTGACCCAGTCTCACGATCCGAACGAGTCGTGGCGCCCTCGGCGCCATTCCAGGTAGTGGCTTCGAATTCGCAGAACGCAGACTACGACCGCAGCGCCGCAGACTGTGCCCACCGCCATCAGTGCCAGCCGATCCTGAGTGCCGCCAAGGACGTGATCGTTGAGAATGGCGTGGTCGAACTGAGGACCCGAGTAGCCGACGAAACGCTCGAGACACAGGAGGCTGACGGCGAGAGCCGGGACGGCCGCTACGACGAGCAAGCCAACCTCGCGAACTGGGAATACTTTCGTGCGTGTCACGGCCACAGCTCTTCGCTGCCGCTTTTGCGCTCGGCCCGCAGTCTAACCTGCTTCAGCCGCGGCGCTTCATGATCACGCCGGGCGCCGTCGGCTGCAAGCGGCGGTTAGTTAGGCAGCTCCGACACTGCGCTGCTCGAAGAGAGGGTTGTGTGCCGCAACGCGGAACTGGCGCTCGGCTCGGAAGGATCGCCCGGAGAGCGACTGGACGGCGATGTTGGCCTGAAGCTCCCAGCCCGGTGCGACGAACGCTTCTGTAACGACCTGGCCAACGCTACCTCGATGCAGCGTGAGCGTTGCCTTGCGCACCCGCGCAGCGTCAAGGCCGGACTTGGCGAGCTGTTCGCGAAACACACGCACCGCCCTGGCCTGAGCCGCTTCGAGTGGCGTTCCACTCGGCCCCAGCGGAGCAAGGAGGTCGAACTCAACGCAATCGAGGCGCGCGATCAAGAAGCCGAAGAGCCAATACCCCTGGTAGGACGAGTAGCGGCTGACATAGGCATCGAGCGTATTTGGGACGACGCCACGAAGTACGCGAGTCGATGGCATCTTTGGTCTGCCTAACGCGTTGACGCTCAGCCGCGAGCGGCGCGACGACCACCCAGTCCGCCGCCGCTCGTCTTCTGCAGCGGCTGGTCAGGCAGTGCGGGTGGCCGCTGACTGCCCGCCACCAGCCAGCCGGCAAAGAAGGCACTGGCCGCCGCGTGTGGAACGACGCCGACGATAAACTCAGCTGGAAGGCGCAGCCAGAACTGCAGCAGTGCTGCGAACGTCTCGTCGCGCTCACGAATCAACAGCCACAACGCGATGAGGAGCGCCGGTCCCAGCGATGCACCGGCGAATGCTGCCGCCATGACCGACAGTTGTCTCTTAGAAATACTGCATCGCCGCGAGGGTCGGCCCAACGATAAGGGCGAGCCCCGTGGTGCACAGCAGCCCCATTTGCACCCACGCGTCGACGCTGGTAGTAAGCCGAACGGGACGCCGTTCGATCACCTGGAACGAAGTCGGGGCAATGACGAGAGCGGCGCCGAACACCAAGAACGCTCCGAGCAGGCCAGTGACGTAGCGGACCATATTGCCCCCCATCTGCCTAAACTAACGACCCAGCTTCTGCCGCGGCGAGCTCATGATCCATCGGGCGGCCGCCGGCTGCAACCGCTGGTTAGACGGAACCTGTGTCATCTGATTTTGACGAGGGCCGTGTACGGCCGACGCAAGGCGCCTCCGGCATGTCGTACGCGTCAGGGCGGTAGACCGTCACCTGAATCTGGATACCCAGCGATGCGATTGAGCACAGCGTGGCGTTGCTGAGTTGCACGCCATCGAAGGGGCGTGTCGCACTGCCGGCTTGGATGCCGATGTCGAGTACGCGCCGCCCGGCGGTCTGCCAGGATCGCAGGGCGGCGCCCCGAAGGGCTTTCAGCCTCGCGAGGAAACGCCGGCAATCTGTCTCAGCACTCCCCCGGGAGATTCCATTCAGGACCAGAAGTCGAGCCATCGGTCGGCCGCTGAGTGCGAGCGGGTGGTGCGCGTGCGGAAGCGCCTCAGCGAGCGGAGCGAGCGAGGTGCGAGACGAGACGACAAGATCGGTCGTGATGTAGAACGCTTGCGGTTCGGGCGCTTCGGCCCGCCGCTTCGTGGTCGATCGCGTCTTTGCCACTAGTTCGTGTCCGTCTAACGCTCAGCATCAGCGGCGGCGCGCAACGCCGTCCGCTGCCTGTTGTTGTTGGGCGGCAATCCCGTCATGACATCCCCTTCTCTATGACCTCAAGCTCGTCGGCGACTTGTGCGCACACATGCTGGAAGTGATTGGCGAAAGTTTCATGCTCCATCAAAGCATCCTGCGCCAACTGCTGAGCCTCGCTGCCTCCGGCATGTCCCTTCGCTTTCGAGCGCAAGAGCTGGACGGTCCGCAAGCCGTCCAGTTTCTGGATCTGGCCCCCTGGTCCGACCGTCAGGAGCTTTTCGAGCAGCGCAATCGTTTTATCCTCTTTCGCGTAAGAAATCTGCGCCTCATCAAGCCGCGCACGGATCGTCTTTGTCTCAAAACCCTCGACGACCAGCTTTGCCAGGTCCATGTACGCCTCGGCCCATTCATCGCGGCCCGCGGTCAGAGGTGTGTTCACACGTTCAAGGAGCCTCTCCTCACGAAGAATCCACCACTTGGCGTTGGAATCTCGCCAGCGCTGCACGATGGACAGCACCCTCCGCAGTGGCTGCACGAAGCTAACCCACTCGCCCTGAAAATCATTGACCACGGCACGCTCGGAGATGCTGGCCTTCGGTGGCTCGTTGAACGACACCCAGTGCAACTGCTCGGCGTATGGGAGGCGGCGAAGGTAGCAGATGTACGCGTGTACTTGGCCCGCTTCGTTGACGTCGATTGCTTCAAGGTGCCACGCCGCCCTGCATGAGACTTCGCGCTCGCCCACCGTGTACTTGTCGCGGTCCGCCTTGTACTTCAGCAGAACCTCCGGCCGAAAAAACGCGGGCGATAGTTCAAAAGGCAGCGCGTTTCCCTCCGCCCGAAAATAGTTCGTCGTGGCCGCAGGGTCGGTGGAGATCGTCGTCACACGCTGGTTGCGCCAGTCGTAGGCAATGAACTGGGCATGACGCTTGTTCTTCTCTCCAAGCCATCCATCCGTGATACTCGTGAAGATGGTTTGCGGCGAACGATGAGGCCGTATGATCTGGACACCCCGCGTGTAGGCCGCATAGCCGGGCATGACTTTCCGGCGGTAGAAGACATCGTGCGATTCGATGATTTCTTGAGTCGGCTCTTCTGACCAGCCGGTGAACCCGGAGCGCCGCAGCAAAGTGAAATCAAACATCCTGACGAGCGAGGCGTTGGATGCGGCAAGGTACTCCTCCAGCGGCTCCCACTTGAAGGAGACGAGGACGATGTTGCTGGCCTTGTCCTCGCGGCTGGTCACGGAAACAACGGCCTCGAGATCACCATGGTCGTTGAAGCGGCAGTAGGCTCGCATTTCGGGACGCCAGTGGATGCCTGTGAGGTGCGCGTACTCCTGATGGATCTCGTAGTAGGTGCGGCCCGGCCCGGTCCAGCCTTCGAACGTCCGGCCGAAGATCAACTGCGCGGCATCCTCAAGCGTTCGAGTCCCTGTTCCGCTCAGACCCCGTTCAACCCACACATCCTCGCGCCCGCCCCCAGTCACATAGCTGGCGATTGACGAGTAGGGGTTGAAGCTCCATTGCATCAGGTCTTGCTGGTCAACCGATGCGAGCCGGTCGTTCGGAACGGCTACCGAGTGGATGAACGTGTATTCACCCGCCGCGAAAATGACCAGCTCATCGGCGCGCGCGTTCCTACGCAGGAAGTCAAGATGCGCCTCGGCCTCTATCCACTCCGCAAAGGGCTTGGATTCCGCGGGTACTGTGTCGAGCTTAGCAATCGCCTCAATTAGCTTTTTGTGCTCGTAGTTGTGCAATCGCTCGCTCCCGTCAGTCGACCTCGATGTGCTCAGTGACCTGCCTGGCGATCTCCGGACCAGTGGAAATCTGAGAGACTGACGCTTACCCTTGGGTCCCGCTAGGGTAGAACGTCTCTAGGCTCGGCGCTGGTTCGGCACGGCGCCCCGCGATGACGCAGAGCGCTCGGCTCTACAGCAATGTAGCGGTGCCTTGTCCGGCGCTCCGAAACGTAGTGGTCGATACCGACCAGTCCACGAGTTTGAGCGCTCCAAGGATTGTCTTCTCTTCGTCGGGGCCGAACACTTCCGCAAGGCGAATCACTTCAGCTTGCTGGGCTACGCTCAACCCTCGCCACCACTCGGTCGAGCAGAAGGTATTTTCGAGGTGCGCCAGCATGATTCGAACCAGCGTGTTTGCACGCTGTTCCCGTGGAACATTGGTGACGGAGAGCACGAACCGCTCGATACCCGGGCAGTCTGGTGGCCAACTGAACACCACATAGTTAGAGCCACTCCCGGGTTCAGCCGGAACCACACCAAGGAGCAACGGTTGGGCCCTGCGGGATGTGTCCGTGAGGTCCTGCACACGCTCGTTGCTCAGCGTCCAAGAGGGATTGGCGCAGCCGGCGCTGGTAATGCCTAGGGTGCCGTCGATTCTGAAGACGGCGGCGCCCCATTCAGCGAAGTTGCCTGTTCGGACCGTCGCGTCGGCCGCACTCTTGTACTGACCCAGCTCAGAAGCGGCTAAGCCCAGGCCGGACCTGTACGACTGCAGATCGCCCTGAATTATCCGCTGCTCACTGTCGCTTCGGCCACGGTCCACGAGCTGTCTAGCCTCTTCCATCCCGGCATCGACAGTACGCTTGGCGAACAGTTCGTGACACAGAACGCGGTACCCAAGCAAGAAGGTCTGCTCAGGAGCCCCTGTGAACTCCTCGCGCTCGATAGGGGCGAAGAAATTCATGTCGTGGTTGCCGCAGAACCCGGGGAACGTTGACGCTTCCTTCCAGCCGACTCGGGAAACGGCGTCTTCACGCCGGTCGGCGAGGACACTGAACTTCAGGACGTGCTGCGTGCTGTCGATGATCTGAGAGAGAACGCCGCCGCGTTGGATCGTATGGGCACGCACGACCTTCGTACACCCCCGAGGTGCGTCTGGATGCAGGCACACCTTGGGGAGAGTGCCGCTGAGCTTTGACCGTATGGCCGCGAATGGAAGCTGCGGTTCGGACTGGCGCAATAGATGGCACTTCTTGTACTTCTTGCCTGACCCGCACCAGCACGTGTCGTTGCGTCCCAGTTTCGTCGTCATCAGCTGAGCAGTCTATGTGTCGTCTGGCGAGAGTGGTTTGAAACTCACTCGGGATCTTTGAGGCCGATGACCTCGAACCGCGCCATTGCGCGTCAGCGGCGCATCTGATGCCGGGCGCGCACGGTGCTCGTGAGGGCGCGAAGCCTTCGCTGCGTTTCGGACGGCAATGGCTGGGTCGATCGGACGACCCGAAGAAGTCGCGCCGGACGGCCGGTGGAGCAGGTTTCAGCGTTTGAAGTCGCCAATAATTGGCCCCCCGCCGGGGGCATTCCGGTCACACCCTGCGTTTCGCTCCGCGGTGGCCGCTCGCGCTGTTGCCCAGTGCCGTCTGCAGGTCGTAGTCGGCCTGCAGGTGCAACCAGAACCGCGCCGGCATCTTGAAGCGGCGCTCGAGCCGAATCGCGGTGTCGGCCGTCACCGCACGCTTGCCCAACACCAGTTCATTTAGGCGGTTGCGGCTGATGCCCAGTTCGTCTGCCACGACGCTCTGCTGCAGGCCGAGCGGACGCAGGAATTCCTCCAGCAGCATCTCGCCAGGATGGACGAGCGGGCCGAGCACCGCGGAATCGCGCGGCAGGCTCGCTGGCTCAGTGGTAGTCCTCGCACCGGACGCCGAAGGCATCGTGTCCCTCCCATCGGAACGTGATCCGGTACTGATCGTTCACCCGGATGGCATGGCGCCCGGCCTGGTCGCCCTTGAGGGCATGCAGGTCGTTCCCCGGTGGAATCTTCAGATCGTCGAGCGTCGCCACCAGGTCGAGCTGCTTCAGCTTGCGTTGGGCAGCCCGCCACGCGGTGTTCGGTATCCGTCGCGCTGCCTTGCTGTTGATGTTGCCGAACAGGTCCCGCGTGGTCTCGTCCGCGAAGGACCGAATCACGCTTCAACGATACACGATACCCGTGTATCGTGACAACCGGCTGTCGGGTCAGTCGTCAGGCCGCCTGCCGCAGACCGTCGACTGCCCGGAGCCAGCGCTCCAGCTGATCGCAACTCAGACAAGCTGGGGCCGCGGTTTTCGACACCGCGATCAGTTGCCGGCCGCCGCCCCTCGTCTAACAGACCGTGGTGGAAGTCACTAAGTTACGCCCGCGATGCCTCGGCGACCGAGCCGCGTAGATAGACCCAGTCGGTCATCGGGACTGCGGTTGTGGTCGTCACGAGCGGCCACCGTCCCGTCAGGACG